>JALZCZ010000150.1 GCA_030862825.1 Actinomycetota bacterium | reverse complement strand
GGTCATGGGCTTCACGAACATGGCCGAGTTCATCGGCGACGACATCGCCACCGACTACTCGGCGCTGATGTCGAAGGTCGTCGCGAGCGGCAACCACCGGGTGAAGTTCCCGCTCAACGAGCCGGCGATCGCGCGGAAGAAGTCGCAGATCGACGAATACCTCGAGTTCTACGGCGGTGCCGGCTGCCAGCACATCGCGCTGGCCACCAATGACATCCTGCGCAGTGTCGACATCCTGCGCGACAACGGCATCGAGTTCCTCGAGACCCCGGACTCCTACTACGACGACCCCGAGCTGCGTGAACGGATCGGCAACGTCCGGGTGCCGATCGAGGAGCTGAAGAAGCGGAAGATCCTCGTCGATCGCGACGAGGACGGCTACCTGCTCCAGATCTTCACCAAGCCGGTAGGGGATCGGCCGACGGTGTTCTACGAGTTCATCGAGCGGCACGGATCCCTGGGCTTCGGCAAGGGCAACTTCAAGGCCCTCTTCGAGGCGATCGAACGCGAGCAGGACGCCCGCGGGAACCTCTGAGCCCTACTGGCCGAGCGGTGCGCCCTCACAGCAGTTGGCCTTCATGTGGCAGTGCGGGCAGAGCCAGCGCGTCGAGATCGGGTCGAACTCCTTGCCGCAGTAGTCGCAGGGCATGTGGCCGACAGTAGCCCGCGCCGGGGACGCCGCGGCGCAGGCGCACGGTCACTCGGGGCTCGGGCTTCCACCCAACGCGGAGAGCGGTACGCCGAGCTCGGCGGCGGCGCCCTCGAAGGCGTGCCAGGTGAACGAGGCGAGGTACTGGCTCAGCTCCTCGCGCGACATGGTCCGCTGCTGCAGCCACCACTCGCCGGTGCTGAGGCACAGGCCCACCAGGCTCTGGGCCCAGACGTCCGCGGCCGCCGTGTCCACACCCGCCTGGCCCAAGGCGTTGCTGAGGATCCTCGCCACCGTGGAGGCGATCCGCGACTTCCCGTCGGCCAACGGATCCTCGCCGGGACGGCGGCGCACGAGCAGCATGAAGACCTGCTGGTGCTCCTCGATCACCTGCAGGTAGGCGTCGATCGCGGTGGCGATGCGGTCGCGCACGGGGCCCTCGCCCAGGATGGCGGGCACGAAGTTCTCGAGCACCTCGTCAGCCGCGTAGATGCCGACTGCTGCGTGCAGCTCGTCCTTGTCGGCGAAGTAGCGGTAGAGGACCGGCTTGCTGACCCCGGCCTCGGCCGCGATCTCGGCGATCCGCACGTCGGGGCCATGCTTGTCGATCGCGCGCACCGCGGCGGCGACGAGCTCCGCGCGCCGTCCCTCGCGGTGGGTGTTCCACCGCGACGCGCGCCCGTCGGGTTGGTCCTTGACCTCTCCTGCCACGTCCAGCAGGTTATCCGGATGGCCACGTATGTCGGATTCCTTCGCGCGATCAATCTCGGCGCGAACCGCAAGTTCGCGAAGGCCGACATCGTCGCCGCGACGGAGGCGGCCGGGTTCACCGACGTGGCGACGCACATCAACACCGGCAACGTCCGCTTCGACACCGCGATGCGCTCGCGGGCCAGGATCGAGACCGCCCTGGAGGCGGCATACGTCGCATGGGCCAGCTTCGAGGTGCCGACGATGGTCTTCACGCCCGCCGAGATCTGCGCCATCGTCGACGACGCCGAGGACGTGGCGGCCGGTCACGGCGGCCACCACTTCGTCTCTCTGCTGAAGGTCGAGCCCGGGCCCGAGCTGGTGGCGAAGATCGAGGCCCTCGGCGACGACAAGGAGTTCGCCCGGGTGCGGGGCCGGGCCGTGCACCTGCTGTTGACCGACCCCTACCACCAGGCGAAGCTGACCAACGCCGCGGTGGAGAGGGCACTCGGAGCCGCCACCAACCGCAACCTGCGGGTCATCCGGGCACTGGCTGAGAAGTGGTGCTGACCCGCTCCAGCCTGCGGACCGAGCTCGAGCAGAGCGCGAGCAGCGCCAGCCCGATGTAGCCGAGGCCGCCGATCAGGATGACGTTGGCGACGCCGAAGGCGGCACCCAGCGGACCGAAGACCAGCGCGCCGATCGGGATGGCGACGAAGGAGCCGACGGCGTCATAGGAGTAGGCGCGCGACAGCATCTCGTCGGGCACGTGCTCCTGCATGGCGAGGTTCCAGCCGAGGCTGAAGATCTCCACGCCGACGCCCGCGAGCACGGCGAAGACCAGCAGCACGGCGAGCCCCGGCTCGAGCCCGAGCATCGTGATCAGCACGCCCTCCACGCCCATGCCGAGCATGCCGAAGAGCAGGGGGCGCTTCAGCGGGACCCGGATCATCACCAGCGTCGTGAGCAGCAGGCCGACTGCCTCTGCCGAGAGGAGCAGACCCCAGCCGCGCTCCCCGAGGTCCCCCTGCTTGGCGAGCACCGGCCCGAGGGTGCTGAGGGCGCCGGCATGGATCATGTTGATGAACGTGAACGCCACCACGACCACCCACAACCAGGTCGTGCCGATGAAGTAGGACCAGCCCTGGCGCAGCTCGGTGATCGCGGAGGGCGCGTCGTCGCTGCGCTCGCGCGCGGGGATGTGGACGCCGAGCAACAGGGCCGCCGCGCCGAGATAGGTCACCCCGTCGACGGCCAGCGCCCACGACGGGCCCGCGGTGGTCACGATCACGGCGGCCGCAGACGGCCCGATGA
>JALZCZ010000141.1 GCA_030862825.1 Actinomycetota bacterium | reverse complement strand
CCGCTTCCGCTGTGCGGCGCTGCAGGCGATGGCCGCGTACGCCGCCGGCCGGGTCGAGCTCGAGGGCGGCGACGCCCCCGGCGCCCTCCCCTACCTGCGTAAGGCGTCGGCGCTGTGGCTCGGCATGGACGCGCCCTACGAGGCCGCGCGGGCGAAGGTGCAGGTCGCACGGGCTCTGCGCACCCTCGGCGACGAGGAGTCGGCGATGAGCGAGCTCGCCGCCGCCCGCCGTACCTTCGTCGAGCTCGGCACCGCCCCGGCCGACCAGGAGGCAGCGCGTCTGCTCGCGCCGGCCGCACTGCCGCTCGGGCTGACCACCCGCGAGGCGGAGGTGCTGCGCCTGGTCGCTTCAGGCAAGAGCAACTCTCAGATCGCCGCCGAGCTCGTGCTCAGCGAGAAGACGGTCGCCCGCCACCTCAGCAACATCTTCGCGAAGCTGGACGTCAGCTCACGCACCGCCGCCGCGGCGTACGCCTTCGAGCACCACCTCGCCTGAGGCGACCTCCATCGGCTGGGGTTCGAGCCGCTGGGCGGTGGCGATGCCCACCTTCAGCAGCTCGCGCAGTCGTGTGTCCGGATCCGGGCTCGTCGACGCCACGATGCCGTGCACCGCGCACCGCATCACGCTCGGGGCGCTCCGCCTCTCGAACTGTTTCGCGGTGATCTTCGAGCCCGCCGTGAACTCCTGTGCCCACGCCACCGCACCCGGCACCCGCTCCAGTGCCTGGGCAATGGCGTCGGTGTCCGCGAACTCCCGGCACCGGATCAGCCCCGCCGCCAGGGCCCGCTGCGAGCTCTCGGGCACGTCCGGGATCGCCTGCAGGGCGACGGCGGAGGTCACCCCTACCGTCCACGCAAGATCGCCGCCGCGCAGACCCACCACCGACGGGATCATCACCGCGAGCTCGCTGCGATGGTCGTCGCTGGTGTTGTCGTTGACGAGCCGGGCCAGGCTCGCGAGCAACGGATGGGTGCAGCTCGGATGGTCGCTCCACTTCTCGTTCGCCAGCACGGACGCCATCTCCATGAAGCAGGCGCCCTTCCGAGCGGAGCGATGCTTCCCGCGGGACAGGACCGGAAGGCCGTCGGGGACCCGATCAATGGCCATGACTCCTCCTTCTGACTCCAGCATGCGCCTGCCGGTACCCGTCATCAAGAGATTTGAGCAGCGAGCTGAGGAGTACGCCGACTTCACGTGGTCGCGCCGGTTGGGCGCCACGAAGCGCGGCAGTTTCGGGCGGTCGAGCCGGCGTGCGCCAGCGAGGCAGAGTCGAGAACCCTGAAGCGCTGGGACCTAGCGCTCCCGCTGGACCTTCTTCACCGGCACGTCGTCCTTCTTCTTCTCCTGAGGCTCGACCTGCTCGTCCTCGGGTGTCGTCACCTGGTCGCCGAGCAGACCCGAGACCCCGTCCGAGATCGCGGTGAAGACACCCGGGTTCGCCGCCAGCGCCAGCCCGAATGCCACGGCGGCGATCAGCTTCACCAGCCTGTCCGGTTCCCCGCGCTTCCGGCTTCGCGACCTCGATCGTTGCCGTGGCTTGCCGACACGAGCCGGCCGGGGGGCGCTGGCTGAAGGCAGCCGAGAGGGCAGGACGTCGGCGAGCGCCTGCACGAGCTCGTCGGGCAGCGCCGCCGGTCGCGACGTCAGCACGGTGAGCAGTGAGCCCGTCGAGCAGACCAGCACGCCATCGGACAGCGCGTCCGGAGCGTCGCTCCCGCTGAAGCAGAGCACGGCGTACACATGCTCGCGCCGCACCTCCGGCACCACCTTCGCCACCGAGGCCACCCCCGCCAGCGCACCCTGCACCGTCGGCACCCGGGACCGCCGGTCGTGCCGCAGCAGGCCCCGGTCCGCGGCGACCCGTCCCGACCAGTTCTTGCTGTCGATCACGAACACACCCGGAGGCCCCACGACCACGTGGTCGAGGTTCGCGAGCTTGCGGTCCGGCCAGGCGACGTCGTGGAGCACGGTCCAACCGGCCGGCAGATCGGCAAGGACCTCGGCGGTCGCCTCTTCCCACTGGGCGCCACGCTCGTAGCGATCGGCATTCCGCCGTAGTCGCTCCGCCTTGGTCCTTGCCGACTCGCCTGCCACTGTCCCCCCTGCACCGGAACCGTATGCACCGCCGCGCCGGGAGGAGGGGGAGACGGCGGAACTCCGACCGATCGGCGCACCGATCCGGCCCGATGTGACTACGAGTCGGGCGTCGATGCCAGCAGGGTCATCGCCCGCATCGGCCCACCGCCGGCGCCCGGGCCGCACATGGACATCGACGGGATGCGGCACCATGACCCCGTGACCACGTTGCCGGCCGAGCTCCGCGACCGACCGGCCGTTCGGACAGCGTGAGGATCGGGACCTGGAACCTCGCCGGACGATGGGGCGACGACCATCGCGAGCTCCTGCTCGGCCTGGACTGCGACGTCATGCTCCTCACCGAGGTCAGCGACCGCGTCGACGTGCCCGGCCACCGCCTCCATGTCACCCGGACGGAGATGGCGGCCCGCCGCCGCTGGGCGGGTGTCATGGTGCGCGGGACCGACTTGTCTCCGCTGGACGATCCGCACCCGGCCAGCGCCCTGGCCACCAGCAGTGGCTGGAGCAACGCTCAGCGGCTGGTCCGCCACGTCTGTCCGACCACGAGGCGTACGTCGTCGAGCTGACCGACGCCTAGATCACGCCGCCGCCCCAGGCCCCGCCACCACATCGACGTCACCGGCATGCATCGGCTCGCCGCAGTGGGCGCAGCGCAGGTCGACCCTGCTGATCTCACCGCACGCGTGGTGGCGGTAGAGCACGGGCGGGCCGGCCTTGCCGGCGAGCCACTTGTCCCCCCAGCCGGCCATGACCATGAGCAGGTCGACGAGCTCGGCGCCCTTCTCCGTCAGGTGGTAGTCGTAGCGCGGCCGGTTGTCGTACGGGCGGCGTTCGAGCACACCGTGGTCGACGAGGTGGTTGAGGCGTTCGGTCAGTACCTTGCGCGAGATTCCGAGATCGGCCTGGAGCTGCTCGAAGCGATTCATCCCGACCCACACGTCGCGCAGGATCAGCGGCGACCACGGCTCCCCGATCACGTCGAGGGTGCGGGCGATGGAGCAGACCATCTCTCCGAAGTTGGTGCGTTGCATGAGGACAGGCTAGCACTTGGGGTTCCCTGAGGGAACTTAGTCTGTTACGATTCCGGAGTCTCTTGAAGGAACTCGAAAGGAAGAGCACCATGGGCAAGGTCATCAGCGCACTGTCGGTCTCGGTCGACGGCTACATCACCGGTCGCGACCCGCGTCCCGGGCACGGTCTCGGCGACGGAGGGATGCTCTTCGACTGGTACGTCAACGGCGACATCCCCAGCCAGGTGTTCGACGGCTTCAAGCTGAGTGAGCCCAGCGCCCGGGTCTTCGACGCTCTCGCGGGGAGCTGCGGCGCCAGCCTCGCTGGCCGCACCACGTACGACGACTCCGACCGCTTCGGGGACGAGGGAGCGCCGCACCCGACAGCCCCCCTGTTCGTGCTCAGCCACCGGCCGGCGCCGCAGCTGGGCGGTCGACAGACGCTGGTCACGACCGGCATCGAGGACGCCGTCGCGGCGGCCAAGCAAGCGGCCGGCGACCAGAACGTCGCGCTCATGGGTGGCGGTGTCGTGACCGAGGCACTGAAGGCGGGGCTCGTCGACGAGCTCGTACTGCACCAGGTGCCGGTGCTGCTCGGTGCGGGCCGCCCCTTCTTCCAGGAGCTGCCCGAGCACATCGAGCTCCGCCTGCTCGAAGCCGTGCCGGCCCCGGGCGTCACCCACCTCCACTACGAGGTGCAGCGATGATCCTCGTCACCGGCGGCCTCGGGATGATCGGGGCCCACACCGCCAAGGCCCTGCTCGACCTGGGTGAGGACGTCGGCGTCACCCGTCACTCCAGCGGAGATGTGCCGTCGTTCCTCGCCGGCTGGGTCACCGTCGAACAGCTCGACGTCACCGATCGCGAGGCCTTCCTCGACCTCGGCAACCGCCACGACATCACCGGGATCGTGCACCTCGCCGCCCCGCGTCCCTCGTTCGCTCCCTCCGCCGCCGGACACTCGGTCGACGACCCCATCGAGTTCCTCCGCATCAACACGACCGGCCTGCACAACGCCCTCGAGGCCGCCCGCACGTGGCAGGTCCGCCGCTTCGCCGTGGCCAGCAGCATCGGCGTCTACATCGGCCGATCGGAGTCGAGCTGGCATGAAGAGCTGGCGCTGCCGACGAAGGCGATCGACAACCCGATCCTGGCCTTCAAGAAGGCCGCCGAGCCCCTCACCAAACAGGCCCTGGCCGGGACCGGCGTACACCCGGTCGTGCTGAGGATCGGCACCATCTGGGGCCCGCTCGGCGATCCGACGTCGCCGTTCTACCCGCTCCCCTCGCTCGTCGACGCCGTCGTCCGCGGAGGCACGCCGCCGCAGGTGCACGCCGACGACGGTGGCGACCTCTGCTACGCGCCGGATGCCGGCCGCGCGCTCGCCCTGCTCATGACCGCACCCACGCTGAACCACGACACCTACAACGTGTCGAGCGGCCACCCGGTCGCCCACGCCGAGTTCGTGGCGGCCCTCGAAGCAGCCGTCCAGGGAGCGCAGGTCGCCGTGACACCGGGCGGCCAGCGGACACCACACCTCGACATCGCTCGCCTGACCGCCGACACCGGCTTCACGCCGAGCTTCGACGTCACCACCGCAGTCGCCGACTTCGTCGGATGGCTGGCCGACAACGCCCGCTGAGGAGAAGAGAGAAATGATCAACCCCGACGTACGCCGCGTGCTCGACGGCACCGCGATCGCCCACCTCGCGACCGTCCTCCCCGACGGCGCGCCGCACTCCGTTCCGGTCTGGGTCGGCACGGACGGCGACCAGGTCGTGATCCTCACCGGTCCCGGCTCCCAGAAGGCCCGCAACCTGCGCCGCGACCCGCGGGTCGCCCTCTCCCTGACCCCGGCCGACAACCCGTTCGAGCCGGTCAGCATCCGTGGCAGGGTCGTCGAGTGGCTCGAGGGCGACGCCGCCTGGGAGGTCGTCGACCGGATCGCGACGAAGTACCTCGGTGGTCCCTACCCGCGCGACGAGGAGCGGGTCGTCGCCCGCATCGAGCCCGACCGGCAGCGCGTCGGCCGATGACCTGAACCTAGGAGGACATCTACCGGCTCTGCTACGTCCGCGGCCCGGAGGGGATCATCGTCATGCTCGCGGAGGAGCTGGGCTGAGGGCCGCGAGGCCAGCGGCTCGCCAGTCCCGACCAGCTCTGGGTGGTCACTACGAAGACGCCTGGCGGTCCGACGACGACGTGGTCGATGACAGCGCGGCGACGTCACGGCGTCCCCCAAAGGGGCCATTGACGCGTCCACGGCATCGGCGCATCGTAGAACTTCTCTACGGCGACTCGGGTCGGGTAGGAGTCGGGATGACTCGGGCAGCCGCGAACATGCCCGAGGACGCTATGGAAGTTCGAGAAACCACGCTCACCTTCTCGGTCGCTCGCGGCTCCGGTCCGATGACGGCCAACCGGACGCTCGTGTTCCCACGCGAGGTGGACGATGCCGTCGCTGCGGTCCGTGGCTACCAGGTCGGCTTCGCGGGAGATGACCACCACGTCGGCCTGCTCGAGGTGGCGCTGGACACGGCGGTCGACCAGAACACCGTCACCGTCAACGGTCGACTGGGATGCCGTGACTGGTCGGGCACCTGGGACGACGACTATGGCGGCAGCATCCAGGTTGCAGTGCTGGCGGATCTCGTCTCGGCAACCGAACCACCGCCACGCGGCGACCTCCAGGTCGTCGACGTCGAGACCAACCAGGCCACCCAGTTCTTCCGGGCCGCGGACCATCTGGACACCGGCAATGTGCGGCCCGACAACTCGATCCCGTTGGTGGCCGGCAAGTCCACAGGAGTACGCGCCTACGTCGACTACGACGCCACGAGCGGCTTGCCGGCGATCACCAACCTCACCGGTGAGCTGATCGTCTCCAGCGGCGGCGCCCAGACGACGCTGGCGCCCCTGGCCACCATCAACCCGAGGCGCGCAGCTGAAATCGACCGAGGCATGGTCGGCCACACGTTGAACTTCCTCATCCCGGGAGCCTGGTGCGACGGAAACATCGAGATCCGACTCCGCGTGTTCGACGCAACGGCGCCGGGACAGAAGTCCGCCGCCGCACAGCGAACGCTGCGCTTCGTGCGCGTCAACCCGATGCGGGTCTACGCCGTGGGCATCAACTACACAGGGGCGGGGCTCAACCTGCCCGCTCCGGTGGAGACCGATTTCGCCTCCACGTTCGACTACGCCCGGCGCGTGTGGCCGACCGGCGACATCTTGTTCTCCGGGTACACGACGTTGGAGTTCGACGAGAGCCTCGCCGGAACGGCGTCAGAGGGCTGCGGCTCGGGATTCAACTCTCTGCTCGATGACCTGCGCGACATCAAGGGCGACACCGACGACCTCGTCTACGGCCTCCTCCCCAACGGAACCCCTCTGACCGGTGTCGGCGGCTGCGGGGGAAGCGGCGCCGGCACCGGCATGGTCGGCGGAGGGCAGACCGCCGCCCACGAGGCCGGGCACGCGGTGGGCCGCGACCATGCGCCCTGCGACGACTCCGGGCGTTGCGACAGCCCGCTCAACACCGACGGCAGCTATCCCCGCTATGGCAGCTACGTCTCCGACAGCATCGGCGAGTTCGGGTTCGACGTGGAGAACAACGTCGTCTTCGATCCCGCCTCGTCCCAGGACTTCATGGGCTACTCCGGCAGCAACTGGATCAGCCCGCACACCTACGCAGCGTTGTTCTCCAAGGGGGACCCTTCGCCGTCGACGGGAGCGGCGCCGGCCTGGGTCTCCGCCTACATGGGCACTGCGGCTTCCGAGTACGTCGGCGGCGCACGTCGGCGGCCGCCGTCCCGCCTTCCACCGGAGCCACGCCCGGAGTGGATCAAGAAGCGTGAACCCGTCCTGTTCCTCCGCGTCACGGTCGACAACGAGGAGGACGAGAAGGCCCAGGTGCACCCGTCCTTCACCTACCACGCGCTGCGCCGGCCACGCGGTGAAGCGACGAACGTGGAGGCGCACGTGCTCGATGAGGACGGCGCCATCATCGCCTGCACCTATCTCCACCGCACGTGCAGCTCATGCGACGCCGACTGCGGACCGGTCGACCTGATCGGCGAGGTGCCGCTCACCGCCGAACCCCACCGGCTCGTCATCCGACGCCACAAGCAGGTGCTCGTCCGCCACCTCTTCGAGGACCCGGTCGAGGTCCGATGCGACTGGAGCAGGACTGAGAACGGCGACCTGGAGCTGACCTGGGAAGGGAAGGGCTCGGGCGCCGAGATCTGGTATCTGGTGCAGTGGCGCGACCGTGGCGGGGTCTGGCGCGGCGCCGCTCCCCGCACCACCGACACGCGGATGGTGCTGCCGCGACGGTTCCTCTACGCGTCGAAGGACGAGATCCAGATCCGAGTCCTGGCGACGGAGCTGCTCACCACCAGCGGCTGCGTGCTCAAGTTCGACGGCTGCCACGAGGAACCGCCCGTGAGCATCTCCGTCTACGACACGGGACCAGCGGTGGCCGCGCTCGCCGTCGACCCACTTGGTCGCCAGCTGCCGGGCCGTTACCTCACCTGGTTCGACGACGACGGGGGCGAGATCGGGCGCGGCGAGCGACTTCCGAAGGGAATGTTCGCCGACTGGTCACTGCCGACGGGCACCCTGCACGTCGTTCCGTCCGGCCTCGGAGTGACCCGCGACGAAGCACTGGCCGCCGTCGATCTCGGCGTGGTCTCCCCTGGCTCGTCCCGGCCACCCGGCTCCCGCGAACATCCCCACCGTCACCCGCGTCGGGAACACAAGAAGGGCTGGCACCGTGCAGATCGAGACGAATAGCATCACGTTCGGCCGGTTCTCCGGCTCGGGCCCACGCCAGGCCACCCGCGACGTCGCAATGGACGCGCCGGTGAGCACGGCGACCGCGATCCTGACCGGGTTCAACGTCCAGTTCAGCTCCAACGACGGCGACCACCACCTCGGCAATCTCGACGTGCGTCTGGACGCCGCCCTCCTGGACAGCACCAACGTGCGGGTCACGGCGACGTTCGGGCTGCGCGACTGGAGCGGCACCTGGGACGACCGCTACGAGGGGCAGATCTTCTTCTCCGTCGTCGGCGAATAGCGCTCAGCGCTAGATGAAGATCCCGAGGATCAGCACGAAGACCAGCCCGCTGACCGACAGGATCGTCTCCATCAGCGACCACGACTTGATGGTCTGGCCGACGGAGAGACCGAAGTACTCCTTGACCAGCCAGAAGCCCGCGTCGTTGACGTGGGAGAAGAACACCGAGCCGGCACCGACCGCGAGCACGACCAGCGAGACCTCGCCCTGACTGAGCCCCTCGGTCAGGCCGACCATCAGTGCCGAGGCGGTGATCGTGGCGACGGTGGCGGAGCCGGTCGCCAGGCGGATGAGTACGGCGAGCACCCAGGCCATCAGCAGCACCGAGACGTTGGCGTCGGTGGCCCAGTCGGCGAGCTTGGTGCCGATGCCGGTGTCGACCAGCACCTGCTTGAACCCACCACCGGCGCAGACGATCAGCAGGATCCCGGCGATCGGCGGCAGCGACGACTCGACGCTCTTGGTGATCTCGTCCTTGCCCATCCCCGCGCCGCGGCCGAAGGTGAAGATGGCGACGATGACGGCGATCAGCAGCGCGATCACCGGGGTGCCGAGCACGTCCAGCACGCGGCGTACCAGGTTGCCCTCGTCGTCCTCGAGGATGTCGGCCAGCGCCTTGCCCATCATCAGCACCACCGGCAGCAGCACGGTGAAGAGGGTGACCACGAACGTCGGTCGCTGCGCCATCTTCTCGGCCTCGCGGGCCTCGAACAGGTCCGGCGCCGGCACCGGCACCCACCGCCCCGCGATGGGCGCGAACAGCGGGCCGGCGACCACGACGGTCGGGATCGCGACGAGCACTCCGAGCGCCAGCGTCGTGCCCAGGTCGGCGCCGAGCGACTCGATGGCGACCAGCGGGCCGGGGTGCGGCGGCACCAGGCCGTGCATCGCCGAGAGGCCCGCGAGGGCCGGGATGCCGACGGTGATCAGGGAGAGCTGCGCACGGCGGGCGACCAGGTAGATCACCGGCATCAGCAGCACCAGGCCGATCTCGAAGAACATCGGCAGACCGATGATCGCGCCCACCAGCGCCATCGCCCACGGCAGCATCCGCGGGCTGGCGCGGCCGACGATCTGGTCCACGATCTCGTCGGCGCCACCGGAGTCGGCGAGCAGCTTGGCGAACATCGCACCCAGCGCGATCAGGATGCCGACGCCGGCCGCCGTCGTACCGAACCCGGTCGTGAAGCTGACGATCACGTCCGCGACGTCGACCCCGGCGATGATGCCGACCGCCAGGCCACCGACGATCAGGGCCAGGAACGGGTGGATTTTCCCCCAGGTGATGAGGGTGACGATCAGCGCGATGCCGATCAGCGCGGCAAGCACGAGCTGCCAGCCGCCGGCGACGGGTTCGATCAGCTCGGTGTCCGCCAGTGGCGCGATCAGGGTGGGCACGGTCATCGGTCTTCCTCCAGGGTGTGCAGGCCGGCAACGGCGGCCTCGACGATCTCGTCGACGGGCTGGGCCACGTCGACGACGAACCCCCGCTCGTCGTCCTCCAGCGGCTCGAGCGTCGCGAACTGCGAGTCGAGCAGGGAGGCGGGCATGAAGTGGCCGGGCCGGGTGGCCTGGCGTCGGGCTACGACGTCGCGGTCGCCGTACAGGTGCACGAACTCGACCTCCGGACAGTGCTGCCGGAGCTGGTCGCGGTAGTCGCGCTTGAGGGCGGAGCAGGTGACCACGCCGCCGTCGGGATGGGCGCTGAGCCACTCCCCGATCGCCGCGAGCCAGGGCTTGCGGTCCCCGTCGGTCAGGGCCTGGCCGGCGGTCATCTTGGCGATGTTGGCTTCGGGATGGAAGTCGTCGGCGTCTCCGAACGGGACGCGCAGTCGCTGTGCGAGGGCAGCCCCCACAGTGCTCTTGCCGGAACCCGAGACACCCATGACGACGACCGGAACGTGTCGTGGCATGCGTCACAGTGTGGGATCATTGATCCGTCTTTAGCAAGACCTTCACCTCAAAAAGGCAGATCTTTTACTTTCGGCTCCGGATGGGAGGATTCCGACGTGCCATCGCCGCCCGGGCTTCACTCCAGCGTCCTCGACGCTCTCGGCGTGCGCCTGGTAACCGGGGCTCTGGCCCCCGGCGCCGTACTCACGATGGAGTCGATCTCTGCGGAGTACGGCGTCTCCCGGCCGGTCGCCCGCGAAGCCATCCGCGTCCTGCAGTCGATGGGCATGGTCACCTCCCGCCGCCGGGTCGGCGTCACTGTTCTTCCTCGCAGCGACTGGCACGTCTTCGACCCCAGACTCATCCGCTGGCGCCTCGACTCCCCCGACCGCGCCGCCCAGCTGCTCTCGCTCTCCGAGCTACGCCGCGGCTTCGAACCCGTCGCCGCCGCCCTCGCCGCCGAACGTGCCACCCCCGAGCAGTGCTCCACCCTCGCCTCCGCCGCCAGCGACATGGTCGTGCACGGCCGCACCGGCGACCTCGAGTCCTACCTGGCCGCCGACACGGTCTTCCACCGCACGCTGCTCGCCGCTTCCTGCAACGAGATGCTCCAGGCCATGGCCGACGTCGTCGCCGAGGTCCTCGCCGGCCGCACCCACCACGGCCTCATGCCCGCCAAGCCGAACCCGAAAGCCATCGACCTCCACGACGCCGTCGCCCGCGCCATACGCCACGGCGACCCCGCCACCGCCGAGACCGCCATGCGGAAGATCATCGACGAGGCGGCTGCTGCGATGCGGGCCGAGTTCGGCGGCTGACGCCTCGCTACCTGGTCACAGACAGCGAGAACGTCCGGGTCACCACTGCACCGTCGGCGTCGGTCGCCCGCAGCGTGAACGTCGACTTGGTAGTCCTGGTCGGCGTGCCCGACACCGTCGCAGTCAACTCGCTGAAGCTCAGCGACATCCCGCTCGGCAGCTTGCCGCTGGTCAGCGCCCAGCTGTACGGCGCCGTCCCGCCCGTCACCGAGATGGCGGTGCTGTAGGCGCGGCGTACCCGCGCGCCCGGCAGCGTCGTGCCGGTCGCGAAGGCGAGCGGCGACCCTGCCACGACGGTCAGTGAGCCACCGCTCGAGCCCGTTGCGCCCACGGAGTCGGTGACCGTGAAGACCGGGGAGAACGAGCCAGCCGCGGTCGGCGTGCCACCGATCGCGCCCGTGCTCGGGTTGATGCTGAGGCCGGCGGACAGGCCGCTGGCGGCGTAGGTGTACGGCGCGACGCCCCCGGAAGCGCTGACCGGGCTGGCGGCGTACGGCGTGCCGACCGCGCCGTTGGGCATCGCGCCCACGCTCACGGCGACCGGAGTGCCGTCGGAGGGCAGCTGCGTTGACAGGCTGACCTGGTAGGTACCTAGCGAGCCGTAGGTCGAGTAGGCGCCCGCGGTGCCGGGGGTGCCCTGACCAGCACCACGGATCTCCGCCGTGTAGACCGCCCCGCTGGGCGGGGCCACGAACGTGTGGGTCGCGCTCATGCCGGCGGCCTGGGTGGCGGAGACGCGGGTGGCGGCCGGGTTGACCAGTGCGACCTGCGCGCCCTTGGCGTCGAGGACGCGCAGTTGCACGTCGAGGTCGGGGAACGGCGTGCCGTTGGCCACCGAGACCGTGGTGCTGCCGGCGGCGGTGAAGGCGTAGGAGTCGACGTCGGTGCTGCGCGTCACGACGCCGTTGGCCGCCGCGCCGTTGGCCAGCGAGACGGGGCCGCCGGAGTCCTCATCGCCACGGACGGCTGCGCCGGTCGCGATCTGGGCCAGGTCGTCCTGGGCATTGTTGGCGCCGGGGTACTCCCCCTTCGACCACTGCGTCACCGGCTGGTTGTAGCTGGCGCCCATGATGGGCGCCCACGGCGCCGAGCCCGAGTAGTAGCCGGCGGTCGACGTGCCGTCGTGGTTGAGCCCGAGGTTGTGGCCGACCTCGTGGGAGGTCGCCTCGCCGACGTACTTGCCGTTCTTGGTCGTGCCGTTCGAGAACACCAGGGCCGGCTGGTAGTAGTTGTGGCTGGCGCCGGCGGCGTTGAAGACATTGACGTACGCCACGCCGCCGCACCCGCAGCTGTCGTAGACGGTGCCGCCGTTGGTGATCAGCGCTCGGGCGCCGTAGACGAGGTCGGACGACGACGTCCGGTCGATCGCCGCCGTGCCGGGGTCCTTCAGAGTGACGTTGATGTCGAAGGGCGCGTAGTCCTCGGCGACGACCTGCCACATCTTCTGAATCTCGGTCAGCTCGGCGGCGGAGAAGGCGGTGCTGACGGTGGTGTCGATCGAGTACGGCTCGAAGGTCAGGGTGCTGCCGTAGGAGTTGTTCCACGCCGTGCCGGTGACGGTGTCGCCGGTGACGTCGAGGTAGATCGTGCGCGCCGCGCCGGGCCGCGACTCCAGGGTGAAGGTGTCCGCGAGCGGCACGGAGGCCAATGGCAATGATGTCGACGACGCGGCTTCGGCGCCCATGGTCGCGCCAGCGGCCGCCTTCTGCTCTGCCGTCGCCGCCTCCTCCACGTAGTAGGCATCGACGCACCGGTCGAGCCAGATCGAGGAGTCCTTCCTTGCCCGCGTCGCCAGGCCTGGCACCGAATGCGCGTTGCGCACCTCGGCGGCCCGGAAGGCGCCAGGGTTGGTGCGCGCGAGGTCCTGGGCCTTCTGTGGTCGGTCGAGCGCGGGCGTGGTGCACCCTGCGCCGGGCTTCTCGGCCTGGGCCGGCGACACGAGTGCCGCTCCGGCCAGCACCAGGCCTACTGCAACTCCGGACGCGACATAGGCGCGACGAGCCATCTACTTCACCCTCCCGAGCGGACGTGTCACCTCACAGCCGACCGATGGCCGACGACCGCGCTCCCTCCCAAGAGCGACGGCTGGCTGGAACATATGTCTAGACAGGTCGCCGCGTCCGCGGTTCTAGCGAAGCCCACGCTTGAGGGCGGGGAGATTCACCCGAAAGAACTAGTCCCGACAGAACGCGCGCGGTTTCGCCTTCGGTGAGAGCGAGGCGGTCCGACCGCGCCGCCCAGTTGCTCACGCTGCCGAACGCGCCACACCCGAGCAGTGCTCCACCCTCGCCTCCGCCGCCAGCGACATGGTCGTGCACGGCCGCACCGGCGATCTCGAGGCCGACCTAACCGCCGACACGATCTTCCACCGCACCCTGCTCGCCGCCTCCAACAACGAGATGCTCCAGGCCATGGCCGACGTCGTCGCCGAAGTCCTCGCCGGCCGCACCCACCACGGCCTCATGCCCGCCAAACCCAACCCACAGGCCATCGACCTCCACGACGCCGTCGCCCGCGCCATACGCCACGGCGACCCCGCCACCGCCGAGACCGCCATGCGGAAGATCATCGACGAGGCGGCTGCTGCGATGCGGGCCGAGTTCGGCGGCTGAAGCCTCCTCGACTCACATCGGAGCCGACAACCTTCATGGGCCGACGTTTGTCGAATCGGCCTTGGGGTGGGCTTCCGGATGACAAGCTGACCGCCCGTTGGAGGGAGAGACGTGGACGAGGGGCTCTACGAGTCGGTGATCACCACCGCACTCAGCCAGCGTATTGGAGCGCTTCACTTGCTCGAGGCTGAGATTGCGAAGGTCGATCCCGCCGATCAAGCGCACATCCTCACGCGACATCTCGCAGTCGCGATCGAACGAAAACTTTCAGCCGAGAAGGATCCGGTCAGCCGACTTGCCCTGGCGAACGCCTTACTTCAGTCAGTTGACGATGCTGGCCCGTCGGTCATCGATCCGGTCCAACAGCTGCACGCCGTGCGACACGCGCCGGGCCCTGGAATTGTTTCCCGATACGTTCAGAGGCCGAAGACTCCGCTCAACGACGCTGCGCTCCTGACCAACGCGCACGGCGAACCGTCGCTCGCTGCAGAGCTGAAGGCGGAGATCGATTCAGCAGATCAGATTGACCTCCTGTGTGCATTCGTGATGTGGCGCGGGCTGAGACTCCTTGAGCGCCCACTCGCGCAGGCGCGCGACGCAGGAGTTCCGATTCGCATCGCAACCACCACGTATATAGGCGGCACCGAACGCGAAGCCCTGGATCGCCTCGTTCGTGACTTCGGCGCTCAGGTGAAGGTTCAGTACGACGCGGCTCGGACGCGCCTTCACGCCAAGGCCTGGTTGTTCCGGAGGGCGACCGGCTTCGACACCGCCTACGTGGGTTCGTCCAACCTCTCGACAAGCGCGCTTCTCGACGGTGTCGAGTGGAATGTTCGGCTCTCGAAGGAGGCGGCGCCGGCACTGCTGCAGAAGTTCGAAGCGACGTTCGACACGTACTGGAACAGCGCGGAGTTCGAGCCATATGACCCAGACGCGGATCGCGATCGGCTCGACGATGCTCTAGCCGCGGCTCGTGGTCGCCGGACCGGCGACCGAGTGACCATTTCGATCTCCGGCCTCGAGGTGCGGCCGTATCCCTATCAGCAGGAGATGCTGAACGACATCGAGGTCGAGAGGGTTCTTCACGATCGTCATCGCAACCTCGTCGTGGCCGCCACTGGCACGGGGAAGACCGTCGTTGCGGCACTCGACTACCGGCGACTGTGCACCCCGGCGGGGCGACCCAAGCTGCTCTTCGTCGCTCATCGTCGCGAGATCCTTGAGCAGTCCCTTCGGACCTACCGCGAAGTCCTCGGCGACGGCGACTTCGGTGAGCTCTACGTCGGAGGTGCGCGCCCCGAGCGCTGGCAGCACGTCTTCGCAAGCGTGCAGTCGTTGACGTCGTACGGCGTCACGAATATTCCAACTGATGCCTTCGAGTTCGTGGTTATCGACGAGTTCCACCACGCCGAGGCGCGCACCTACCGGCGCATCCTCGATCACCTTCGCCCCATCGAGCTTCTCGGACTCACTGCGACGCCCGAGCGCGCGGACGGCCTGGATGTGAGGATCTTCTTCGACGGCCGTACAGCAGCAGAGCTCCGACTCTGGGATGCGCTCGGTGCCGACTTGTTGTGTCCCTTCCATTACTTCGTCGTCTCCGATGGCACAGACCTACGCTCCATCGCATGGTCGCGAGGAAGGTACGACGAGGCCGAGCTCGACAACGTCTTTACCGGCAATGACGCGCGTGCACGCATCGTGCTGAATGAGCTGCGTGACAAAGTCTCGAATGTGGGCTCCATGCGGGCGCTGGGGTTCTGCGTCAGCGTGGCCCATGCCGAATACATGGCCTCGGTCTTCAATCAGGCCGGAATCCCGGCGCTCGCCGTCAGCGGTTCAACTCGCCAGGTGGACAGAGAACAGGCCCTGACAGATCTTCGAGCCCGCCGCGTCAATGTCTTGTTTGCGGCAGAACTGTTCAACGAGGGACTCGACGTCCCCGTGGTCGACACCGTCTTGTTCCTGCGGCCGACCGAAAGCGCCACGGTGTTCTTGCAGCAGCTCGGGCGCGGACTACGTCGGACACCTGACAAGGCCGTGCTGACCGTGCTCGACTTCGTCGGATACCACCGCAGAGAGTTCCGGTTCGACCAGAAGCTGCGCGCCCTCACCGGTGCGACGCGAAGAGGGCTCGAGCATCAGGTCCAGGACGGGTTTCCGTTCTTGCCCGCAGGGTGTTCCATCGCGATGGACCGGGAAGCCGAGTCCGTGGTCTTGGACAACATCAAGTCGCAGATCGCCTATCGCTGGCGCGACATGGTTGCGGAGCTCCGGTCCTATGGGGATCTTGATCTCCAAGCGTTCTTGCACGAGTCGGGTGTCGAGCTCAGCGATGTGTTGCGCAGAGGAACCCGCTCCTGGACACAGCTCCGGCGTGACGCCGGGCTTGAAACTCCGACGGGCTCCCATCGTGAGGAGCGTTTGCTCAAGCGAGTGCGTGCCTTCGCGCACGTCGACGATCCGACGCGATACGAGCACTATCTCCAACTACTGAGAAGCGGACCATCTGCGATCATCGACGTTTCGCCACCCGAACGGCGGCTCGAGCGCATGCTGCGCTTCTCGCTGTGGCCCGACGGTGGAGGTCTTGGGTCTGCTGAGGCGGCTTGGGCCGAACTCGAGGCGGAGGGGGCGACACGTTCAGAAATTGCAGCCGTCGTCGACATTTCGTTCGACAAGGCCGAGCACGTGTCGTTCGGACTTGGCGATCCTCTGGCCGACGTTCCACTCCGGGTACACGCGTGCTATCAACGCGAAGAGATCCTTGGCGCGCTGGACTTCCCGAGGAATCCGAACAGTTTTCGAGAAGGTGTCTGGTACTCGCGGGAGCACAACGTCGACGCGTTCTTCATCACCCTCAAGAAGTCGGAGGCCGACTACTCCCCCACGACGATGTACCGCGACTACCCGATCAGCCCGACGCTGTTCCATTGGGAGTCGCAGTCCACAACCTCGATCTCCTCGTCCACGGCAAGCGCTACCTCTCGAGATCCAGCACCGTCCTCCTCTTCGCGCGGCACGAACAGAAGGACGAGTTCGGAACGTCGCCCTACCTCTTCCTCGGTCCCGCCCTCTACGTCGACCACGCGGGAGATCGGCCGATCGCCATCACGTGGCGCCTTCAGCATCCGATGCCGACCGACTTCTTCACTACGGCGTCAGCGGTGGCGCAATGAGCCGGCGGCCGCGTTTCTTCGCTGAGTGACACCTTCCCACCGCGCACTGGCGCTTCCTCCGGCGGAACGTTGCAATGATGGTCATCTTCTCCGCCATCATCGGCGTTGCAGTTGCCGCCATCTCCGCACTCGTCGAGGCGTACTTGCACGGCCTTCTCCACGGCATCACGGTCGCAACCGCCCGTATTCACCGCCTGGCAGCTCTTCCTGATCCACGGTGGTCACATGTCCCGACTATCCGGAATCTGGGGCGAGGACAAGACCCGCGACGTTCTTCGGAGTGCCAAGCGGCGCGGGCTCATCCTTGGCTGGATCGACAACCTGGAGATCGAAGGCGGCGACGTCGACGATCTCGTCGTCGCGTCCTGGGGCGCAGTGGCCGTTGATTCAAAGTGGCACACTTGCGCGTTCGACGAGGCATCCATTCAGCGTGATTGCAGCCGGACCCTCGCCGCGACAAGGCGAGCAAGCCTGATCATGCGCTCGGAAGGGCACCCCACTGAGCTTCGGACCTTAGTGGTGGTTGTGGGGCGAAACAGCAGCACCTGCCGGCGGGTGGCCGGGAGCGCGGAGGCGTTGCGCTCATCCGTGGCCGCGACCTCAAACGTTGGCTCCGATCTCGGCTGCACGGCCCCCCGGTGTATCCACGGGCAAGCGCTGACGCGCTGCTGGCGCGGCTCGAATCCTTTCGAACCAGGGTCCGCCCAGGATCGGCTCCCTCACCGAGGATGTGAGGGCTCACGGCGACTGCAGGTCCTGTGAATGGCCCAGGGCATAGCGAGTCACTTCAGCCCAGTTGGACGTGGCCCTGGTTGTCAACCGGTGGTCACTCCTGCCGCTGTCTGGCCGCGTTCACCAGTGCCAACCGCGATGACGCAGCCGAGAGTGACGGCAACGCTGGAGCACTGACTCCCGGCGACGAGGATTCTCGAGTGCCGACCGAGACTCACGCTGTGCGCTGGCGCTTCACCCTCCGGCGAAGCTGGAGGATTCGTAGCACTCCAGCACTCGCGACCACGAGCGCGCCGCCAGCAGCCGCGATGAGCAGGGTCGCGGCGAGCGGAGCCCGACCGTTCCATCCGAAGAATGCAACTTCCACTTTCTGAGTGTTCTGCAGGATGAAAACCGCCAACAACAGCAGCAACAGCGACAGCACGATGACAGCAATCCACGTGCCGCTCGTTCGGGATCCCCGAAGCGGGTCGTGCCCGCTTGTGGGCTCTTCGACACCGCTTGTAGCTGCGTCGCTCTGCGATGTCGCATCTCTGGCTTCGGGGTCCGAGGGCTGGTCGGTGCTCACAGTGACTCCTTGGTCGAGGGCGGCTCGAACGAGAAGTACCCAGATAGTCCGCCCGGGTTGCATCGTTGTCGCGGCAATGCAACCCCCGCATCAGCCGACCGCGCTCTCCTCGCCGTCGGCCACGAAATCGGCTGGTGGGACGAAGACGGCAACCCCGGCCCGCCGACCTCTTCGACCCCCCACACGACTGGAGGCCCGCCACCAACCCACCCCTCCCCCCGCCGGCGAGCAGCCCTCCTAACCCCACCCCGAAGGATCAGCCCGGCACACCACTCGAGAGACTTGACAAGGCGCGCGTCCTGCCGGTGACCGAGCGCCGCCCGAGGCGATTGCCCTCGGATCGAACCTCGCTGGAACCAGCGCAAACGATATGTGCGCTCGATCAAAGCGCTCCGACCCATCGCCGGTTTACGCTCTGCTCGGATCGCCTTCCCCGGGGCTACTTCGCTGGCGACCCGTGCAGCATGTCGTCTACATCACGGTGAACGGAATCTTCCCAAGGATGACGTAGGCCCGGGATTCTGGTGCCGGGACACTAGAGGACCAGGATGAGCACCACCACGACGGCGATCACAAGGGCAAGAATGGCGATGGTCCGTGTGTTCATGCCACGTCTCCTTCGGCGGGACCCCTGCTTGGGGCCTCGTCTTCAGCCTACGACTCCTCCGGCCTCAATCAGCGCCAGGCCAGCCGGCGCGGCGGCCAGGCCACACCGCGACCCGATCGCTCGCGAAGGTGCGTCTTACCGGCGCCCCTCTCTTGTCAACCAGCGCGCTTGAGGGGCCGCGTGGCTGTGGCCTTCCGAGGTCGTGGGGTCGGTTGTAACGTCGGGTTCGCGGGTCCGGGAAGTGGCTGATCCGAAGTGTCGATGTGCGGGGGCAGGTCGACCGCGCTGGGTTGATGAGACGCCCTGCCCTCCGGGCCCGTGCCAGCGCTCGCTGCGCTCTCGGCGCTCTTTTGGCTAGCGGCGGTTCGCGCGTCGGCAACGAGTTGTCGGTAGAGGGCGTCGGAGATCCTGCGTTTCAGGCAGCGCCTCGCTTCCGCGCGGGTCTTGCCGGCGGCGAGTTTGCGTCGGTAGTAAGTCCGGCCCTCGGCGTCGAGGCGGATCTGGGTGGCCGCGGCGATGTGGATCATGTGGTTCATCCGCCGGTTCCCGGCCCGAGACAGCTGGTGCCGGACGGTCTCTCCGGAGGACGCCTCGATCTGTGCGGTGCCGGTCCAGGAGCGAACCGGTTCCGGTCAGCGAACCTGGTGACGTCGCCGACATCAGCCAGGATGCGAGCAGCACGCCGGCCACGGTCGATCCCTGCTGCCGTGCTCGAGGGACACCCCCCCATCTATGGGCTGGCGTAATCGTCCGGGGCGAGGGCCGGTCAGCGGCTGACGTGATCGTGGGGGTCGCCCTTGTGGGCCCACAGCCGTCGGTAGGAGCCGCGCCGCAGCTCGTCGCGCAGGGACGGGCCGCGAGGTTCCCAGCCCAACAGGTCGCCGGCCAGGGCGGGGTCGACGCGGCTGTTGCTCGAGAGTGCGACGTCGACCCAGCGCTGTCCGAACGCGGCGTACGCCGTCTCGGGAGTCACCGAGGTGGCGCCGTCGTTGAGGTCGAGCAGCTCTGCCACCCAGCCGGCGATGTCGCGCAGGCAGTCCTCGTCGCCGGCGATGTTGAAGACGCTGCCGGCGGGGGCCTTGGTGAGGGCGAGTGCGTAGACCTCGACCAGGTCGGCGAGGTAGACGGTGCTCCACCGGTTGTCGCCCGCGCCGACGTAGAGGCTCTGGCGCGAGACCAGCGCGTGCCGGATCAGCAGCGGGATCTGCTCGCTGGCCCCGTCGCCGTAGATCATCGGCGGGCGGATGACGACGGTCCGGATGCCGCGGGAAGCGGCATCCGCGACCCGTTGGTCGCTCTCCCACCGGGCGGCGACCACGTCGGCCGGCTGGTGCGGCGTGGTCTCGGTGAAGACGGTGGGGTTGAGGGTGCCGTGGGCCAGGTCGGTGTAGACGCCGGTGCCGCTGGTGCGCAGGTAGACCTTGTCGGTGTCGGCCAGGGCGTCCAGCAGTGCCGCCGTCGAGGGGGCGTGGTCGGCGCTGGCGGTGTCGACCACCGCGTCGGCCCAGGTGGCGGCCTCGGTCAGGGCGGCGACGTCGTCGAGGCTGCCGGCGACCGGACGCAGGCCTCGGGCGGCGACCGCCTGGAGGCCGGCGTCGCTGCGGGCCAGGCCGGCCACCTCGTGACCGTCGGCGAGCAGCCGGAGGGCGACGTTCTGGCCGATGTAGCCGGTGGCTCCGGTGACGAGGACTCTCATGACGCCTCTCCCACGAGCTCTTGGGCGCGCAGCTGCTCCACCTTGAGCTTGTGCTCGACGGTGATGAACAGCAGCTGGGTGTCGCCGACGTTCTCGAGGTCGTGGAGGAGGTACTCCCCCGGCCCGAAGTCGAGGTGGCGGGTCTCGCCGGCGTGGTAGCGCACCACCCGGGTCGAGCCGTCGTCGATGTGCTGGCGGCCGACGCCGGAGGTGAGCGCGGTCCAGAAGTAGTCGAGGACGTGCCGGTGGGTCGGCAGCCGCTGGCCGGGGTCGAGGCGCACCTCCCACACCCGGAGCTGGTCGGTCTCGGACAGCAGCGAGCTGCCCACCTGGAAGTTGAAGCGGTTGGTGGAGAACTCCTCGACGAGCGCGGAGTCCCAGCCCACGAAGCCGGTCGCGGTCGCGTCACCGGCCAGGGCGGCGGCATCGATGCGCGGTTGCGCAGCGGATGAGACGTCGGACATGGGTGTTTCCTTTCGAAGTGTGAAGATCGAGTGCGGGCGCCGGGTTGCCGCGGGCGGCTCACATGAACTGGGTGACTCCGCCGTTGACGGTGTATTCGGCGCCGGTCACGAAGCCGGCCCGGTCGGAGGCCAGGAAGGTCACCACCTCGGCCACCTCCTCCGGCGTGCCGAGGCGAGGCAGGACGAGCTGGGAGCGTCGGATGAACTCCGCCACCGCCTCTTCCCGGGGTACGCCGTACTCCGTGGCGAGGCTGTCGAGGTAGCCACCGGGGCGCTCCCACAGTGGGGTCTTCACGTGGGCGGGTGCCACCACGTTGGACCGGATGCCCTGGCCGCCGAACTCGAGCGAGATCAGCTTCGACACCGAGAGCACCGCGGCCTTGGAGACGCTGTAGTCGGGCACGCCCGGCAGCGGCATCCGGCCGACCTCGGAGCCGAGGTGGACGATCGCGCCGCCGCCCTGGGCCACCATGTGCGGGATCGCCGCGCGGGCGGTGCGCACGTAGCCCATGACGTTGAGCTCCCAGGTGTTCGACCAATCGTCGTCGCTGACCGCGGTGAACGACTCGCGCACCTGGAACCGGCCGGCGTTGTTGACCAGGATGTCGATCCGGCCGAACCGCTCGATCGTCGCAGCCACCGCGGCACCGCCGGCGCCGGCGTCCTGCATGTCGAGCTCGACCAGGTGACTGCGGTCGGCCGGGAAGGACTCGGCGTCGGTGCCCTTCACGTGGCCGACGGCGACCACGTTCGCGCCCAGCTCGAGCAGCCGGGTGGCCGTGGCGAGGCCGATCCCGGCGCCGGCTCCGGTCACCAGCGCCACCTTGCCGACGAACTCCTGTTGTGTACTCATCTCTGCTCCTCTTGTTCGGTGGGCCGGTCAGTCGAGGGTGATCTGGAATCCGTCGAGCGTGGCGTCGGGGTTGTGGGTGCGGGAGAGCTGTTTGGCGTCGTAGGCGGGCACCGTGTCGACGTACTTCGCACGGTAGGCCGCGGCGTTGTCGGGCGTCACCGGGAGCACGTTGAGCACGACGCCCCGCTCCTCCCACGGGTTGCCGTTGATCGCGTCGAAGACCATCACGGTGGCGAAGCCTCCGTTGACGAACTCGCCCCCGAGCGTGATCTCGAGCTGTCCGGCCTCGACCGCCCGGACGCCGTCGGCGGTGCCGTCGATGGTCGCCACCCGTACGTCGCCGGCCGCGCCGGCGTCCTCGAGCGCCTCGATGGCACCGAGGGCCGACGAGTCGTTGAACGCGAACACGCCGTCGAAGCCCGGCCCGGGGTGCTCGGCCAGGAAGTTCTTGGTGGCGGAGAGCCCGTCCTCGGGCAACTCCACCGGGCGGTAGGTGCTGACCACGTCGATGTCGAGCTCCTCGGCCGCCTCCAGGAACCCGTCGAGGCGGCCGTCGGCGACCGAGTTGCCCTGCAGGCCGCTCATCGCGACGGCCTTGGTGACCCCGCTGTCCGCGAGCGCCTGGGCCGCGGCGACACCGTCGCCGTGGTCGTCGGCGACGACGTAGCCGGCGTAGTGGTCGGCGTTGCCCTCGTCGGGCTCCACGCTGGGCTTGCGGGCCATCGCGGCGCACGGGATGCCGGCCTGCTCGCAGGCCGCCAGCAGCGCCGGGCCGACCTCCGCGGTGATCGGCCCGAAGACGATGCCGTCGACGCCGCGGGAGATCAGGTCCTGGATGTTCTTCAGCTGCGCGTCCTCCTTCTCCCCGGCATCGACGACGGCAAGCTCGACATCGAGCTGCTCGGCGATGTCCTGGGCGAAGTCGACGTTGGCCTTCCAGTAGGGGTTGGAAAGCACGGGCACGGCGAAGCCGATGACGACCTGGTCGTCGTCGCCGTTGGCGCCGGCGTCGCTGCAGGCGGTCAGCGCGGCCAGCGCCATCAGCAGCGCGACGAGCGCGGCCGCAGGCCGGCGGAGGGTGGTGAGAGTGCGGGACATGACGGTTTCCTTCGGTGGGGTGGAGGTGGGGTGAGGGGGTTGCGCGCTACTTGATGACGCCGATCTTGGATCGGTCGAGCGCGAGGAAGACCGCCAGGACGAGGATCCCGCCCTGGATGATCTGCTGGATCTCCGAAGCGACGCCCAGGATCACCAGGCCGTTACCGAGGACGACGATGATCAGCGCGCCGACGCAGGTGTTCCAGATGCTGCCGATGCCGCCGGTCAGCGGTGTACCGCCGAGGACGACGGCCGCGATGGCGCTGAGCTCGTAGCTGATGGCCGCTTGTGGGGTGGCCACGCCGAGCTGGCCCGCCAGGACCATGCCGCCCAGCGCCGCGGTCATGCCGGAGACCACGAAGACCAACGTCTTGATCCGCGTGACCGGCACGCCGGAGAGCACCGAGACGCGCTCCTCGCCACCGATGGCGCGGGCGTAGCGGCCGAAGGTGGTGCCGTTGAGCAGCAGCGCAGCGACCACGAAGGTGAGCGCGAGCACGACGTAGATGCCGGGGGTGCCGCCGGTCCAGCGCAGTGCGCCGTCGACGACGGTGGCGCTCGAGTCGGACACGACGACGGTCAGGCCACGCGCCACCGACAGCATCGCGAGGGTGACGATGAAGGAGGGGATACGGCACACCGCGCAGAGCAGGCCGTTGACCAGCCCACAGCCGGCGCCGATGCCCAGACCGGCGAGCAGGCCGATCATGCTCCCCTGGTCCACGGCGACCAGTGCGGCGACGGTGGCGGCGAAGGCGGCCACCGAGCCGACCGAGAGGTCGATGCAGCCGGCGAGGATCACGAAGGTGAGTCCGAAGCCGATGATCATCACCACCGCGGCCTGCTGCACCAGGCTCGCACCGTTGTCGAAGGTCAGGAACCGGTCGCCGGCGGTGATCCCGAAGAAGGCGACGAGCCCGACCAGACCGGCCACGGGCAGGAGGCGGGCCAGCACGGGCCCGATGCGGAGGCGCGGGTTGCCGGTGTCGTCGGCGAGGGCGGCGTCCGGCTCGGTCGGAGGGTTCAGCAGCTGAGTCATCGTGGCTCCTGGGGCGTGGGTGGGGCGTCAGATCATGTGGGTGAGGACCGATTCCTCGGTCGCGGCGGCGGGATCGTCGACCTGGTGGGTGAGCGCGCCGCGGCGCATCACGAGCAACCGATCGCTGAGGCCGAGGAGCTCCGGCAGCTCGTCGGAGATGAGG
>JALZCZ010000114.1 GCA_030862825.1 Actinomycetota bacterium | reverse complement strand
CCGCGCGGTGACCAGGCGGATGCCCGACGACGACGCGAGGTCCGCCAGGTCGTCCGCGGCAGAACGGGCGCCCTCGACGTCACCGCAGGCCAGGCGTGCGTCCGCCAGCGCCGCGAGCTGCTGGGTGGCAGCCATCGCGTCGCCGCCGCTCGCATCCAGCCCCCGCTCGAGCAGGGAGACCGCCGAGTGGGGCCGTCCCTCGGCGATCCGCAGCAGTGCCAGCGCCCGCAGCGACGACGGGTGCTCCTCGCGACCGGCCAGCAACCGCTCCGCATCGGCCAGCCGCCCCTGATACACCCGGAGCTCGGCGAGGGAGGCGACCGTGGGGGCGCCCATCTCGGGCACGTAGCGCGCGTGCGTCGCGAGCGCCGACTCCAGCGCCCGCTCGGCCTCGGGCCAGTGCCCGGTCGCGACCAGCACGTCGGCATGCACCGAGCGGCAGGTGCCGAAGAGCGGGGCCGCCTCGTGGGCCCGGGCGAACTCGTCGACCAGCTCGCACCACTCCGCGGCTCGCTCCCATTCGCCGGCATGGGTGCACGCCATGATCAGGTTGCAGTACGCCTCGGCGAGCGTGTGCACGTTGCGCACCCGGCCGGCCGTGGCGGCCGCCATCGCCTCCTCGAGCAGCTCCATGCCGCGCTCCGCGCGCCCCGCCGCCACCTCGGCCCGGCCGAGGAGGCTGACGGCGAAGACCTCGAGGTCGTCGGTCTGGGTCCGCCGCGCGATCTCCACGGCCCGGGCCGCATGGCGGATCTGGTCCTCGACGCTGCTCGCATGGCGCGCGCGCTCGACGGCGACCCAGCCGTGGCCGGCGCCGTCGGGAACACCTTCGAGAGCGCGCTCGGCACGGGCCAGCCAGCCCCTGGCTGCCGAGACGCGGCCGCCGACGTAGTGCTGGTGGGAGACCCAGACCGCGGTCCGGGCAGCGTCGTCGCACCTCCGGGCGTCGGCGTACAGCTGGAAGGCCTGCTCCCGCAGGGCGATGGCCTCGGCCACCTCTCCCAGGAACCACACCGCCAGACCCAGCCCGTCGCGCGCCTCCGGCGACTCGCCGACCGACAGCACCGACTCGAAGGACTGCCGCGCAGCGTGCCACTGGGCCTGTTCCAGCGCGCGCAGCCCTGCTCCGAGCTCGGCGCTGAGGGCCTTCATGGGCTGATCTTAGGTAACGGAGATGGGGATTTCGCCCGATGTGCTCCGACGAGCAGCCGCGGCACGCTGACGGCAGACATCGACGAAAGGGCAGGACCCATGACCCAGGAAGCAACGTACGACGAGCTCAAGACCAAGCACCGCGGCATGTGGGCGTCGGGCGACTACCCCCTCATGGTGGACACGTTTCTCCTTCCGCTGGGCCCGCGCCTGGTGGAGGCGTGCGGGATCGAGGCGGGCATGCGCGTCCTCGACGTCGCCTCGGGCACCGGCAACGCGGCGATCCCGGCCGCCCAGCGCGGCGCTGTGGTCACGGCCAGCGACCTGACCCCCGAGCTGCTCCAGGCCGGGGCGGCCCGGCCCGAAGCTGCGGGGCTCGACATCACCTGGACGCCTGCCGACGCGGAGAACCTCCCGTTCGAGGACGGGTCGTTCGACGTGGTGATGTCGTCGATCGGCGTGATGTTCGCACCCCACCACCAGGCCGCCGCCGACGAGCTGGTGCGGGTCTGCCGCACCGGCGGGACGATCGGCCTGCTGAGCTGGACGCCCGAAGGCATGCTGGGCGCGTTGTTCGCGACGATGAAGCCGTTCGCGCCGCCGCCGCCTCCGGGAGCGTCCTCACCGCCGCTCTGGGGAAGCGCCGAGCACCTGCACGGTCTCTTCGGCGGGCGCGTGGACCTGCACAGCCTGACCAAGGACACCCTCGAGATCACGGCGTTCACGCAGGCCCGTGACTACGCCACGCACTTCAAGGCCTACTACGGCCCCACCATTGCGACCCGGGCGAACGCCGTCAACAACGGTCTGGAGGCCGAGTTCGACGCCGCTCTCGACGAGTTCTGCGACACCTGGAACGTCGGGACGCCCGAGCAGGCGCGCTTCGAGAAGGAGTACCTGCTCGCGGTGGGGACCCGGGTCTAGCCTCCGGCGACGGCGGGCAGGACCACGACCTGGTCGCCGTCGCTCAGGGGGGCCTCGAGGCCGCCCATGAACCGGACGTCCTCGTCGTTGATGTAGACGTTGACGAAGCGGCGCAGCTCGCCGCCCTCGATGAGCCGTTCCTTGATGCCCGAGTGGTTGCTCTCGAGGTCGTCGATGAGCGCGCTCAGGCTGGCGCCTTCGGCGGTGACCGCCTTCTCGCCCGCCGTGTAGGTGCGCAGGATGGTGGGGATTCGGACCTCGATGGCCATCAGCCGATACTCCTCAGTTGTTCTACGACGCTGACCTCTTCCTCGGTCACCACGCCGTCGACGATTCTGTAGGACCTGAACTCCACGGGCCCTTCGTTATTCCCGTGCTCGCGGGTGCTGACCAGCACATAGTGGGCTTCCGGCTCGCTGGCCAGCCCGATGTCGGTCACGCTCGGGTAGGCCTCGGTGGCCGTGTGTGAGTGGTAGATCACCACCGGCTCCTCGTCGTTCGCGTCCATCTCCTTGTAGAGCCGGAGCAGGTCGGTGGAGTCGAACTCGTAGAACGTGGGGCTACCGGCAGCGTTCACCATCTCGACGAAGCGCTCCGGACGGTCGCTGCCCTCGGGTCCGGCCACGAGGCCGCAGGCCTCGTCGGGGTGGTCGCGTTTGGCGTGGGCCACGATGGCGGCGTACGTCGCCTGGTCGATCGTCAGCACGCTGCCAGGGTAGGCGGTGCCGCCCGGCGTCGGGCGGCCGGTCTCACCGACCCGACGTCACTCGACCCGGGTTCGGCCGCAGGTGAACGAGGCCGAGATCCGCACCGTGTCGCCCGCGATGCCCGCAGCCTCCGCGTCGGCCGACGCTGACCTGCCGTCGACCTTGGCCTTCAGCCCTGCCTTCTCGCCGAGAGGTGTGGTGTAGGTCTGGTCACCCTGGGTGAAGGTCGCCGACGATGTCTCGGAGCCGCCGCCGGCGGAGTAGACCGCCAGCCGCGCCTCCTCGTTGACCGCCTGGGCAGGCAGGGACACCAGCGTTCGAACGGCGCGCATGCGGGGAGTGAACCGTCCCGGCCCCAGCCGGAGCGCGAGAGGTGCCGCGTGTCGCGACGGATCAACCCTGGAGGGCGAGGACCAGGGTCTCCTGCAGGTAGCCGACCCATTCGTAGATGTCGTGGGCCTGGGACCGGGCATCGTCGTCGGGCAGGGCCAGCCAGTAGTCCTCGTCGCCCTCCTCCACCCCCAGCCGGGTGGCCAGCGCCAGCCTCAGGTCGGTGAAGGAACGCATCCACGTCTCTGCCGTGGGGAGGTCGAGCTCGACGTCGATGATCAGCCCGTCCTCGGTCAGCTGCTCAGGAAGGCCGGCTTCCTCGAGGGTGTCGATGATCGTGCAGGCCGCCCGCGCCTTCCCGTCGCGCAGGGTGCCCTCCGTGAAGCGACGGAACTCCGACGCGGCCTCCTCGTTGTCGCTGTACGCCGTCGGGAACAGCCGCGCCAGCACCGGGTCCTCGGGCTCCGCGGTGGGACCGGAGAAGTCCATCATCGCCTCGAATGGGTCCTGGTTGTCGCGGGGCACCGCGGCCTCGTTGCGGAGCAGCTCGACGAGCTGGGAGGCCAGCGAGCGCAGCAGATCGGCCTCGAAGCCGGTGAAGTTGGCGATGACCCGACGGCTGCGGCGATGGAGCGTGAAGCCACTCACGGGCGGCCCAGGGCATGTGGGTAGACGCTCGGCCGTCGCGGGCGGCGTCCAGGACGTGCGATGGCAAGTCGCCGGCGCGAAGGCAGACGGGGCGTGCTTCGAGCGTCCGACAGCACCGCCAGCGTGCGTTCTGGGCGTCGCGTAGCAGGCCAGGTGTTCGCCAACACGCCCTAGTCCTGCTTCTGCAGGGTGGCCCAGAGGCCGTACTCGTGCATGGCCTGCACGTCGCGCTCCATCTCCTCGCGGCTGCCCGTGCTGACCACGGACCTGCCCTCCTCGTGGACCTCCCGCATCAGCTTCTCCGCCTTCCTCTTGGAGTAGCCGAAGTGCTTCTGGAACACGTAGGTGACGTAGGACATCAGGTTGACCGGATCGTTCCACACGATGGTGACCCACGGCGTCGCGAGGACCGTGATCTCGTCAGGAGTGAGGTCAGGTTCGACCTCGACCGGGCTGGCGGCGGACACGCTTCCCATGGTGGCACACTCCCTTCATGGACCAAGGCCCAGACCTCGACGTGCACGTCGACGACGGCGCGCTGTGGCTGACCTTGAACCGCCCCGACGTCCTCAACGCCATGACCGGCGAGATGGCCGACGAGCTGGCCGAGCTCGCCGAGGAGGCGGTGGCTCGTGACGACGTACGTGTCGTGGTGCTGACCGGCACCGGGGCGGCGTTCTCGACCGGCGCCGACATCTCGGGCGCGAACGCCCATGAGCACTTCGACGTGACGGCCATGGACCGGGCCAACCGGATCATCCGCGCGATCGTCGCCCTCGACAAGCCCGTCGTGGCCGCCGTCAACGGGGTGGCGGCCGGCGTCGGCTGCTCGGCCGCGCTGGCCGCGGACATCATCGTGGCCAAGGAGTCGGCGAGCTTCCTGCTGGCGTTCGCCCGGGTGGGGCTGATGCCCGACGGCGGCGCCTCCGCCACGGTGGCCGCCTCGATCGGACGGGCCCGGGCGATGCGGATGGGCCTGCTGGCCGAGCCGCTCACCGCGCGTGAGGCGTACGACGCTGGCTTGGTCACCCACCTGGCCTCCGACGACGACTTCGACGACGTGGTCGCGCAGCTGGTCCGTCGCCTCGCCGCCGGCCCCCCGCTGGCCATTGCCGCCACCAAGCGGGCCATCAACGCCGCCACCCTCACCGAGCTCAACGGCGCCCTCGAGCGCGAGCGCACCGGTCAGACCGTGCTGATGCGGACGGCCGACATGGCCGAAGGCATGCGAGCCTTCAGCGAGCGCCGGAAGCCGGTCTTCCGCGGCCGGTAAGGCCCCCAACGACCGTTTGACAGTACGCCGTCTCGTCCGGAAAACTCCCCAACGACCCTTGGGAGGTAGAGATGACCGGCGAGCCGGAGATCGCGCGGCTGCGCTCGCTCGCGCACCCGTTGCGGCTGCGGATGCTGTCGCTGCTCACGGCGACCGCGATGAGCGCGGCCGAGGTGGCGCGCGAGCTGGACATCACGCACGCCAACGCGTCCTACCACCTGCGGCTGCTCGCCGACGCCGGGCTGATCGTGGTCGAGGGCGAGGAACGGATCAGGGGCGGGGTGGCCAAGCGCTACCGCCATCCCATCGAGCGCGCGGAGCCGCGCCCCAGTGCGGCCGAGCTCACCGCCCAGATCGACGGGATGTGCCAGGAGCTGGTGCGCCGCTTCGGCCACCGGGTCGAGGAACCTCCGGCCGCCTACACCGACGCCGAGATGTGGGTGCCCCCCGAGGTCTGGCGCGAAGCGGTCGAGCACGTCAAGCAGGCCTCGCTGTTGGTGCACGAGAAGGCGCAACGTCCGCGGAGCAAGGGCACCGTCAAGATCAACCTGACCGTCGCCGCCTTCCGGATGGAGCCATGACCCGCCAGGACGCCCTCGCCCCTCTGCGCGTCACCAACTTCCGGTGGTACTTCGCCTCCCGGTTCGTGAACATGGTCGGCGGCACCATGGCCAGCGTTGCCCTGGCGTTCGCGGTGCTCGAGGTCAGCGACTCACCCCGCGCTCTCGGCACGGTGCTGGCAGCCAACAGCATCCCGCTGGTGGTCTTCCTGCTGGCCGGTGGCGTCATCGCCGACCGCTTCGGTCGGACCCTGGTGATCCAGGTGAGCAATGTAATGGCCGGCACCTGCCAGCTCGCGATGGCCGCCCTCGTCCTCAGCGGCCATGCGCAGATCTGGCAGATGGCGTGCCTGGCCGGGGTCATCGGCACGGCGTCAGCGCTCAGCTTCCCCGCGCTGGCCAGCGTGATGCCGCAGCTCGTGCCGCGCGAGCAGCTGCAGCAGGCCAACGTGCTGGTCTCGATGATGAGGGGCAGCCTGACCATCATCGGCCCGTCAGCGGCCGCGATCATCGTCACCACCGCCGGGCCCTCCTGGGCCCTGGCCGTCGACGGGCTGACCTACCTCGGCGCCGCCGCGCTGCTGCTCGGCGTACACCTCCCCGCACGCGAGCGCAGCAGCGACGCACCGTCGGCGATCACCGATCTGCGACAGGGCTGGACCTACTTCGTCGGCACCACCTGGCTGTGGGTCGTCGTGCTGGCCTTCACGTTCATCAACATGATCCACGCCGGCGCCCTCAGCACCCTGGGGCCGGTGCTCGCCAAGCAGGGCGATCTCGGCGAACGCGGCTGGGGGCTGATCCTCTCCGCGGAGGCGGTCGGCCTGCTGCTCACGACGCTGGTGATGATCCGGGTCCCGCTCAAGCGCCCCCTGCTCTTCGGCATGCTCGGCATGGGCGTCGAGGGCGTGCTGATCACGATGCTCGGGCTCGAGCCCGGGCTGGCCGTGCTGCTGGTGTTCGCCGTGCTGGCCGGCGTCGGCGTGGAGATCTTCAGCCTCGGCTGGAATCTCGCCATGCAGGAGAACGTGCCCGACGAGATGCTGTCGCGGGCCTACTCCTACGACGCCCTCGGATCCTTCGTCGCCATCCCGGTCGGCACGCTCATCTTCGGCCCGCTCGGCGCCGCCTTCGGGGTCGCCAACGTCATCATGGTCGGCGGTCTCGGCTACATCGGGCTGGCGCTGCTCGCGCTCTCCTCGCGGTCCGTGCGCCGGCTGGAGCGGGTC
>JALZCZ010000021.1 GCA_030862825.1 Actinomycetota bacterium | reverse complement strand
CCCCCCTCCCCCGCAGAACGACCTGTGTCAGCCTTCCTTGGAGATCGTCCAGAACCGGAAGATGTACGTCGGGTCGAGGGTGTCTTCGACGCCCTCCATCGCCCCCGTGGCGACGGCGACGTTCTGGCCGTTCCACGACGGGATGAGCGGCACGTCCTCGGCCGTGATGTCCTGCAGCTGGCCGATGAGCTCCTCGCGGGCCGCCTCGTCGGTCTCGCCCAGCTCCTGGTCGAGCAGGGTGTTGACCTCCTCGTTCGAGTAGCCGTTGGCGAAGAATCCGCCGTCCCGGATGAACGGCGTGAGGTAGTTGTCGGCGTCCAGGAAGTCCGGGTACCAACCGAGGATGAACAGGTCGTACGCGCCCTCCTTGTAGAGGGTCTGGTACTCCTCCCACTCGGCGTCGTCGGTGGTGACCTCGAACAGGCCGCTCGAGTTCAGCTGGTCGGCGAGCTCGGTGGCCTCGTCCACGGCGTTGGGGCCGTAGTGGGTGGGCGTGTAACCCAGCGTGAGCCTGACCGGCGTCTGGACGCCGGCGTCGTCGAGGAGCGCCTTGGCGGCGTCCACACTCGGCTCGCCGTACTTCTCCTGGAACGAGTCCTTCTGGCCACCGAAGCCGGGAGGAACGATGGAGTACGCCGGCGCCACGGTGCCGTCGTAGGCGTTCTGTGCGATCGCGTCACGGTCGATGATCTGGGCGACGGCCTGACGGACCGCCAGCTCCTTCGGCACCGGGTTGTTGAGCTGCCAGACCCAGTAGCGGAACTCCGAGCCCTCGCCCTTGATCACCTCGACGTCGGGGTTGCCCTCGAGGTCGGAGAGATCGGTGGGGCTGAGCGTGCGCCAGGCGATGTCGACCTGCTGGGTGTCGATCGCAGTCTTCAGAGCGCCCTCGTCGGCGAAGTACTGCACGAAGACCTGCTCGGCGGAGGGGGCGCGGGGGCCGTCGTACTCCTCGTTCAGCTCGAGCACGGCCTGCTCGCCGGCCTTGTACTGGCTCAGCTTGTAGGGACCGGATCCGATGACCGCGTCGTCGGCCATCAGCGCGTCGGCGGGGAAGGTGTCCTCGTCGACGATGGACGCCGTCGCCGTCGACAGGACCTTGAGGAAGGTCAGGTCGGGCTGGTTCAGGTGGAAGATCACGGTCGTGTCGTCGGGAGTCTCGATCGCGCCGTCGGCGAGGGTCGGGTTCGTCTCGGCGCCGTTGGAGATCGAGCCCAACAGGACCGAGGAGCCGTTGGGGTCGGCGATCTCGATGTTGCGCTGGAACGAGTAGGCCACGTCGGACGACGTCAGCTCGTTGCCGTTGGAGAAGGTCAGGCCCTCACGCAGGGTGCAGGTGACCGTCGAGGGGTCGTCGTACGCGCAGGACTCTGCGGCGTCACCCACGGGCTCGTCGGCGCCGGCCGGGATACTGACCAGCTGCTCGAAGATGTTGAACTGCATGTTCCACGAGCCGAAGTCGTAGGAACCGGCAGGGTCCATGGCGGTGATGGTCTCGGTCGTGCCGAGGGTCCACGGTGCGCCGCTTCCGCCGCCCTCGCCGGAGCCGCCGTTACCGCCGTCGCCGCCGTCGTCATCCGAGCCGCATGCGGCCATTGTCGTGGCGAGCGTCAACGCTGCCACGGCCGCGAGAAGGTGCTTTTTCCGCATTACTTCGTCCACCTCAGAGGTCCGGACCCTCGCTTGGTCAAGGGTCGGTCGGTCCGGGACCCTACTCGGGCCGCGCCACGCATTGCTACAGGAGGATCCCCTGTGGGAGGTCGCGATCTCGCAACGATCTGTCGTCGGCCCGGGCTACAAGCCGTTTCGCTCTGCCCAGAGGGCCGCCTGGGTACGGTCCGAGACGCCGATCCGGGCGAAGGCGGAGGTCAGATGTGCCTTGACCGTGCGCTCGCTGATGTCGAGGCGGCGCGCGACCTGCCGGTTGGCGAGTCCCTCGCGGACCAGCGATAACACCTCGGCCTCCCTGGCGGTGAGCTGCACCGGCTGGGAGCCGGTCCGGGCACCGAGCAGTGTCCGGGCAGCCTTGGGGTCGATCGGCGACTCACCCCTGGCCACGGCCCGGATGCCACGGAGGACGTCTTCGGGGTCGGTGTCCTTGAGGAGGTAGCCGACCGCCCCGGCGTCCAGCGCCCCGACGATCCGCTCGCTGTCGTTGAAGGAGGTGAGGACGAGGATGTCGACCTCGGCCTCGAGCTCGAGCGCCTTGATCCGCCGGATTGCGGTGACGCCGTCGACGCCCGGCATCTGGAGGTCCATCAGCACCACGTCGGGGCGGGCGCGCTCGACCACCCCGATGGCCTGCTCACCGTCCTCGGCGTGCCCGACCACGACGATGTCGTCGGTGCCGCTGAGCAGCTGCTCCAGCCCGGCCCTGATCATGGCGTGGTCGTCGACGACCACCACCCGGATGGCGGCTGAGGGAGCCGGTCCGTCGTCCGGAGTCGTCGTCACGTGATGTCCACTTCCATCCGGACCGTCGTCCCCTCTCCGGGAGCCGAGAGCACTTCGAGCTCGCCCCCGACGTCGCGGACCAGGGACCGCAGCCCGCGCAGTCCGTAGCGGTCGGGGTCGACCACGTTGTCGGGATCGAACCCTGCTCCGTCGTCCACGACACCCAAGGTGAGCTTCTCGCCGTCCCCACGGACGGTCACGGCCAGCGTAGTGGCCCCGGAGTGCCGGATGGCGTTGCGAACTGCTTCCTGGGCGACCCGCCAGACCAGCGCCGCCTCCGCATCCGTCGCCGAACTCTCGCCTTCGATGCTCACCGAGGCCTGGATGCCGGCCGCCGCGGCGGGGGCGATCAGATCGTCGAGAGCAGCCGGCAGGCCCTCTGGATGCAGTTCCGGTGGGTGGATCTCGGCCAGCAGCGAGCGCAGCGACTTGAGAGAGTCGCGCAACGCGACGCTGGCGGACCGGAGGGTCGGCCGCGAGGACTCGGACGTGTCGGCGTCGCGGACCAGCGCCGACACCGAGAAGGCCGTGCCGGCCAGCTCTTGGACGACGCCGTCGTGCAGGTCGCGGGCGATCCGCCGGCGCTCGGCGTCGGACGCGTCGATCGCCGACCGCAGCAGGCGCTCGCGCTCCCTGGCTGCGTTGGTGACCTGTCGGGTGAGCAGGCTGATGATCACCGTGACCGGAAGGATCAGCAGCACGACCGGTGCGATGGCGATCCAGCGGAACGAGCCGAAGATCTCGTCCGCACGCTTCTCGATCCCGGCAGCGGAGTTGTAGGTCTCGAAGAGCAGCGGACGCCCCGTTCTGGACTGGATGCGCGTGTACGTGCGGATCATGCCTTCCGCGCTGTCGTCCACGAAGGCCTGGGCCGTGTCCGGTGCGTCGTCGGAGTACGTGTACCCGGTGCCGCCATCGCGGAGCACCCTCTGATGGTCGTCGTCCAACGAAAAGGTCTGACCTGCGAGGCGCTTCGCGTTGGAGTAGAGGACGTAGCCGTCGGAGTCCCAGAGGATGACCTGCTCGACCTGGTCGACGTTGACGGCGCCCTTGAGCGTGCGTCCGATCCGGTCGGCAGCGCCCCTGTTGCCCGGAAGGCCTGCCCCGCGGAGCTGGGGTATGGACGGCTCGCCGACGGACTTGGCTAGTGCTTCGGTAGTTCGTTGCGTCTCGACGATCGCCTCGTCCAGGGCCGCTCGGTCCGCCAGATAGTTGCTGCCGAGCCCCATCCCGATGATGGCGACGACCCCGATGGCGAGGATCTGAGAGACCGGGCTGCGGAGCAGTCGCACAGAGGGGCCACCTCGCGGTCAGGAGGGCGGACGGGGACGCAGATGCGTCCGACCGTAGTCCTCCGTGAACGTGAGTGAGGCAATACAGAGTTCATTTGTCGTTTCGTTCACTGCCCGGAAGGTCACCTTGTCCGGGCCCTGGAAATCGACCATCTCCCGCACGACCCGGAACGAGCGGTCGACCTCGCGCTCCTTCGCCAGGACTCTGCCCCGAGCTGAGAAGTCATCGTCGTGCTTGAGCTTCCACGACCAGATGTCCTCGCCGTCACCGAAGACGACGCCGACGGCCTCGAGGGTGCCCTGACCATCGGAGGTCACCCGCACCTTGGTCCAGCTGCCCGCAGAGCAGGGTTCGAACTGCTGCTCGAGGATGGGGTCGATCTTCGCAGTCTCACCTTCACCGGCGAAGGCACCAGGTGCACTCACCAGGGCCGCTGAGCTCAGCGCAAGGCTGAGCCCGAAGGCGAGACTGCGAAGAACGGACATTGCGGGTTCCTGACCTACGTGCTGTACAGGAGATCGAGCCCCCGACTGACAGCAATGCTGCATGCCACGACGTACAGGACGCCAGTGCCCGGTGGTACTAGCACCTCCGGGCAGAGGAGGACAGCAGTCGGCCGAGCGCCTCGAGGTCGACGTCGAGCAGCGATTCGGCGAAGGCGCGTCCCGCCCCCGGCTCGACCTCCACGTGGTTGGGCACCACCAGCACGGTGCAGCCGGCAGCGACAGCCGAGATGGTGCCGGTGTTGGAGTCCTCGATGGCCAGGCACTCGGAAGGGCGTACGCCGAGCATCCGGGCCGCCGTCAGGTAGGGCTCGGGGTCGGGCTTGCCGCGCTCGACGATGTCGCCGGTGACAATCGCCGAGAACGTGTCGGCGGGCAGCGAGGCCAGGATCGGCGCCACGAACCGGGTGTAGGACATGGTGACCAGGGCACACGGCACGTGCGCAGCTCTCAGCTCGGCCAGCAGCTGACGCGCGCCCGCGCACCACGGCACCTGCTCCTGGACCCGGGCCACGACCCCGTCGAGCAGCGCCTCGACGATCTCCTCGGGGCTCAGCTCGAGGCGCATGTGCTCACGGATGTAGCGTCCCGACGTGATCAGGTCGTTGCCGACCAGCTGCAGCGCGTGCTCGCGGGTCCACGTGGCGCCGTACTTCTCGGCGAGCTCGAACTCCACCTCGATCCAGTACGGCTCGGTGTCGACGAGGGTGCCGTCCATGTCCCACAGGACCGCTGCGGGGGTCATCGGGCGCGGGCTCGTGCGGTCTGCCGTTTGGTCACCAACCGCAGGTTTTGGGGCCGTAATCCTGTCGTTGGTGACCAAACGACAGCCATCCGACCACCCGACAGCTCAGTCATCCGGGTCGTAGCCGAGGTTGGGCGAGAGCCATTTCTCGGCCTCGGCCAGGGTCCAGCCCTTGCGTTCGGCGTAGTCGACCACCTGGTCGCGGGCGAGCCGGCCGACCACGAAGTACTGGGACTGGGGATGGGAGAAGTACCAGCCGGAGACCGCAGCACCCGGCCACATGGCCATCCCCTCGGTCAGCTCGATGCCCGTGCTGGCCTCGACGTCGAGCAGCTCCCACAGGGTGCGCTTCTCGGTGTGGTCCGGGCAGGCCGGGTAGCCGGGGGCGGGGCGGATGCCGGCGTACTTCTCCGCGATCAGCGCCTCGTTGTCGAGCTGCTCCTCGGGCGCGTGGCCCCAGAACTCCTTGCGGACTCGCTCGTGCAGCCGCTCGGCGAAGGCCTCGGCGAGCCGGTCGGCCAATGACTCGAGCAGGATGGCCGAGTAGTCGTCGTTGTCCTTCTTCAGCTCCACGATCCGGTCCACCGCGCCGAGCCCGGCGGTGACGGCAAAGGCCCCGATGTGGTCCGGCAGCCCGGTCTCGGCGGGCGCCACGAAGTCGCCCAGCGAGCGGTTGGGGACCCCTTCGCGGTGGTCCCCCTGCTGGCGCAGGTTGTAGAGCGTGGTCAGGACCTCGGTGCGGCTCTCGTCGGTGTAGAGCACGACGTCGTCCTCGACCGCGGCCGCGGGGAAGAAGCCGAACACCGCGTTGGCGGTCAGCCACTTCTCCTCGATGATCCGGTCGAGCATCTTCTGGGCGTCGTCGTAGAGCGACCGGGCGGTCTCGCTGGTGGCCGGGTTGTTGAGGATGTCGGGGAACTTGCCCTTCATCTCCCAGGCGTTGAAGAACGGCTGCCAGTCGATGTAGTCGCGCAGCTCGGCGATGTCGTAGTCGGTGAGCACGTGGACGCCGGGCTGCTTCGGCGCGGGCGGTACGTAGCCGTCCCACTCGATCGGCGTGCGGTTGGCGCGCGCAACCTCGAGCTTCACCATCGGCCGGTCGTGCTTGGCCGCGTGCCGGGTTCGCAGCGAGTCGTAGTCCTCGGCGATGCCGGCCATCAGGACGGGCCGCTGTTCGTCGCTGAGCAGCGCAGCCAGCGTCGGCACCGAACGCGAGGCGTCCTTGACCCAGACCACGGGCCCGTCGTACTTACGGTCGACCTTGACCGCGGTGTGCGCACGCGACGTGGTCGCCCCACCGATCAGCAGCGGGATC
>JALZCZ010000361.1 GCA_030862825.1 Actinomycetota bacterium | reverse complement strand
CGGGCAGGAAGCCGCGCAGGCCGATGTCGATGATCAGGCCGCCCTTGACGACCTCGATGACGGTGCCCTCGACGACGCCGTCCTCTTCCTTGACCTGCTCGATGGTGCCCCAGGCGCGCTCGTACTGTGCGCGCTTCTTGGACAGGATCAGCCGGCCTTCCTTGTCCTCCTTCTGGAGGACCAGGGCCTCGACCTTGTCGCCGACAGCGACGACCTCGGAGGGGTCCACGTCGTGCTTGATGGACAGCTCACGGGAGGGGATGACGCCCTCGGTCTTGTAGCCGATGTCGAGCAGGACCTCGTCCCGGTCGACCTTGACGATGGTGCCATCCACGATGTCACCGTCGTTGAAGTACTTGATGGTCGCGTCGATCGCGGCGAGGAAGTCTTCTTCGGACCCGATGTCGTTGATCGCCACCTGGGGCGCGTCGTAGTCCGGAAGAGTCGAGATGGTGCTTGTCATAAGGTAAAGGAACCTTTGCGTGGGCAGATGTCGAGCGGGCACGCCGGAAGTCCGGTTTCACTACCTATGGAGACACCCACACCCCGGATCGGGGGCGGAACTGATAGCGAGCGAGAGTCCGCTCCGTCTGGAACCCAGGCAGACTGCAGGCGCAATCGTCGAGTTTACGCCGCGCCGAGCGGCGGAGTCCAACCGGCGTCACGCTCGCGAGCGATCCCCAGCAGCAGGTCGTGGGCCCGCTGGGCGACCGGGTTGTCGGCCCGGCGGCCGGCGAGGTCGACCAGCGCCAAGAGATCAGCGGCCCGGGCCAGCCGCACGAGGTCGTCGGGATCCCCTCCGCGACGCTCGCAGTACGCCGTCACCACCCCGTCCGCGTACGCCGGATCACGGTCGAAGCGGAGCACGTTGCCGAGGTCGGTGGCCGGGTGCCCGGCATGGGCGAACTCCCAGTCGAGCACGCCGGTGACCGTGAGGGTGTCGGAGTCGACGAGCAGGTTCTTCGGGTTGAGGTCGCTGTGCACCAGGCAGTGCCGCCCGACGGTGTCGAGCAAGGCCTGGGCCTCGTAGGCCACCTCGAGCAGGCCCGCGTGCTCCGCCGGTGACCAGTGGCCGAGGGCCGCCCGTTGGCTCTCGACGAAGGACGTCAGGTCGTCGATGTCGGCGCAGGAGCCGATCCGGAGATCGGCGTCGACGAACGGCCCCTGCCGCAGCATCGGGATCCCGCCCAGCGTCGCCGCCACCTCACCCACCGCGCGGCCGAGCCGCCCCCGGCCGACGGCGTCCAGGTCCGGCAGCACCAGGTCGCCGCGGACCCCGGGCAGGAAACCGGTCACCAGCAGGGCGGGCTGGTCCGCCTCTGGCACCGCGCGGCGTACTTCCACGACCTCGGGCACGGGGAGCAGTCCCTGCATCAGCTGCAGCAGGGCGGCGTCGACCTCGGCACCCAGCTCCCCGCGGGCGCCGGTCGATCCGGGCGGGTAGATCCGCACCACCTGCCGTCCGCCCGCGACCTCGGCGAGGAAGGTCTGTCCCGACCAGCCGCCGGTCAGCGGTGTCAGCGAGGCGAAGTCCATCCGGATGATGATCGCACGCAGCTGGTCTCACCGACAGCGAGGAGATCTCCGAGACCGACACGAACCCGAACGTCCCGACACCGACGGTGACGGCATCGAGGACCGCGCCGAGCCCCGCCCAAGCAGGACACCGATCGCGACGGTCTCACCGACCAGAAGGCGATCACCCGCTCGGCCGACCAGCGCTACGACCGGTGCCCGACGAACCCATGCACGTTGGGCTCCGACAGGGACCTGCTCACCGACGGCCACGACGTGAACCGCGACCAGACCAAACCCTGCGACAACGACACCGACAACGGCGGCGTCCGCGACGGAGTCGAGGTCCGCGCCGCGAGCGACCCGCCCGACCCGGGCAGCCCGCCGAAGAACCCGCGCCAGGCTGCCGGCCGGACCACCGGCCGACAGTCCAGTGCCAAGGGCGTGCCTCCCTATCCTCGGCCTGCTACGCCCCCCCAGAACGCACGCGGCGGCATTGCCGGGCGCCCGAAGGACGAACCCGGTCTGCGTGTGCGCCGGCACCAAGCCACCACCCCACGGAATCGCTCGCTGCGCTCGCGATTCAGCTGCTACCCGGGACAAGCCATCGCACGTCCTGGACGACACTCGCGACGGCCCCGGTAGAGACACGTGCCCTAGACCTCCCGGGGGACGGAACCGATCGGCTCCGGCGGAGGTCTACGCTTCCTGCGTGGAGCCGGAGTCGTCGTACCCGCCGGTGCACGTCGAGCGGCGACCCGCCGACGAGGCGGAGTCGCGACGGGCCAACGGGCCCGACTGGGACCGCTACGCGGACGAGTACCAGGCCACGCACGGGGCGTTCCTCGGCGACGTCGGCTTCGTGTGGGGACCCGAGGGCCTGACCGAGGCCGACGCGGGCGTGCTCGGCGAGCTCGCCGACAAGGACGTGCTGGAGGTCGGCTCGGGTGCCGGGCAGTGCTCCCGGTGGGTACGCAGCCGGGGTGCCCGCTCCTACGGCCTCGACCTGTCCTACCGCCAGCTGCAGCACTCCCGGCGGATCGACGAGGCCACCGGCGTCGTCGTGCCGTCGGTGCTCGGCACCGCGACCCACCTGCCGTTCGGTGACCGCACCTTCGACGTCGTCTTCTGCTCGTTCGGCGCGCTGCAGTTCGTCAGCGACATCGACATCGCGATCGCGGAGACGGTGCGGGTGCTGCGGCCCGGCGGTCGCTTCGCGTTCTCCATCACCCACCCGACGCGCTGGATGTTCCCCGACGACCCCGGTGAGGAGGGGCTGGTGGCGAGCCAGTCCTACTGGGACCGAACGCCGTACGTCGAGGTCGACCCCGAGACAGGCACCGTCGCGTATGTCGAACACCACCGCACCCTCGGTGACTGGGTCTCGCTCCTGGCCGGTGCGGGTTTCACGATCACCCACCTGCTCGAGCCCGAGTGGCCCGCCGGCCATGACCGGCTGTGGGGCGGCTGGTCGGCCGTCCGCGGCAAGTACACGCCCGGCACCGCGATCTTCGGTGCCGACCTGACCGGCTGAGCGGCCGAGTGGTCAGGCGACCCCGACCGGCTCGCGCTTCTTCATCGGGCTCGGCTGGGCCGTGCCGCAGCGCAGCCCGAGCAGGAGGCCCACTCAGTGGTAGACCGTGATCGTCCCCAGCCGGGACGTGAGCGAGGCACGGAGAGCAGTCGGGCGATCCCGAGCCCGCCGCCGGCCAGGGAGCGGAGCAGCACCAGCTTCTGCACGAGCTCGCCGGCACCACCTCGTCGAGGGCCGCGACGACGGCGTCCGACGGAACCGCCCGGGACAGACCCGATGCCACACCCAGGAAGTGGGGCCGCAGCGCCAGGTCGGCCACCCAGAACATGTCGTAGCTCAGCACCAGGCCGGGCGACGGGGCCGGGCCGGGCCGAGTAGCCGCACCGCCAGGACACTCGACCAGAGCACCGGCACAGCGCGGATCGCGGGGACGACATCGCGGTGATCCGACCACGGCGCCCAGACACGCCCTGGGCCGGCGGAGTCCGCCTGCTCGTCTACGCTGGCGCGGTGACGGAGGAGGCGACTCAGGTGCGAGCACGCGCGCGCGACCGTGGAGTCGCCATAGCCGTCGCGATGGGCGTCATGAACGTCGCCACGTACGGCTACCAGATGGTGGCCGCCCGCGCCCTCGGCCCGCAGGACTACGGCGCGTTCGCTGCACTGATGAACCTGATGCTGGTCGTGAGCGTGATGTCGCTGGCCGTGCAAGCCACCGCCGCGCGCCGGATCTCGGCCGAGCCGCGTGACGTGCTGCAGATCGAGCGGGTCATCCTGCGGGTCACCTACAAGTCGTCCGTGGTGCTCGGGCTGGTGCTGCTCGCGCTCACGCCGCTGATCAACCTGGTGCTGCGGCTGGAGAGCCTCGCCAGTGCCGCCGTCGTCGGCCTGATCGCCGTGCCGCTGACGGTGATGGGCGGCCAGGCGGGTGTGCTGCAGGGCGAGCGTCGCTGGGCTCCGCTGGCGGTGGTCTACGTCGCCGCCGGCGTGCCCCGGCTCCTGCTGGGTTCCGCCCTGGTGATCTGGCACCCGAGCGAGCTGTCCGCCATGGTCGGCGTCGCGCTCGGCGCCTGTGTGCCGGTCGTCGTGGGCTTCATCGCACTGCGCCGCCCCCGCAGCGAGCACGCCGACGGCGGCGGGCCGCCGATCCCGTCGCTGCTCGGCGAGGTCGCCCGCAGCTCGCAGGCGCTGCTCGCGTTCTTCGCCCTCAGCAACGTCGACGTGATCGTGGCGCGCAACGTGCTGGACGGGCACGACGCCGGTCTCTACGCGGCGGGCCTGATCATGACCAAGGCGGTGCTCTTCCTGCCGCAGTTCGTCGTGGTCGTCACGTTCCCCGCGATGTCCACCCCGCGCGAGCGCAGCCGCGCCCTGGTCCGTGGCCTGCTCATGGTCGGCGGGATCGGCGTGCTCGCGGTCGCCGGCGCGTTCCTGCTGTCCCCGGTCGCCATGATCTTCGTGGGTGGCGGGCAGTACTCCGACATCGAGTCGAAGCTGTGGCTGTTCGCCGTGCTCGGCACCCTGCTCGCGATGCTCCAGCTCCTCGTCTACGCCGTGCTCGCGCGTCAGGGTCGACGCTCCGTCTACGCGCCGTGGGCGGCGCTGGTGCTGGTCGTCGTGCTGGGGCTCGCCTGCGACAGCCTCGAGTCGCTGCTCGCCGTCGTGGTCGGCGTCGACGCCGTGCTGCTCGGCGTCCTCCTGGCGATCAGCCTCTACCTCGCGAGAAAGCCCGCGCCGGTTCCCGAGTGAACCCTCCCGCTCGCGTGTCACGTCCGCCCGGCACGTGTCCGTTGTCGGGAGGACGACACCGTGCGTCTGCCTGCGTACTTCCTCCGGGAGGGACTCCGGGGCTCTGCCATTGACGGGCCGGCCGTCGGCGCGCCCCGACGCTGATGATCCTCAACTGGCGCGATCCGTGGCACCCGAGCGCGGTGGCTCGGAGCTCTACGTGGCCGAGGTCGCCCAGCGCCTCCAGGGGCCCGTGTCCCGGGTCGCGGTCGTCAGCGCGCTCCACCCCGCAGCCGCGCCCGACGAGGAGCGCGACGGCATCCGCCACATGCGTCGCGGCGGTCGCCTCACGGTCTACCTGTGACCTCACCGTCGACGTGGTAGGCGATCGAGCCGGTCCAGTGGAGCATCACGACCCGGTCCTCGAACCCGCTGTCGAGCACCTTGGCCACCCGCTGGCCGAGCCCGGTGCGCTCGCAGGAGCGGCCGACCTACGGGTCGGACCAGCGACCGTGCTCGGCCCGAAGGCATGTCCGCCACGTCGGCGTCGACCAGCGGCCCACCCGGGCCTCCCCCCGTACAGCCGGACCTGGCTCAACAGGGAACGGCTAGTGGGCTGCTTCGTGCCAGCTCCGGCCGGTGCCGACGGAGACGTCGAGCGGCACCAGCAGGTCGGCCGCCGAGCCCATCTGCTCGCGCACGAGCGCGTCGAGCGTGTCGGCCTCGCCCCCCGCCACCTCGAAGACCAGCTCGTCGTGGACCTGGAGCAGCATCCGCGAGCGCAAGCCGGCGTCGCTGATCGCCCGGTCGACGTGGAGCATGGCGATCTTGATCAGGTCGGCCGCCGACCCCTGGATGGGCGCGTTCAGCGCCATCCGCTCCGCCATCTCGCGGCGCTGCCGGTTGTCGCTGGTGAGGTCGGGCAGGTAGCGACGCCTGCCCATGATGGTCTCGGTGTAGCCCGACTTGCGGGCCTCGTCGACGATGCCGCCGAGGTAGTCGCGGATGCCGCCGAAGGTCTCGAAGTACTCGTCCATCAGGCCGCGGGCCTCGCCCGGCTCGATGCCGAGCTGCTGCCCCAGGCCGAACGCCGAGAGGCCGTAGGCGAGGCCGTAGTTCATCGCCTTGATCTTGGCCCGCATCTCGACGGTGACCGCGTCGGCCGGGACGTCGAAGACCCGCGCGGCGGTGATCGAGTGGAAGTCGCGACCGGACTTGAACGCCTCGATCAGCAGCTTGTCCTCCGAGAGGTGCGCCATGATTCGCATCTCGATCTGGCTGTAGTCGGCGGTCATCAGGCACTCGTACCCCGGGCCGACCACGAACCCTTCCCGGATCCGGCGTCCCTCCTCGGTGCGGATCGGAATGTTCTGCAGGTTGGGATCGGTGCTCGACAGCCGGCCGGTCGCCGCGATCAGCTGGTTGAAGGTGGTGTGGATCCGGCCGTCGGGCGAGACGGTCTTGAGCAGCCCCTCGATCGTCTGCCGCAGCCGCGAGACGTCGCGGTGCCGGAGCAGGTGGAGCAGGAACGGATGCTCGGTCTTGACGTAGAGCGCCTGCAGCGCGTCGGCGTCGGTGGTGTAGCCGGTCTTGGTGCGCTTGGTCTTGGGCATCTCGAGCTCTTCGAAGAGCACGGTCTGCAGCTGCTTCGGCGAGCCCAGGTTGATCTCCTTGCCGATCACCGCGAACGCCTGGTCTGCCGCCTGCTTCACCTCGACCGCGAAGTGGCTCTCCAGCGACTCGAGGTGGTCGACGTCGACCGCGATCCCGGTCTGCTCCATCTTCGCGAGCAGGTCGATCAGCGGCAGCTCGATCTCCGCGAGCAGCCGCCCGCCGCCGTGCTCCTCGATCACGCCGTCGAGTGCCTCGGCGAGGTCGAGCACCGCGCGGGCGCGCAGCATTGCGGTGTTGGCGACGTCGGCGCCCTCGTCGAACAGTGCTCCCTGGTCGTCGTCGGCCGCCTCCTGCTTGAGCTCCCGACGCAGGTAGCGCAGGGTCAGGTCGGCGAGGTCGTAGGAGCGCTGGTCGGGCCGGACGAGGTAGGCCGCGAGGGCGGTGTCGCTCTGCACGCCGCGCAGGGTCCACCCGTGGGCGGCCATCGCCAGGGCCGGTCCCTTCGCGTCGTGGAGAACCTTCGGGCGGGAGGCGTCGGCCAGCCACTCACCCAGCGCCGCGTCGTCGGCCTGGCCCAGTGCCGAGACGTCGACGTACGCCGCCAGCCCGGTGCCCGTGGCCAGCGCGAGGCCGTCCAACCGGCCGCTGCCGGCACCCCAGCTGCCGCGCGCGTGCACGCCCACGGTCTGGGTGCCGACCTGGGCCAGCCACTCCGCGACGCCGCCCTCGGCGAGGGTGGCGCCCGCGAGCTCGAACCCGCCCTCCTCGATGTCCTCCTCGGAGGTCAGGGAGTCGAAGAGCCGGTTGCGCAGCACCTGGAACTCCAGGCTGTCGAACAGGTTGTGCACCTGCTGCCGGTCCCACGGCCGGACCGCCAGGTCGGCCGGCTTCAGGTCGAGGTCGACGTCGCAGATCAGCGCGTTGAGGCGGCGGTTGCGGATGACGTCACCGAGGTGGGCCCGGAGCGCGTCGCCCTTCTTGCCGCCGATCTCGTCGGCGTGGGTGATCACGTTGTCGAGGCCGTCGTACTGGTTGATCCACTTCGCGGCGAAGCCGGGCCCGACGCCCGGGATGCCGGGGAGGTTGTCGGAGGTCTCCCCCACCAGGGCCGCGAGCTCGGGGTAGCGGGCCGGTGGCACGCCGTACTTGGCCTCGACCGCGGCCGGCGTCATCCGGGCCAGGTCGGAGACGCCACGCATGGGATAGAGGACGGTCGCCCGGTCGGAGACCAGCTGCAGCGAGTCGCGGTCGCCGGTGAGGATCAGCACGTCCATGTCGTCGGCGACGGCCTGGGTCACCAGGGTCGCGATGAGGTCGTCGGCCTCGAACCCCTCCTTCTTGAGGTAGGGGATGTTGAGCGCGTCGAGCACCTCCTCGATCAGCGACAGCTGGCCCTTGAACTCGGTCGGCGAGGTCAGGCGGTTGGCCTTGTAGTCGGCGTACTCCTCCAGCCGGAAGGTCTGCCGGGACACGTCGAAGGCGACGGCCAGATGGGTCGGCTGTTCGTCGCGTAGCACGTTGATGAGCATCGACGTGAACCCGAACACCGCGTTGGTGTGCTGTCCGGTGGTGGTCGAGAAGTTCTCCACCGGGAGCGCGAAGAACGCGCGGTAGGCCAGCGAGTGGCCGTCGAGCAGGAGCAGGCGGGGACGCTGTGCCGCTCCTTGGTCTGGGACGGTGGTCGGGGCAGTCTCAGGCACGTCCCGGACTCTATCCCCCGTCACCGACACCTCGAGCCCCGTGGGACCGAGCCTGCGAGGTCACGCGACGTGTGCGAGAGATCGGGGAGGGCTCGGCTCGGGGCCGGCGCGGGACCGGACCACCCGTCTCGCAACCAGGTCGGCAAGAATGGCCGGATGACCGAGGAGAAGCAGGCCGTGGACGTCGAGGAGTTCCTGCAGCAGATGCCGATGGGGGCCCTCAACGAGCGGATGGGCATCCAGCTCCAGGAGGTCTTCCCCGACCGCGTCGTCGCCACCATGCCGGTGGAGGGCAACACCCAGCCCTACGGGCTGCTCCACGGCGGCGCCTCCGTCGTCCTCGCCGAGAGCCTCGGCTCGATCGGCTCCGCGCTGCACGCGCACTCGCTCGGCAAGGTGTCCGTGGGGGTCGACATCAACGCCACCCACCACCGGGCCGCGAGGTCGGGTCTGGTGACCGGAGTAGCGACGCCGCTCAACCTCGGCCGCTCGATGGCGTCGTTCGAGGTCGTCATCACCGACGACCGCGGCAAGCGGCTGTGCACCTCGCGCATCACCTGCGCCCTGGTCGACCCCGAGAAGATCGGGTCCTGAGGAGCGGGAGCTAGCGAGCCCCGGTCTGGGACCGCCGCATCGACCGGCGGGCCGCCAGCACCCGGGTGAGCTGACGCGTGCTGGTGGTCGGGGCCGGCCGCTGGGCGGCGAGCTTGGCGCGCACGACATGGGTGGGCGCGATCCGCATCGTCGCGTGCGGGCCGAGCGCGAGCCGGGCCATGAACCTGTTGGCGTCGCGGGAGGCGGTCCTCGCGGCGGTCGCGATGTGGCCGACGCCGATCTCCTCGGCGTAGGAGACCGCGCTGTCCATCAGCGCCTGCCCGATCCCGCGCCTGCGGAACTGCGGGAACACGTGGGGCGAGACCGCCTGCACCGTGGGCTCGAGGTTGAGGGCGGTCAGTGTCGAGACCCGCAGCAGTACGGCGCCCGCCACCTCACCGTCGTACTCGGCCACCACCACGCGTTGCTCTGGCGACGCGCTCGAGGCCTTGATGATCAGCTCGACGTCGCACAGATGGTCCTGCGGATCGGCCCGGCGCAGGGCATCGGCCCAGAGCTCGGCCAGCGCAGGCGCGTCCGACAGCCCCGCCACGCGCAACGACACCAACGAGCGACTCATGGTCTCCTCGACTTCCCCAGCCCCCGGGACCCATAGGGTCCGTTGAATAGTTGACCACGCTGTGCCGAAGACTACGCTCAGCGCGCCACGCTGTCAGCGGGGAGGCCCCTTTGGTTGGCCCGCCGCGTACCCAAGGCCGAGGAGAACCGTGATCCCGGGAACCGGCACCGCCGTCAACGTCCTGACCGTGCTAGTCGGCGCCGGGGCCGGCAAACTGCTGGGAGACCGGCTGCCGGAGCGCACCCGGGACCTGGTGACCGACGCCCTGGGCCTCGCCACGCTCCTGGTCGCGGCCGTCTCGGCGATGGCCGTGCTCGACGACGACCTCGCCGCGCGGGTCGGCGACAGCGCACCCCTGCTGATCGTGCTCGGCTCGCTCGTGATCGGAGGGGTCGCCGGCTCAGTGCTGCGGCTGGAGCAGCGCATCGAGCACCTCGGCGGCTGGCTGCAGCGGCGGCTCGCCGGGGAGACGGGCAGCGTGGAGCGGCAGAAGTTCATCGAGGGCTTCGTGCTCTCCTCGCTCATCTTCTGCACGGGCCCGCTCACGATCCTCGGCTCGCTCAACGACGGGCTCGGCAACGGCCCCGACCAGCTCTTCCTCAAGGCCGCGCTCGACGGCTTCGCGGCGATGGCGTTCGCGGCGACGTTCGGGCTCGGCGTGGCCGCGAGCGCACTCACCATCGTCGTGGTGCAGGGCGGGTTGACCCTCGTGGGCGTGATCCTGGGCGACGTGCTGCCCGCGGCAGACCTGGCCGCGATCACCGCCACCGGCGGCCTGCTCCTGGTGGGTGTGGCCCTCCGACTGCTCCGGATCCGGGAGATCCCGGTGGCGGATCTGCTCCCCGCGCTGCTGGTCGCACCGACGTTGGTGCAGGTCGCAGCCGCAATTCGTTGACGTAACGGTTCGCTAACGAGAGGGTGCGGGAGAAGCACGCACTCCTCGCCCGGACCTACGGTGGCAGGCGGAGCCCGTCCTTCGGGGGCCGGGCTGCTGAAGTGCACCCAACGCGAAAGAAAGGTTCACGAAGTGAATCGATCAACTACCGCTTCATGGGTCAAGCTGATGGCGGGAACCGCCGCGCTCAGCCTGGTCCTGGCAGCATGTGGCTCCGAGGATGATGACGAACCGCAGGCGGAGGACACCCCCGCGGCGACCGATGACGCCACCGAGACCGCCCCGGCTGAGGTGACCAACGACAGGTGCGAGGCGGGTGCCACCAGCGCCGACACCTTCAAGGTCGGCGGCATCCTGCCGATCACGGGCAACCTCGCGTTCCTCGGCCCGCCCGAGATCGCAGGCGTCGGCCTCGCCGTCTCCGACATCAACGCAGCCGGCGGCGTCAACGACGCTGACGCCTGCTACCAGATGGAGGACTCGGGTGACACCAGCGACCTCGCGGTCTCCAGCAACTCGGCGGACAAACTGATTCAGGGCGACCCGTCGGTCGTCATCGGTGCGGCTTCGTCCAGCGTCACCGAGAACGTCGTGCAGACGTTCACGGACGCCAAGATCACCGAGGTCTCGCCGGCCAACACCGCCACGTCACTGAGCGGCGTCTCACCGTTCTACTTCCGCACCGTGGTTCCCGACAGCGTGCAGGGCAACGCCCTCGCCACGCTGATCGCGAGCGACGGCTACCAGAAGCTGGCGTTCCTGGTGTTCAACGACACCTACGGCACCGGTCTCCGCAACGAGATCGAGAAGAACTTCACCGCCAGCGGCGGCGAGTGCACCTACGGCTGCAAGGGCGACGGCAACGAGTTCCCGGCCGCCCAGACGACGTTCTCCTCCGAGGTGAGCGCCGCACTGGCGACCAACCCCGACGCCATCATGATCCTGGCGTTCGACGAGACCAAGGCGATCGTGCCCGAGCTCGTCGCCCAGGGTTGGGACATGTCGAAGGCGTATCTCTCCGACGGAAACACTGCCGACTACAGCGCGGACCTGCCGCCGGCCAGCATGACCGGCGCCCAGGGCACCATCCCCGGTGCGGACGCGCCCGACGCGTTCAAGGACCAGCTCAACGCCTGGAACCAGCTGGCGAACGGCGAGGACCTGACCGACTACTCCTACGCGGCGGAGTCGTATGACGCCGTGGTCCTAGCCGCTCTCGCCGCCATCCGCGGCGAGGCGAACGACTCGGTGACGGTGAAGGACAACTTCGCGGCGGTCTCCGGCGCGACCGATGGTGAGGAGTGCGAGTCGTTCACCGACTGCGCCGCACTGCTCGAGGAGGGTGAGGAGATCAAGTACTCCGGTCCCTCCGGCATCGGCCCGATCAACGACCAGAACGACCCGTCCTCGGGTCTGGTCGGGATCTACCAGTTCGACGACAAGAACACCCCTGCGCTGTCGCAGACGATCGAGGGTGTCAGCTGATCGGGTGACCACCTGATCGACGTACCCACGTCTGAGCCCCCGGACCGCACAGGTCCGGGGGCTCTCTCGTATCTCGGGGTGGCGTGGGTCGGCGTCGTCGCCACGGGGCCGCCCCGAGGGTCACGCCAGCCCACCGGACAGGCACTCGCGTCACTTGTCGGCTGTCGCGATACCTGACAAGCAGAGGGATACCCGGTCGACCGGGGATTCCTACCGGACTCAGGCCTTACGCTCGGCCGTCTCCGCCTCGACGTCCTCGGCCAGGGTGCCGAGGTAGAGCTCGATCACCTTCGGGTCGTTGGCCAGCTCGCGGCCGGTGCCGGTGTAGGCGTCCTTGCCCTGGTCGAGCACGTAGCCGCGGTCGCAGATCTGCAGGCAGCGCCGGGCGTTCTGCTCGACCATCACCACGCAGACGCCGGTCTTGTTGATCATCCGGGTGCGCAGGAAGGCCTCGTCCTGCCGCACGGGCGAGAGGCCCGCCGACGGCTCGTCGAGGAGCAGCACCGACGGCTCCATCATCAGCGCCCTGGCCATCGCCAGCGACTGCCGCTCGCCGCCCGAGAGGGCGCCCGCGCTCTGGTTGCGCCTGTCGTGCAGCACCGGGAACAGCTCCCACATCGCGTCGAGCCGCTTGCTGAGCTTGCGCGGGCGCAGGTAGAGGCCCATCCGCAGGTTCTGCTCGATGCTCAGCGACGGGAACACGTTGTTGGTCTGGGGGACGAAGCCGACGCCCATCTGCACCAGCTTGTTCGCGCGCATGTTCGTGATGTCGCGGCCGTTCAGGGTGACGTTGCCGGAGTGGACCTTGACCAACCCGAACATCGCCTTGAGCAGCGTGGACTTGCCGGCTCCGTTGGGGCCGATGATGCCGATCATCTCGCCCGGGTACGCCGTCAGGCTGCAGCCGTGGAGGATGTTGACCCCCGGCAGGTAGCCCGCCACCACGTCGGATGCCTCGATGACGGCCTGACCGGTCTGCTGGGTCTGCTCGGTCTGCTGGGTGATCACGCGTGCTCCCCCTCCCGCTCTTCTTCCTCAGCCGCCACTTCTTCGGCGAACTGCTCCAGGGTCTCGTCGGACAACAGCTCGTCGTCGCCGAGGTCGGTCTCGTGGTGGGCGCCGAGATAGGCGTCGATCACCGCGGGGTTGGACATCACCGCGTCGGCGTTGCCCTCGGCAATGATCCTGCCCTCCGCCATGACCACGACCCAGTCGGAGATGTGGCGGACGACGTGCATGTCGTGCTCGACGAACAGCACCGTCATCCCCTCGTCGCGCAGCGACTGGATGTGGCCGAGCAGCGACTGGGTGAGCGCGGGGTTCACGCCGGCCATCGGCTCGTCGAGCATGATCATCTTCGGGTCGCTCATCAGCGCCCGGGCCATCTCCAGCAGCTTGCGCTGACCGCCCGACAGGCTGCCGGCGTAGTCGTTCCTCTTCTCGATCAGCTGGAAGCGCTCGAGAAGCTCGATGGCCTTCGTCCGGACCTCCTGCTCCTGGCTGCGCCAGAGCGGCCACAGCATGGAGGCCGCCAACGTCTCCCCGCGCTGGTGCTGGGCGCCGAGCATCATGTTGTCCATCACCGTCATCCGGTTCAGTGACTTCGTGAGCTGGAAGGTGCGGACCATGCCGGCCTTGGCCACGCTCGACGCCGCCGTCTTGTCCAGCTTCTGGCCGTCGAACGACCAGTGCGCGCCCGAGCGGGCGGACGTGGGTCGGTCGAAGCCGGTGATCAGGTTGAAGAACGTCGTCTTCCCGGCCCCGTTGGGTCCGATCAGCGCGGTGATCATCCCGCGCTGGACCTCGAGGTGGTCGACGTCCACGGCGGTCATGCCGCCGAACTGACGGACGATCGTGTCCACCTTGAGGATGGGGTCGGGCTTCGGGGAGCCAGGTACGGCCTCCACCCCGTCCAACACCCGCCGCCGCGCCGCCGGGTCGCTCGAGTCGTGGGCCGCCACGGCGGCACCCTGGGTAGTGGTCGGACTCGTCTCAGACATTGATCTTCAGCTCCCTCTTGTCACCAAGGATGCCTTGTGGTCGGAAGATCACCAGCAGCATCAGCGCCACACCGACCACGATCAGCGAGAAGATCTCGGTCTCGGTGTCGCTCATGATGCTGGAGGGCACGTAGGCGTTCGCGGTCTCACGGATCAGCACGCGACCGCCGTAGAACAGCACGGCCCCCAGCACGGGTCCGAAGATCGTCGCGGCGCCGCCGAGCAGCAGCGCGGTGTAGGCGAAGAACGTCAGCGAGCGCCCCATCGAGTCGGCCTGCACCGTACCGCCGAGCACGTAGACGATGCCGCCGAGGGCGCCGAACATGCCGCCGATGATCAACGCCTGCATCTTCATCGCGAAGACGTTCTTGCCGAGGCTGCGGATGGCGTCCTCGTCCTCGCGGATGCCGCGCAGGAGTCGGCCCCAGGGGCTGCGCACCAGCAGTGCGGCGATGGTCAGGCACACCAGCACCGTGAGCCACGCGATGAGCCGGACCCACCAGCCCTGGGCCACGTTGTTCTGGTAGGTGATCGGGAAGACGAAGAACGCCGACAGCACCATCAGAACGATCAGCCCGCTGATGATGAAGAAGCGGATCAGCCGGGATCCGGTGCCTGCGAGCCTCTCGCCGCGGAAGCGCCGGACCATCAGGATCGTTGCCACGATCAACAGGATGAAGACCGCGCCGCCGACACCTCGGGCCACACCCGAGCCGTCGAAGCCCTCTCGGTAGTTGAAAGGACTGAGCGTCCAGCTCTGGTCGGGCAGGAAGGACAGGTCGAGGAAACCGGGGTTGTAGGTGTTGCCGCGCAGCCCGAGCGCGCCTCCCGTGAAATCCTCCAGCATGGATAGTCGGCCGACGAATCTGACGATCTCCGCAGCCGAGATGGTCACGATCGCCAGATAGTCACCACGCAGCTTCAGGGTCGGCGCGCCGAGCACCAGGGCGAAGATCAGGGCGGCGCCCAGCCCGATCAGTACGGCGAGGGGAATGGGCGCCTCGATCTCGATGATCGAGATCGCGAACCCGTAGGCCCCTAGCAGCATGAAGCCTGCTTGACCCATGTTGAGCAGACCGGTGAAGCCGAAGTGGATGTTGAGGCCGATCACCGCGATCGCGACCGCGGCCGTGGTGGGCGCGATCGCCTCGCGCAGCGACTGGTTGAGGATGCTCAGAATGGTGTCCATGTCGAAGCCCTCTCAGCCGACTCGTCCGGCACGGCCGAGCAGGCCTTGCGGTCGGAACAACAACAGGATGATCAAGATGCCCAGCGCCACGGCGTACTTGAGGTCGCCGGGCGCGCCGAGCGGACCGGCGAGCTCGACGACGAGGCCGATGATCAGCGAGCCGATCAGCGCTCCGAACGCCGTACCGAGGCCGCCGAGCGTGACGGCCGCGAACAGCAGCAGCAGGATCTGCATGCCGGTGTCCCAGCGGATGCCGTTGCTGACGGTCAGTGCGTAGAGGACGCCCGACAGGCCGGCGAGGCCACCGGCGACCGTCCAGACGATCCGGATGATCCGGTCGACGTCGATACCGGACGCCATGGCCAGCGCGGGGTTGTCGGACACAGCCCGCGTGGCCTGCCCGAGCCGGGTGCGCAGCAGCACGTAGCCGACGGCGGCGATCATCACCACCGCGATGGCCATCGCGACCCACGAGACGCTGGTGACCGCGACCGGGCCGATGTCGGAGGTCGAGAACGACTGCAGGGTCACCTTCACCTGGGAGCCGCCGATGGAGTACTGGAAGACGTACTGGAGCGCCAGGGACATGCCGATGGTCACGATCATCAGCTGGGTCAGGCCGAGCCCCCGCCGTCGTAGTGGTTTCCACATCACCACGTCCTGCAGACAGCCGAAGGCGGCGCAGATGACGGTGGTCAGGAAGATGCCCAGCCAGAGGTTGAGGCCGTAGTGCTCCGTGCTGACCAGGAAGAAGGCGACCACGCCGCCGAGCGTGACCAGCTCGGCGTGGGCGAAGTTGGAGAGGCCGGTCGTGCCGTAGATCAGGCTCAGCCCGAGCGACGCGAGGGCCAGCAGGAGGCCGAGCTTGACGCCGTTGAAGACGCCGCGCATCAGCTGGTCGCTCTTGGACTCACCGCCGGCCTCGTAGTCGACGGAGCGGACCTCGAGGTCGGGTACGACGGTGCGACCCAGCCGCACCTCGACCTTGAGCGAGTCATCGGGGCCGAGCAGGTTCGCGTTCGACGGCGGCAGCTGCTCCATTCCCTCGGGCAGGGTGTCGTTGTCCAGCTTGATGAAGTAGGTGCCGGCCTCGGTGACCTGGAAGGCGAACTTGCCGTCGGCCTCCGTGGTCTGGGTCTCGACCTCGGCACCATCCGTGTCGAGCAGCTGCACGTCGGCACCCTCGACCGGGTCGGTCCGGGACCCGACGGTGCCGCTCACGCACGCCGTCTTGTCGGCCTGGGCGACGCAGAGCGGCGCGGCCGCGGAGGGCGAAGCGGTCAGCATCACCAGGGCCAGCGGCGCCAGCAGCAGGGACGCCAACACGCCGGCCAGCCCTCTGCTCACCACCCGGTCTCTGGCTGGATGACGAGATTTCACTCCGTGCCCCCCTCCACGCACCCGGTCGGATGCTGCCCGGCAGTCTATGGGTGCAGGGGGTGGTCCGCGCCACCCGAGGGGCATCGGTGTCGCGTCGCCTTCTACCCGCAACCGGGGCGTTACCGAGTCGTGACCGAGGATCACACGTCCGCGATGGCGGGCCCGTGCTCGATGACCCCTTCGGCGACCTGTCGCATCGAGAGCCTGAGGTCCATGGCCGTCTTCTGGATCCAGCGGAACGCCTCCGGCTCGGACAGGTCGAGCTGCTCCTGAAGGATCCCCTTGGCCCGGTCGACCGCCTTGCGCATCGCGAGGCGCTCGGAGAGATCGGCGACCTCGGCCTCCAGCATGCTCAGCTCGGTGAACCGGCTGACCGCCATCTCGATCGCCGGCACCAGGTCGCTCTTCGTGAACGGCTTCACGAGGTAGGCCATGGCGCCGGCGTCTCGGGCCCGCTCGACCAGGTCACGCTGGGAGAAGGCGGTCAGGATGACCACCGGCGCGATCCGCTTGCCGGCGATCGCCTCGGCGGCGGCGATGCCGTCGAGCACCGGCATCTTCACGTCGAGGATCACCAGGTCGGGGGTCAGCTGCTCGGCGAGCTCGATCGCCTTGACCCCGTCGCCGGCCTGGCCCACGACGTCGTAGCCCTCCTCGCTGAGCATCTCCGCGAGGTCCATCCGGATCAGCGCCTCGTCCTCGGCGATGACCACGGTGCGGGAGGGGGCGGTTGCTGGTTCGGACACGGCGCAAGGTTAGCGTCGCGGCCGCTCGCGGCTGCGCGAGGCCGGATGGTTGGTCGTGGCCCCCGCCCCCCCGAACGGCCAGATGCGAGGATGGAACGGCCTCTCGGATATCGTTCCGAGCCGTAGCGCCCCGGTATTCCAATCGGCAGAGAATGCGGTCTCAAACACCGTCCAGTGTGGGTTCGAGTCCCACCCGGGGCACACCACCACGGTGGCGCCGAACCCTGTCGTTTGGTCACCAACCGCAGGTAAGACGGGTCCTATCTGCGGT
>JALZCZ010000449.1 GCA_030862825.1 Actinomycetota bacterium | reverse complement strand
GACTCCGCCCTGATGGCCGGCGCCCTCGGTGTGCCCGGCGGCCTCGCAGCCGGCCTCGGCATCCAGGTGGCGACGCGGCTCCTGGACCGGTCACCGGCCCGACGGATCGTGACGACGGGACTGCTGTTGTCGGCACTCGCCTTCGCGGGCCTCGTCGCCGTGCTCCGCACCGACACGTCGTACGCCGTGTTGGCGGCGCTCGGTGCGCTGCTGGGGTTCGGCAGCGGCGCGGTGATCCTGCCGACGATGACCGCCGCGACCCGGCACTTCGACGGAGCCGACCTGGCATCGGCCGCGTCGATCATGGGACTCCTCCAGCAGCTCGCCAGCGCCTTCGGCATCGCCGGGATCACCGCGCTCTTCGCCGGGCTGGCCCCGCTCGACGCCCCGGCCACCGACCTGGTCAGTGCCCAGCGGCTCGCCCAGCTGGTGCCACTGGCGCTGGTCGTCATCGCGCTCGCCGTGGCCCTGGCCCGGCTCGGCCGCTACCCCACGAAGGAGGTCACCGATGAGCTCGACCCCGATCGAGCAGCCCTCGCTGAGCGTGGGTGAGGTCGCCGAGCTGGCCGGCGTCGCCCCCTCGGCTGTGCGGTTCTACGAGAAGCACGGGCTGATCGTGGCCGCCCGCACCTCGGGCAATGCCCGCCGATTCGGCGAGGAGGCGTCGTGCCGGATCCGGATCGCCCGGGTGGCGCAACGAGTCGGCCTCACGGTCCGAGAGATCGGCGAGATCTTCGACCAGATGCCGTCCGACGCGATGGGTGAGGAGTGGGAAGGCGTCGCGCACGCGCTGGTCGCCCGAGCCGAGCGCCGCATCGACCAGCTCCGCGCCACCCTGGCCGACATCGCCTCGGGCGCTCCGTTGTGCGACCTCGAGCCGAACCCGCCGCGCAAGGGCTAGAGAGCCGACAGCGCAGCAGCGGCCTTCTCCGCGTCGGCGCGGCCGACGTCGAGGTGGGTGACCAGCCGGACCACGGTGGCCCCGACGGCGCCGACCAGCACCCCGGCCTCGCGTGCCCGGGCCACGAAGTCGGCGGAGTCGGAGCGCTCGACGACGACGATGTTGGTGGCGACGGTCGAGGGGTCGACGCCGCACGCCTCGGCGAGCAGCCGCGCGTTGGCGTGGTCATCGGCGAGCCGCTCGACGTGGTGGTCGAGCGCGTGCAGGCCGGCGGCTGCCAGGATGCCGACCTGCCGCATCCCGCCACCCATCCGCTTGCGCCACACGCGAGCCTCGGCAACGGTGTCGCGGCTGCCGACGAGCAGGGAACCGACGGGGGCGCCGAGGCCCTTGGACAGGCAGACCGCCAGTACGTCGGCCACGGCGCCGTACTCAGGCAGGGGCGTGCCGGTGGCGACGTGGGCGTTCCAGATCCGGGCGCCGTCGAGGTGGATGGCTGCCCCGGCGCCCGTGGCGAACTCGCGCAGGTCCTGCAGGTCGCGCAGGGGCAGCACCGCACCACCGGCGAAGTTGTGGGTGTTCTCGACGGAGATCGCCGCGGTCCGCACGAAGAACGGGCCCAGGTCGGGGGCCAGCAGCAGCCGGAGCACGGCGAGGTCGATCTGCCCTCCAGGGTCGATCCAGGTGCGCATGGTGATCCCGGAGAAGGCGCCGTGGGCCCCGAGCTCGGCCCGGGCGATGTGGGCACTCGCCTCGCAGAGCACCTCCTGGCCGGGCGCGACCAGTGACCGGACCGCAAGCACATTGGCCATCGAGCCGGTCGGCGTGAACAGCGCCGCCTCGTGGCCGAACAGGTCGGCCACCCGCTCCTCCAGCGCGCGGACGGTCGGGTCCTCGGCGTAGACGTCGTCGCCCACCTCGGCCCGCGCCATGGCCGCTCGCATCGAATCGGTCGGCCGGGTGACGGTGTCGCTGCGCAGGTCGATCACGATGCCATCCTCGCACCGGTCCATTCGCAACATCGCCGTGGATGTGGTGGCGGTGCGCTAGTTTTCGGGCTCTTCACAATCGAGGGTGTAGTTGGGGTCGGAAGCCGCCAGTCTCGAGTAGTGATCTGGCGATGTAGTTCGTCAGGTTGCGGAACCCGAGGGCGGAGCCGCGGAGGTGTTCGAGGCGGCCGTTGATCGCT
>JALZCZ010000432.1 GCA_030862825.1 Actinomycetota bacterium | reverse complement strand
CGACGCACGCCGACTCGGCAAGCAACGGGTCGAGGCCTTGCAGGTCGTGCGCGGGCTCACCGTGCCCGGCTACGGGTGGCGGCACCACCCAGCCGTGAAGATGTGGCGCGGTCATGAGGAGGCGCTCGGGTGCTACGCACTTCTTTCGTGCGAGGTGTGGACCGAGCTGGGGCATGCCGACACCTGCGCCGCCACCATCTGCCTCGACCTGGCTGCGGCGGGGATCACGTCCGTGCGCTCGCAGGACGAGCTCGCCGGAGCCGGGGCACTGCCGTCGTGGCTGGGTGACGAGGACTTCCACCGAGCCCACCAGTCGTCCCTCGTGCGCAAGGACCCCGCCTTCTACGGCTCGAAGTTCCCCGGCGTGCCCGACGACCTGCCCTACGTCTGGCCGGGCGCCGGTGACTGAGGTGCGAGGAGCGCCAACGCCGAGCCGCGACGGCCCCCGGCAGGGCTTGGGGCCTGGCCGGGCCCCAGGTCCGCGCAGGTTCACGGGGTCTCGAGTCTCGCCGGGCTCGAACCTCGACCGCCGTCGTCGAGGCGGACCAGGAGCACGGAGTCACCCTGCCGGAGGCGACCGCGGAGCCCGTACTTCCTGCGCAGCTTGGCGCGGGTCTCGTCGTAGGCGCGACCGGAGCGGACCAGCTCGACGGTGCCGCGAAGCTCGGCGTCGGTGTGCTCGCTCCGGACGGCGATCGGTTGACCGTCGGCGACGAGAACGTCCGCGGACCACAGCCCGAGCCGCCCGTCGCTGAGCGGTACGACGCGGGCCCGGCCCGAGACCGACTCGCCGGAGGCCACCCGGGTCGAGATCACGACGTACGTCTCGTCAGCGATCTCCACCGGGCAACGAAACCACACGGTCCACGCCTACGTCGTCGAGGAACCGCGCGTCGTGGCTGGCAACGAGGAGCGCGCCGCGGAAGCCGGAGAGCGGCGCCACCAGCGCGTCGTAGGAGGCGAAGTCGAGGTTGTTGGTCGGCTCGTCGAGCAGCAGCAGCTGGGGTGCGGGATCGGCCAGGAGCACGGCGGCCAGGGTCGCGCGGAGGCGCTCGCCGCCGGAGAGGTCGGCCACCAGGCGGTCCCCGGCCGGGCCCCGGAACAGGAAGCGGGCGAGCCGGGCGCGGACCGCAGTGGCGTCGGCACCGGGAGTGCGGCGGCTGACGTTGTCGAAGAGGGTCGCGTCGTCGTCGAGGAGGTCGAGCCGCTGCGGCAAGAGCCCGGCCGGCACGTGTCGCCGGACGGTCCCTGCCAGCGGCTCGAGGTCGCCGGAGACGGTACGCAGCAGCGTGGTCTTGCCCGATCCGTTGGGCCCGACCAGAGCTACCCGCTCCGGCCCGCGCAGCTCGAGCTCGACCGGGTCGCCGGTGCGGATGACCAGGTCGTCCGTCGTCAGCACCAGCCGTCCGCGCGGCACCTCGGTGCCGGGCAGGTCGATCCGGATGTCGCGGCCCTCGCGCAGCAGCGCCTCGGCGTCGGTGAGGCGGTCGCGTGCCTGTCGCTCGCGGTCCTCGTGGATGTGCCGATACTTGGCCGCCGAGACCTGCGCCGCTCGCTTCTTGGCACCAGCGAGGATCTTCGGCATCGACTCGGCGCTCTTGTTCCCGTAGCGCCGACGGCGCGCCAGGACCCGCTCGGCCTCGATCCGGTCCTGCTGCTGCCTGCGCAGGTCGGCCTTCGCGGTGGTGACCGCCTGCTGCGCCGCCGTCCGCTCGGCAGCCACCTGTTCGGCGTATGCCGTGTAGCCGCCGCCGTACCACTGGACGGTGCCGTCGCGAAGGTCGCCGATCCGCTCGACCCGCTCGAGCAGCTCGCGCTCGTGGCTGACCACCAGCAGCGTGCGGCCCCAGGTCTCGACCACGTCGTAGAGCCGCTCCCGCGCGGCCGCGTCGAGGTTGTTGGTGGGCTCGTCGAGCAGCAGCAGGTCAGGACGGCGCAGCAGAAGCCGGGTGAGCCCGAGCTGCGTGACCTCGCCGCCGGAGAGCTCGCCCATCCGCCGGTCGAGGACGTCGCGAGGCAGGCCCAGCCGACGGAGCTCGGCCACCGCACGCTCTTCGGTGTCCCAGTCCTCGCCGATGACGTCGAAGTGGTGCTGGTCGGCCGAGCCACCCTCGACGGCGGCGATCGCCGCGAGGACGCGGTCGATGCCGAGGAATCCCGGGACGGTCTGGGCGACGTCGAGGGTGAGGTCCTGTCCGAGGTAGCCGATCTCGCCGGCCGCGGTGATCCGCCCGCTGGTGGGCCGTAGCTCGCCGGCGATCAGCCGGAGCAGGGTGGACTTGCCGGCTCCGTTGCGGCCGACCAGGCCGACCCGTCCGGGTCCGACCACGAGGTCGAGCCCGTCGATGGCGACGTCTCCATCGGGCCAGGCGAAGGTGAGCGAGGTGCAGGTGATGGCTGCGGACGTGGCTGCAGGCATGGAAGCTCCTGGAGACGAGGTGTGCGGGTGGCGGACACGACGTCAGAGCTTCAACGGGCACCAGCTTCGTCGGGGACAGATCCGGTCACACCGTAGGCGCCGCCACAGTTCGGTCGCGACTGAATTAGCGGCAGACCAGGGGTAAAGTGGCCGGTCGCACAGCGTCGTGCCGGAACCGCACCGTTCACCACCCTTGAGACCCAAGGACACCGCTGTGACCGAACGCCCCGTCGTACTCATCGCCGAAGAGCTGAGCCCCGCCACCGTGGAGGCACTCGGGCCCGACTTCGAGGTCCGCACCTGCAACGGCGCCGACCGGGCCGAGCTGCTGCCGGCGATCGCCGACGTCGACGCGATCCTGGTCCGCTCCGCCACCAAGGTCGACCTGGAGGCGCTCGCCGCCGCCAGGCGGCTGAAGGTCGTCGCCCGCGCCGGCGTCGGTCTCGACAACGTGGACGTCAAGGCCGCGACCCAGAACGGCGTGATGGTCGTGAACGCCCCGACCTCCAACATCGTCAGCGCCGCCGAGCTCGCCGTCGGCCTGATGCTCGCCGCGGCCCGCCATCTCTCTCCGGCCCACGCGTCCCTCAGGAGCGGCGAGTGGCAGCGGTCGAAGTTCACCGGCATCGAGCTCTACGAGAAGACCGTCGGCATCGTCGGGCTGGGCCGGATCGGTGTGCTCGTCGCACAGCGGCTCAGCGCCTTCGGCATGAACGTGATCGCCTACGACCCCTACGTGCAGGCGGGTCGCGCCGCTCAGATGGGCGTGCGCCTGGTCGACCTCGGCACCCTGCTCGACGAGTCCGACTTCATGTCGGTCCACCTGCCGAAGACCCCGGAGACGGCCGGCCTGATCGGCGCCGACCAGCTGGCCCGGGCCAAGAGCTCGCTGGTGCTCGTGAACGCCGCGCGCGGCGGCATCGTCGACGAGCAGGCGCTCTACGACGCCCTGAAGACCGGCCGGATCGCCGCCGCCGGGCTCGACGTGTTCGCGACCGAACCCTGCACCGACAGCCCGCTCTTCGAGCTCGAGAACGTGGTCGCGACGCCGCACCTCGGCGCGTCGACCGACGAGGCCCAGGAGAAGGCCGGAGTCGCCGTTGCGAAGTCGGTGCGCCTGGCACTGTCCGGCGAGCTCGTGCCGGATGCCGTCAACGTGCAGGGCGGTGTGATCGCGGAGGACGTGCGGCCAGGCATTCCGCTCACCGAGAAGCTGGGCCGGGTGTTCACCGGCCTGGCCGGCGAGGTGGCCCAGCAGATCGACGTCGAGGTCCGCGGCGAGATCACCGACTACGACGTCAAGGTGCTCGAGCTCGCGGCCCTCAAGGGCGTGTTCAGCGACATCGTCGAGGACCAGGTCTCCTACGTGAACGCGCCGCTGCTCGCGGCCGAGCGCGGCACCGCCGTCCGCCTGGTCACCGACCCCGAGAGCCCCGACCACCGCAACCTGATCACGATCCGAGGCACCCTCGCCGACGGCGTACAGATCTCGGTGAGCGGCACGCTGATCGGCATCAACCAGAAGGAGCGGCTGGTGGAGGTCAACGGCTACGACGTCGACCTGGAGCCGACCAACCACCTGGCCTTCTTCAACTACGAGGACCGACCCGGCATGGTCGGCACCGTCGGCCAGATCCTCGGCGACGCCGGCGTCAACATCGCGGGCATGCAGGTGGCGCGCGACACGAAGGGCGGGCAGGCCCTGGTCGCCGTCTCCGTCGACTCCGCCATCTCGCCCGAGACGCTCGCCGAGATCCAGACCGCCATGGACGCCAACTCGGCGCGCGCGATCAACCTCGTCTGACCGTCCCCGCTCCATGTAACTCAGGGTTTGTCCGACTATCCGGGTGTCTGAACGCCCGGATAGTCGTCGCAACACTGAGTTACATGCGCGGCCCGACGCCGACCCATTGACTTTAGTTCGGGCGTCGTACTAAATAGAGCCATGGCTCTCGTCCTCGGTGTGGACTCCTCGACCCAGTCCACGAAAGCCCTGCTCGTCGACGCCGACGACGGCAGCGTGGTCGACCAGCGCACGTCGCCGCACCCACCGGGCACCGAGGTGGACCCGCGGGCCTGGCTGGCGGCGTACGACGAGGCCGCGGCCGGCCTGGTCGAGCGCGCCGACGCGGTCGCCGTCGGGGGACAGCAGCACGGACTGGTGGCCCTGGACGCGGACGGCGAGCCGGTGCGCGACGCCCTGCTCTGGAACGACACCAGGTCCGCCCCGCAGGCGCAGGCGCTGATCGAGGAGCTCGGTGGGCCGCAGGCGTGTGCCGACGCCCTCGGCAGCGTCCTCGTCGCCTCCTTCACCGTCACCAAGCTCCGCTGGCTGCGCGACCACGAGCCCGACCGGGCGGAGCGGGTCGCGGAGGTGCTGCTCCCGCACGACTACGTCTCGCGTCACCTGTCCGCTCCTGGAACGGCCGCGTTCACCGACCGCGGCGACGCGTCCGGCACCGGCTATTTCGCGACGCGGGACGGCGAGTGGCTGCCCGACCTGGCGAAGACCGCCCTCGGTCACGAACCCAGGCTTCCCCGGGTGGTGCCGCCCGGCGATGTCGCCGCCCACACCGCCGACGGCCGGCCCGTGGGCGCCGGCACGGGCGACAACATGGCGGCCGCGCTCGGGCTGGACCTCCGGCCGGGCGACGTGCTCGTGTCGATCGGGACCTCCGGGGTCGCCTCGACCGTGAGCGGCCAGCCGATCGCGGACGGCAGCGGGGTCGTCACCGGCTTCGCCGACGCGTCCGGCGGCTTCCTGCCGATGGTGACCACGATCAACGCGGCCGGCATCCTCGACCTCCAGGCCGGGTGGCTCGGCGTCGACCACGTGGAGCTGGCGGCCCTCGCGCTGCAGTCCCCGCCCGGGGCGAACGGCGTCACCCTGCTGCCCTACTACGGCGGCGAGCGCACCCCGAACCGCCCGGACGCCTCCGGCACCTGGACCGGGCTGACGCCACGGACGACCCGCGCCGACCTCGCCCGCGCGGCGTTCGAGGCGCTGCTGTGCTCCCTCGCCGATGGCGTGGACGCCCTGCTCACCGCGACCGGCGACGAGCCCCAGCGGATCCTCCTCGTCGGCGGCGCCGCCCGCAGCCCCGCGGTCCGCGCCCTCGCACCGGCGATCCTGGGCCGCCCGGTCGTGCTC
>JALZCZ010000353.1 GCA_030862825.1 Actinomycetota bacterium | reverse complement strand
GTGCGGGTTTCCCCGGTGGACCGGGGAAACCGCGCTGCCCCGGACGACGATTCCGTCGGGGACTACCCCGGAAGAGGTCAGCCCCGGGCGAGGAGCTCGAGGGCCTGGCGGTAGCCGTCGATGCCCTGGCCGGCGATCACCGCGGTGGCGTGGGGGGTGACGACGGAGCTGTGCCGGAACTCCTCTGGACGCTGCGAGGGCTCGGAGATGTGCACCTCGACGAGCGGCGCACCGAGCTGGGCGCAGGCGTCGAAGATCGCGTAGGAGTAGTGGGTCCAGGCGGCGGCGTTGAGCACGACCGGCGTGGCGTCGTCGGCGGCGGTGTTGAGCCAGTCGAGCATCTCGCCCTCGTGGTTGGTCTGCCGCACCTCGACCTCGAGACCCAGGGCCGCGCCCCACTCCACGCACCGGTGCGCGAGCTCGGCATGGGTGGTGCTGCCGTAGATCTCCGGCTGCCGTCGCCCGAGGCGACCGAGGTTGGGACCGTTGAGCACCAGCACTCTCATGCGGCACCCCCACTGATTGCTGAGTACGCCGCCCGCAGGTCGTCCTCGGCCGGCCCGGCCAGAACCACCGGCTTGGCGAGGTCGTCGAGCACCACGAACCGCAGCTGCGACCCGCGCGCCTTCTTGTCCACCTTCATCACCGCGTGCAGGTCGTCGAAGGAGGCACCCGAGTAGGTGACCGGCAGCCCGACCCGCGCGAAGGCGGTCCGATGGCGGTCGACGACCTCCGGGGAGAGCCGACCGGCCCGCCGAGCCAGCTCGGCGACGTAGACACAGCCGATCGCGACCGCCTCGCCGTGCCGGATGCCGTAGTCCTCGACCCGCTCCACGGCGTGGGCGAGGGTGTGGCCGTAGTTGAGGATCTCGCGGCCCGGGTGGCCGTCCACGCCGCCGGTCTCCTTCAGGTCGGCCACGACCACGTCGATCTTGACCCGGATCGCCCGCTCGACGAGCTCGCGCAGCACCGGCGACGAGGGCACCAGCTCCTCGGGCTCGGTCTCCTCGACCAGGCGCAGGATCTCGGGGTCGGCGATGAAACCGCACTTGACCACCTCGCCCAGGCCAGCCACCAGCTCGGCGCGCGGCAGGGTCTCCAGCAGACTCAGGTCGCACAGCACGCCGGCCGGCTCGTGGAACGAGCCCACCAGGTTCTTGCCCGCGGGCGTGTTGATGCCGGTCTTGCCGCCCACCGCGGCGTCGACCATGCCGAGCAGCGTGGTCGGCACGTGCACCACCGGCACCCCGCGCAGCCAGGTCGCCGCCACGAAGCCACCGAGGTCGGTCGTGGCGCCGCCGCCGACGGTCACCACGGCGTCCGAGCGCGTGAAGCCGTGCTCCCCCAGCGCGTCCCAGCACGCCGAGGCGACCTCGGCCTGCTTGGCATCCTCGCCCTCGGGGATCGCCAGCATCATCACCTCGGTGTCGCCGAGGTCCTCGAGCAGGTCATCGAGGAAGGCCTCCAGGCGCTCGGGACAGATCACCGCCACCCGCTCGACGGCCGGTCCGAGCATCGCCGGCAGCCGATGCCCGAGGCCACGGCCGACCACGACGTCGTACGGCGACGCGCCGCGGACGGGGAGCACGGTGTCAGTCATTCCAGGGCCTTCCTGATCTCGTCGGCCACGTCCTGTGCCGACCGCTGGTCGGTGTCGACGACCAGGTCCGCGACGGACTCGTAGATGGGGGTGCGCTCGTCGAGCAGCGCCTTGATCCGCGACCGCACGTTGCCGAGCAGCAGCGGCCGCGAGGTGCCGAGACCCACCCGCTTGACCGCCTCGGCCAGGCCGACGCGCAGGAAGACCACGGTGTGGTCGGGGCCGGTCAGCAGCCGGCGGGTCTCCTCGTCGAGCACCGCACCGCCGCCGAGTGACAGCACGCCGTCGTGGTCGGCCAGCGCGGCGACGACGGCCGCGCGCTCCAGCTCGCGGAAGTGTGCCTCCCCCGACTCCACGAAGATGTCGGAGATGGTGCGTCCCTCGGCGGCCTCGATGTCGGCGTCGGTGTCGCGGGCGGTGACGCCCGCCGTGTCGGCGAGCAGGGCCGCCACCGTGCTCTTGCCAGCTCCCATCGGCCCGACGAGCACCAGGGTCATGAGCGGGTCACCGGTACCTCAGCGTGTCCAGGTAGCTCTGCGCGTTGCGCCGGGTCTCCTGCACCGAGTCGCCGCCGAACTTCTCCACGACCGCCTCGGCGAGCACCAGCGCCACCATCGCCTCGGCCACGATGCCCGCGGCGGGCACCGCGCAGACGTCGGAGCGCTGGTGGTGGGCGACGCTGGCCTCGCCGGTGCTCAGGTCGACCGTCCTGAGGGCCCGCGGCACGGTCGCGATCGGCTTCATCGCCGCCCGGACCCGCAGGATCTCCCCGGTGCTCATCCCGCCCTCGGTGCCACCCGAGCGGCCCGACGTACGCCGGATGCCCTCGTCGGTGGGCACGATCTCGTCGTGTGCCTGGGAGCCGGGCGTCGCGGCGAGTGCGAAGCCGTCGCCGACCTCGACCCCCTTGATCGCCTGGATGCCCATCAGCGCACCGGCCAGCCGCGAGTCGAGGCGCCGGTCCCAGTGCACGTGCGACCCGAGGCCCGGCGGCAGTCCGTGCACGACGACCTCGACCACGCCGCCGAGGGTGTCGCCGTCCTTGTGGGCCTGGTCGATCGCGGCGACCATCGCGGTCGAGGTGTCGGGGTCGAGGCACCGCACGGGGTCCTCGTCGAGGCGCGCCACGTCGTCGGCCTCGGGCCACAGGCCGGCCGGGGCGCGGACGCCGCCGAGCTCGATCACGTGCGACACGATCCGGGCCTCGACCGACTGCTCGAGGAAGTTGCTGGCAACGCGGCCGAGCGCCACCCGGGCCGCGGTCTCACGGGCGGAGGCGCGCTCGAGGATCGGGCGGGCGTCGTCGAAGCCGTACTTCTGCATGCCGACCAGGTCGGCGTGGCCCGGCCGCGGCCGGGTCAGCGCGGCGTTGCGGGCCAGTGCCTCGAGCTCGACCGGGTCGACGGGGTCGGCGGACATCACCTGCTCCCACTTCGGCCACTCGGTGTTGCCCACCTGGACAGCCACCGGTCCGCCCTGCGTCATCCCGTGGCGTACGCCGCCGGTGATGGTGACCTCGTCCTGCTCGAACTTCATCCGGGCACCGCGCCCGTGGCCGAGCCGACGGCGTGCCAGGGACTCGGCGATGTCGTCGGTGGTGACCTCGACCTTCGCCGGCAGTCCCTCCAGGATCGCGACCAGGGACGGGCCGTGGGACTCGCCCGCGGTGAGCCAACGCAGCATGCGCTCAGTCTTTCATTGCCGAGCCACCCGGGCCGACGCGGTCACCCGGCGCCGAGACGGTCGAGGATCTGGGCGCCCCACAGCACCCCGACGAGCGCCCCCACGACCATGAACGGGCCGAACGGGAACGCCTTGCGCCGTACCACCTTCAGCACCGACAGCAGCCCGCCACCGACCCCGCCCAGCAGGAAGCCGGCATAGAGGCCGACCAGCAGCGGGCCCCAGCCCAGGTAACCGAGCGCCAGGCCCAGCACGCCGGCCAGCCGGACATCGCCGTAGCCGAGCCCCTTGGGGTAGATGAACCAGAGCACGAAGAAGGAGCCGTAGGCGACCACGAAGCCCCACCCGGCGCGCACCAGCGCCTCGTCGCCCCCCGAGAGCGCCCAGCTGACCACGATCAGCGCAGCCGTCGCCAGCGTGGTCGGCCAGACCACCCGGGTGGGCAGCAGGTGGGTGCGCCAGTCGATGACGGCGAGCGCGACCAGGACCGGCACCAGGGGCACCAGGAAGAGCAGCGGCCAGGTCCACCCGAGCCGGCCGCCGACCAGGGCACCGGCCACCGCCCCCGCGACCGCCGACGTCCAGGCCAGGCCCGGGAGCGCCGCGATGTCGGCGTACGGCTCCTTGACCGGGTCGTCGGCGTCGGCGTCCGGGTCCGGCTCCGGCTCGGGGACCCGCGCGATCAGCCGGGGGGCCAGGAAGCTGCCGGCGCCGCAGAGGGCGGCGCACCCGGCAGCCGCGGCAACGTGGATCACTGCCGGGCCGCCGCCGCGGTCTCGCCCGCGGTCCGCATCTGGGCCAGGGGCGCAGGCGACCCGGTGTAGATCTCGAACTGGTACGCCGCCTGGTGCACCAACAGGTCCAAGCCGGAAACCAACACCCGGTCGGCGGCCGACGCGGCCAGCGGGGTCGGCCATGGCTCGTAGAGCACCTCGAAGACGACCGGCACCTGCGCGCAGCGGGCAACTAGGTCAGCAGTCTGCGCCTCGGCCGGGACGGTGCTGACCAGCACCTCGCCGGTCGGCACGTCCGCCGCCAGCGAGCCGACCCGCACCGTCGGGCCCGACGGGTGCCGCTCGATCGCGGCCACGGTCTCTGCCGCCCGCTCGGGCGACCGCACGAGCAGCGTCACCTCGGCCGCCCCCGCTTCGCAGAGCGCCAGCCCGGTCGAGGCAGCGGTGGCCCCGGCGCCGAGCACGGTGCCGGCAGTCACGACTCCGTCCCAGCGCTCACGCAGCGCTGCCACCGCGCCCGGCAGGTCGGTGTTGTCGGCGTGCACCTGCCGGTCGACCAGTACCAGGGTGTTGGCAGCACCGGCCAGCCGTGCTCGATCGCTGACCCGGTCGGCCAGCGACAACGCCTCGCGCTTGAACGGCATGGTGAGCG
>JALZCZ010000372.1 GCA_030862825.1 Actinomycetota bacterium | reverse complement strand
CGTCCACGCCGGCCACGCAGCCGGCGGGCGCGCTGAGCCGGACCAGCACCGGCGGCCGCCCGCTGCCGCCCTTGTGCGGGCGCCCGCGATCCGAGGTCTCGGCGACCCGGCCCGCGGCGATCAGCTCGGTGACCAGGCTCGAGACAGTGGTGCGGGACAGGCCGGTGCCGCGGGCCAGGTCGGCCCTGCTCATCGGGCCGTCGCTGGCGAGCATGGAGGTGATCGAGCGCCGGTTGGCGACCCGCAGGCGCTCGAGCGATCCGGGGCTGACCATGGTGCGGAAGCGTAGACCCATTTGTGCGCGAGCCAAACGAAAGAATCGTCGGAGCGCGATCTTTACGCATTGACCGTGAGGAAGGCGCTGCTACGTTGACCGAGCCACCCATCGACGGTGGTTGAGGTGCGAGCGCAGCGAGCCTCGAAACCACTAGTAACGTCCGAGGCATGACGACGGCGCTCAGGTTCTCCGGCCCGGTCCTGCCCGACGCTGAGCCGCGGGATCTGTACGTCGTTGACGGGCGAATCACCTACGACACGCCAGCGGGCGCGGAGACCGCCGCCCGGGGCTGGATCGTCCCCGGCCTGGTCGACGCCCACTGCCACGTCGGCCTCGACGACGACGGCGCCACCACCGAGGAGGAGGCGGAGGCGCAGGCGATCGCGGACCGCGACGGCGGAGCACTGCTCCTGCGCGACTGCGGCTCAGCGCTCGACACCTCCTGGATCCACGACCGCGACGACCTGCCGCGGCTGATCCGGGCCGGCCGCCACATCGCGCGCACCAAGCGCTACATCCGCAACTACGCCCACGAGATCGAGCCCGACCAGCTGACGGCGTACGTCGCCCAGGAGGCGCAGCGCGGCGACGGCTGGGTCAAGCTGGTGGGTGACTGGATCTCACGCGACGACGGCGACCTGGCCCCGTCGTTCCCGGCCGAGACGTTCGCCGCGGCGATCGCGACGGCGCACGAGCATGGCGCCCGAGTCACCGCGCACTGCTTCGGGGAGGCGGTGCTGCCCGGCCTGATCGGGGCCGGCATCGACTGCATCGAGCACGGCACCGGCCTGTCGCAGGACCTGATCGACGCGATGGTCGAGCAGGGGATCTCGCTGGTGCCGACCGTGATGCAGATCGACAAGTTCCCGCAGTACGCCGAGGCCGCGGGCGCCAAGTTCCCGCAGTACTCCACGCACATGACAGACCTCCACGCGCGCCGGAGGGACACGATCATGGCCGCCTACGAGGCCGGCGTTGCGCTCTACGCCGGCTCCGACGGCGGCGGGGTCTCGCGCCACGGCAACCTGGCCGGCGAGATCGTCGCGATGGTCGACCTCGGGCTGCCGGCGCACTACGCGCTGGGTGCCGCCTCGTGGCGGGCCCGCCAGTGGCTGGGCTGGAACGCCGACCTGACCGAGGGCGCGCCGGCCGACTTCGTGGTCTACGACCGCGACCCGCGCGCGGACCTCTCGGTGCTGTTCGAGCCGCGGTGCATCGTGCTCCGCGGCACGGTGGTGGGCTAGCGCAGGCACGTTGCGTGGCCTGCCGGTCGCGAAGAGGATCGCGGTCACGATCAGCAGCATCAGCCCCGCGACCGCGAACCACCAGGCGCTCGGCCGGCGCCGGCTCGGCACCGGCTTCTGGTACGCCGGGTAGACGGACGCCGGCGTCGCGTACGGCGTCCCGGAGAGCTGGCCGTCAGCGTCGGGCTGGTCCTGACCCCGGGCCACGTCGTGCGAGGCGACCACGGTCTGGCGGTGGAGGGGTCGGGCCCTGCGCCGGCTGATCGGGCTCGATTCGGATGAGTCGCCCGACTCTGGCACAATCTGCGGCTGAGTCCTGCGCGTCCGGACCCTCTCATCCGAACGCTGCCTGGCCCATCGAAGAACCCACCCGGTGTCCCCACGCCGGCGGCGGTCTTCACCACACACGAGTTCCGAGGAGACACCACAACAGTGGCCGTCAAGATCCGTTTGAAGCGCCTGGGCAAGGTCCGGGTGCCGCAGTACCGCATCGTCGTCGTCGACTCGCGCAAGAAGCGCGACGGCAAGGTGATCGAGGAGATCGGCACGTACCGCCCCAAGGAGGACCCGAGCGTCATCACGGTCGTGTCCGAGCGGGCGCAGTACTGGCTCGGGGTCGGCGCGCAGCCGTCCGAGGCCGTGCACAAGCTCCTCCGGATCACCGGCGACTGGCAGAAGTTCAAGGGCCTGCCGGGCACCGAGGGCACCCTCCGGGTGGCCGAGCCCAAGCGCGACAAGCTCGAGGTCTTCAACGAGGCCCTCAAGGACTCCGCGAGCGAGCCCAAGGCGGGCGCGGTGACCAAGAAGGCGTCGAAGAAGGCTGCCGCTGCTCCCGCCGAGGAGTCACCGGCCGAGGCGCCGGCCGCCGAGGAGGCCCCGGTCGCCGAGGCTCCGGCCGTCGAGGTTCCCGCCGCCGAGACCCCGGAGGGCGCGACCGCTGAGGCCGAGTCGGCCGAGGCCAAGTCCAAGCCCGGAAACTGACGCTCGTGCTGGCAGACGCTCTCGAGCACCTGGTCCGCGGCGTCGTCGACAACCCCGACGACGTCACCGTCCGCGACAAGCAGCTGCGGCGCGGCTCGATCCTCGAGGTCCGGGTGCACCCCGACGACCTCGGGAAGGTGATCGGCCGCAACGGTCGCACCGCGACCGCGTTCCGCACCGTGATCAACGCGCTGGCCGGCAAGGGCGGCGCGCGGATCGACTTCGTCGACGTCGACCGACGCCGCTGAGATGAGCGACTCCGCCGGTCAACACGTCGAGGTCGTCGTCGGGCGGATCGGCAAGCCCCACGGCCTCCGCGGCGAGGTCACCGTCGACGTCAGGACAGACGAACCCGAACGCCGGTTCGCGAGTGGTGCCGCGCTTCGTGCGCAGGCCCCCCGCGGATCGGCGTTCGGCATGTCCAGCCTGACCGTGGCCCGCACCCGGTGGCACTCGTCGCGGCTGCTGGTGACCTTCGAGGAGCTGTCCGGCCGCGACGCGGCGGAGGCGGCCCGAGGCGTGGTCCTGCACGCCACCATCCCCGCGGATGCCACGCCCGACGACCCCGACGAGTACTACGACCACCAGCTGGTCGGCCTCACGGCGTACGACGTGGACGGGCGCGAGCTGGGCGAGTTGACCGCGGTGGTGCACGGCGGCGCCCAGGACCTGCTCATCATCCGCACTCCCGACGGACGCGACGCGCTGGTGCCGTTCGTCAAGGCGCTGGTGCCGGAGGTCGACGTTGTCGACGGGCGGGTGGTCGTGGCCGACCGACCCGGGCTGGTCACGCCGTTGCCCGAGGACGCCTGACGTGCGGCTCGACTACGTCACGATCTTCCCCGACTACTTCACGCCGCTGGCGCTCTCGCTGCCCGGCAAGGCGGCCGAGGCGGGCCTGATCGAGGTGGCCGTGCACGACCTGCGCCGGTGGACCCACGACCGGCACCGCACGGTCGACGACACGCCGTACGGCGGCGGCGCGGGCATGGTGATGAAGCCGGAGCCCTGGGGCGAGGCGTTCGACGAGCTCGGCATCGACGGTGCCGTGATGATCGTGCCGACGCCGTCGGGGGAGCCGTTCACCCAGGCACTGGCCGCCGAGCTGGCCGGCCGGGAGCGGCTGGTCTTCGCCTGCGGCCGTTACGAGGGCATCGACCAGCGCGTCGTGGAGCACGCGGCAGGGCGCGCCGAGGTGCGGGAGATCTCGATCGGCGACTACGTGCTCAACGGCGGCGAGGTGGCCGCGCTGGCGATCACCGAGGCGGTGGTGAGGCTGCTGCCGGGCTTCATGGGCAACTCCGAGTCGCTGACCGAGGAGTCGCACGCGGCCGGACTGCTGGAGTACCCCGTCTACACGAAGCCGGCGACCTGGCGCGAGCTCGCCGTGCCCGAGGTCCTGCTGTCCGGCGACCACGCCCGGATCGCCCGCTGGCGGCACGAGCAGGCCAGGGAGCGGACGGCAGCGCGGCGGCCCGACCTGCTGCGGCCGTCCTCGCTGCTGGAGGGCTATGACGTGCTCCCTGCGCGACCCTCGGACGCGGGCGAGCTGCTGACCCTGCAGCGGGCCTGCTGGGTGCAGGAGGCGCAGGACAACCCCGGCGTCCGGATCCCGGCCCTGCACGAGTCGCTGGAGGACGTCGAGGCCTGGCTCGGCCGCGGGGTCGTGCTCGTGGTCCGCTCCGCCGGCCGTCTCGTGGGAGCGGTCCGGGCAACCCGCCGCGACGACGCCTGGGACATCGGTCGCGTGATGGTGGCCCCCGACCTGCAGGGCCGGGGGCTCGGCCGCGCGCTGCTCGCGCTGATCGAGGAGGAGGCACCGGCCGGCGTGACGGCGTACGAGCTGTTCACCGGCACGGGCAGCCTCCGCAACCAGCGCATGTACAAGAAGGCCGGCTACCGCCTGACCGGCGAGCTCGAGCCGGGCGTGGTCCGGATGACGAAGCGGCGACCTGCGGAGACGGGCTAGCCCGGATTACGGCCGGACCTCGGCGCTGTGGCAGACTTGCTCCTCGGCCCAGTCGGCCGAAGGACCGCTCCGAGGAACACACGGGGAGTCTGCGTCGGGCACCTGCCACAGGGGGTGCCTCGCGCCGCCGGCCAGCAGACTGGACCACACAGCTGAACCCATCCGATACCGCGGCTGACCTGTGGCACTCGCGAGGAGAACACCATGAGCAACGTGATTGCCGAGCTCGGCAACGCCCGCAAGCGCGACGACGTCCCCGCCTTCCGCGCCGGCGACACGGTCAAGGTCCACGTCAAGGTCGTCGAGGGCAACCGCGCCCGGGTCCAGATCTTCCAGGGCGTCGTGATCCGGATCCACGGCTCCGGCATCGGTCGCACCTTCACCGTCCGCAAGGTCTCCTTCGGCGTCGGTGTCGAGCGCACCTTCCCGCTGCACTCCCCGATCTTCGAGGAGATCGAGATCGTGACCCGCGGCGATGTGCGCCGGGCGAAGCTCTACTACCTCCGCAACCTGCGCGGCAAGGCGGCCAAGATCAAGGAACGCCGCGAGGCCTGAGTCGGTCTGTCACGAGCTGACCCACCGCGTACCTACACTCACCGAGTGACCACCGACGACACGCGCCCCGAGCTGGGCGACGCCGTCCCGGTGGCGCCCGACGACGCTCCTGCCGCTGCCCCGGAAGAAGCCCCGGAAGAAGCCCCGGAAGAAGCTCCGCGCAAGCGGCGGCATCTCCGGATCTGGCAGGAGACCATCCTGCTCCTCGGAACCGCACTGGTGCTGGCGATCGTGATCAAGGCGCTGTTCGTGCAGGCCTTCTACATCCCGTCGGAGTCGATGGAGCCCGGACTCGTCAAGGACGACCGGATCCTGGTGCAGAAGGTCTCGTACTGGTTCGGCGGGTCGCCGGAGCGCGGCGACGTCGTGGTCTTCAAGGACCCCGGTGGCTGGCTCTCGCCGACCGAGGACGCCGGACCGGACAACCCGCTGACCGAGGTGATGGCCAAGATCGGCCTCTACCCGGCAGGCGGTCATCTCGTGAAGCGGGTGATCGGCGTGGCCGGTGACACGATCGTGTGCTGCGACGACGAGGGCCGGCTGATGATCAACGGCAAGCCGCTCGAGGAGTCCGCCTACCTCCGCGACGACCAGCTGGAGTGCAACGGACCGATGACGCTCATGTGCGACGCCGGGGGTTGGACCGCGGGGCCGATCCCGGAGGGTACCGTTTTCGTGATGGGTGACAACCGCGCGAACTCCGCTGACTCGACCGTGCACATGGAGTGCCTCGACGGCAAGGCCACCGAGTGCACCGACAGCCCCTACGTCGACACCGACCTGGTCGTCGGCAAGGTGCTGGTCCTGGTCTGGCCGCGCGACCGCTTCGGGTGGCTGCATCGCCCCGACGCCTTCGACGACATTCCCGACGCTGCCTCCTGACGGGTCCCATCTGGTGTCCGAGCTGCCCCGAGGACTGACCGTACGCCGCGACGCCGGCCTTTACGGCTACGAGCGCGCGTTGCGTCGCCACGGCATCGAGCCGATCGCTGGTGTCGACGAGGCCGGTCGAGGCGCCTGCGCCGGACCGCTCGTGGCCGGCGCGGCGATCCTGCCGGCCGGCAAGGCCGGGATCATCCCGGGCCTCGCCGACTCCAAGCTGTTGACCGAGAAGGCGCGGGAGCGCTGCTACGAGCACGTGGTCCGTCGGGCGCTGGCCTGGTCGGTGGTGGTGATCGAGCACGACGAGTGCGACCGGCTGGGCATGCACGTGGCCAACGTCGAGGCGCTGCGGCGCGCGGTCGCGCTGCTCGACCTGCCGCCGGCGTACGTGCTGACCGACGGGTTCCCCGTCGACGGCCTGGGCGTGCCCGGACTGGCCGTCTGGAAGGGCGACCGGGTCGCCGCGTGTATCTCCGCAGCCTCGGTGCTGGCGAAGGTCACCCGCGACCGGATCATGACCGAGCTCGACGCTCAGTGGCCGGCGTACGACTTCAAAACGCACAAGGGCTACATCACCGACGAGCACGCCGCGGCCCTCAGCGAGCACGGCCCGTGCCCCGTCCACCGGATGCGCTTCGTGAACGTACGGCGGGCCGCGGGGCTCGAGCCACCACTCGACGGGCAGAATGAAGAGATCGCCGTCACTGCCGAGTCCCTGGAGGAGCTTGCATGAACACCCCACGCCGTTCTCCGGCTCCCCCGATTCGCTCCTCCACCGAACAACGCCGAGGGGACCCCGAAAAATGAGTGCCGAGGAGCTCGAGAAGTACGAGACCGAGCAGGAGCTCACGCTCTACCGCGAGTACCGCGACGTGGTCGGCATCTTCAAGTACGTCGTCGAGACCGACCGACGTTTCTACCTGTGCAACCAGGTCGACGTGAAGGCGCGCACCGAGGCCGGTGACGTGTTCTTCGAGGTCTCGATGACCGATGCCTGGGTGTGGGACATGTACCGCCCCGCCCGGTTCGCCAAGAACGTGAAGGTGCTGACGTTCAAGGACGTGAACGTCGAGGAGCTCGCCCAGGCGGAGATCGACCCGCCGAAGCCGTAGGGTCCCGGCCGGTCGGTCAGACCATCTGGTCCTTGGTGACCATCCGTGTCCGGATTCGACCATCCGGACCGGGAGTCGCTCCACCCTGCGGTGTTGGGCGGTGCTCGGCCGCCCCCATGCCACGGTCCAGGTCAGGACACCGGTGCCGAGGATGGAGAGCGTCCTTCCTGTCTGGCCCGCGCTGCCAGCGCAACGCCGGACCGGCAGCTCAAGAGGTACCTGGCGATCAAGACCTTCGCGCCGGTGTTCCTCACCGACGAGACGGTCACGACGCCGTCGACCGCCACCCAGCCGCTGCCGTTGAGGATCAGTCCGTTGTAGCCGCACGGTGGCGCGCCTCGTCACTTGAGCTCCCACCGACCCGGAAGTGCCGGTCCAGACCTGTGAATGCAAATCCGCAACTTCTGCGTCCGCCTGTGTTCGGAGCTCTAGCCTCAGCGCGGGGGGGAGGGACCACCCCACATTTGTGTGTCTAGGTGGGTTCGATGCTGCATCAGGCGGGAAGTCCGCGACGCCTCGCCGATCGTGGTGCGGCCGCGGTCGAGTTTGCTCTCGTTGCGCCACTCCTCATCTTCTTGTTGTTCGCGATCATCGGCTACGGCTACATGCTGAGCTTCCGACAAGCGATAAGCCAGGCCGCAGCTGAGGGTGCCCGCGCAGCGGCCGTGGCACCCTCGGCGCTCACCGACGCTCAGGTCAAGACGCGTGCGATCGTCGCGATCAACGACGCCCTGGGCACCTATGACGTCACTTGCACCGAGGCAGGACTCCTCAAGAAGGGGACGGCGGATGCTGGCACGTGCACGGTCTCGGCGCCCCAGGCCTGCACCACCAGCACCATCGGCGCCCAGTGCATCAAGATCACGCTCGACTACACGTACAAAGACGACAGCCTGATCCCATCCCCGGGCTTGGGCATCGTTCTCCCCGAGCACCTGAACTACTCCACCGAGGCGCAGGTGAGCTGAGGTGCGCTCGATTCGGAACCGCCAACAGGACGAGCGGGGCACGGTGCTCGTGATGGTCGCGATCGTGTCCATGGTTCTCGTCGCCGTCGCGGCCTTCGCCGTCGACCTCGGAATGCACCGCGTGGTCCGGCGCGACATGCAGGCATTGGCGGACGCAGTGGCCCTGGACCTGGCGCGTCTCGTTGATGGGCGTACTGCGGACCAGATCGAGGCTGGATCGTCGAAGGTCCGAGGCATCGAGGCGGCCAAGGTAGCGAGCGAAGCCCGCAACGAGGGCTCGACACTCGGCGACGACCCCGTCGTTGCGTGGACCCTTGTGCAACTCGACCTGATGGGCGACCCGGTCAAGGACGCTGCTGGTGATGTCGTACCCGTGACTGGCAGCGTCGTCCCCGACGCGGTGTTCGTCACCGCGACGACCGCCGTCGACTTCGCCTTCTCGACGGGATCCGGCGCGAGCGCCAGGTCTGCGATCGGGCTTTCGCAATCGACCGCCTGCTTCCGGCTCGGGTCGTACGCGTTGGCAGTCGAGAGTGGGAACTCTGCGCTCTTGGACCACCTCATCGGTGACGCGCTCGACATCAACGCGGTTGGCTACACGGGCCTGGCAGACGCCAATATCACGATGCGAGGCTTGGCCCTTGCCCTCGGTGTCGGTACGGTCGACGAGCTTGCGAGCCTTGAGAACCTCACCCTGCAGCGGTTGTTCCTCGCATCCGCGACGGTCCTCGAGCGGGAGAGCGGCCAAGCTGCCGACGTCACTCTTCTCAAGACCATCGCCGCGGCCGTGAACACCACCACAGTGATCAACATCGCGGACATGCTGACCGTCAGCGGTGGCGGCGCCGCCGCGCTCGACACCAAGCTCAATGTGCTGGATCTGGTCGCGGGATCGGCGTTCGTTGCCAACGGCGAGAACGCTTTCGATGTGCCGGTCTTCTGGAAAGTCCCGCAGTTCTCGAGCGGTTCGGCTGGGCTCACGATCATTCAGAAGCCGCAGCTGGGGTGCGGGAAGGTCGGCGAGGCCTCTGCGCAGACGGCCCAGGTCACACTATTCGCCCGCCCTACGCTCAACATCCCGACGATCGCGGGCCTGGCGGGTCCGGGCGTGCCGGTGGATTTTGAGGTCGAGCTGGCCAGCGCCGACGGACTGCTCACCGGTGTCACTTGCGGCGCTGGCACGCTTGCGAGTCCGGAGTCGATTGATGTCCACGTACGGCGCGCCCTGGTCTCGAATGTCAACCTGAGTATCCCGATCCAGCTGAGCGGGCAGATCAGTGCCGCCGGCACGATCCTGCACGGGCTCCCGTTCGGCCTTGGCGACACTCTCGGATCCGTCCTCCGGCTGCTGCTCGGCAACGACAAGGCCACGATCAACATCATGATCCAGGCAGGTGTCTCGGCGTCGTCCCAGCCGACCGAGGAGGACGCTACGTACGCCGTGCCGCCACACGACTACACCGATCCGGAGCGCGTTGACGAGCTGCCTTCACTGACGGTGCCGGACGTGACCATCGACAACGTCGACTTCTCGGGCACGATCACGTACAACAACCGGACCCTGGACGTCAGCTCCCTGCTCGCCTCGGGTGACATCACCCTGAACGCGGTGATCAACGACTTGGTCTCCAAGAACGTCCTGACGGGTGTCAACGAGTTCATCGCCGAGGTCAACGCGTACTTGATTCCGACGCTGGAGCTCCTCGGGGCCAGTACCGCCGGCGCCGACCTCTACGGGGTCTACCGCCCCGCGTGCAACAACCCGTCACTCGGCGGCTGAGATCAGGGCGCCCGACCCGGTCCGGACGAGAACGCAAAGTTCCAGGACTTCCGGTCGCTGACGCTCCGCGACGACCTGCCCTGCGCTGGGGTGGGGAGCGGCCGCGCCCGCTACTGCTGGGTGGGTTCATGACGCGTTGGGAGAAGCCCGCGCCGTCGTACTGATCACGGTGCGGCCGCAGTGGATTCGGCCCAGATGTCGTCCACAGGAGCCTTGATCGACCCGGATCTCCACAGGTCCTGACCACCTCCGACCGCCTTGTCCGCCCCGCCGGGCAGCCTCCACGCAGGAGGTCAGCAGATGACGACGACAGCGGCGAGGCAGGCGATCGGGGCGTACGGCGAGGCCGTGGCCCGACGACATCTCAGCGAGCAGGGGCTGGTGGTGCTCGACCGCAACTGGCGGTGCGAGCGCGGCGAGATCGACCTGGTCCTGCGCGACGGCGACGTGCTGGTGGTGTGCGAGGTCAAGACCCGGAGCAGCGCCCAGAGCTGTGGCACCCCGCACGAGGCGGTCACCGACGCCAAGCTCGCCCGGCTGCGCCGACTGGCGACCGCGTGGCAGGAGGCGCACGGCGTCCGCGCCGACGACGTACGGATCGACCTGGTGGCGGTGGTGCGGCCACCGCGGGGGCCGGCCGAGGTGGAGCACGTGAAGGGCATCGGCTGATGCCTTTCGCAACCACGACCACGGTCTCGTTGAACGGAGCGCTCGGCCACCTGATCGAGGTCCAGGCCGACGTGTCGCCGGGGCAGGTCGGCACCACCCTGGTGGGTCGACCCGACGCGGCGCTCAACGAGGCGAAGGACCGCTGCCGGATGGCGATCATCAACAGCAACCTCGACTGGCCGTCGACCAAGCGGATCACGATCCTGCTCTCGCCCGCCGACCTGCTCAAGCGTGGCACCCACTTCGACCTGGCGATCTGCGTGGCGCTGCTCGCGGCCGACGGCCAGGTCCCGCGCGAGTCGCTCGAACAGACCGCCTTCATCGGCGAGCTCACGCTCGCTGGCGGGCTCCGCTGCGTGCCGGGAGTGCTGCCGATGGTGCTGGCCGCCGCAGAGCGCGGCGTGTCCCACGTGTTCGTGCCCGAGCCGCTGGCCCGGGAGGCGTCGATGGTGCCGGACATGGTGGTCTTCGGGATGCGCTCACTGGCCCAGGTGGCCGCGGAGCTCAACCAGGAGGTCGTACCGGAGGCGCCCCCCGTGACACCGCTCTCGAGCAGCAAGCTGCTCGCGTGGCGCGGCGACGAGCGCCTCGAGGAGCTCGACTTCGCCGATCTGCGCGGCATGCCCGACACCAAGTACGCCGTCGAGGTCGCCGCCGCCGGTGGCCACCACCTGCTGCTTTCGGGCGCGAAGGGCTCGGGCAAGACCAGCATCGCGGAGCGGATCCCGACCATCCTCCCCGAGCTCAGTCACGAGGAGTCGTTGGAACTCACCGCCATCCACTCGCTGGCCGGCATCCTCGACCCGGGGCAGGGCATGCTGACCGACGCGCCCTACGCCGCCCCGCACCACGACGCGAGCAAGGCCAGCCTGATCGGTGGCGGCAGCGGTCAGGTGCGGCCGGGGGAGCTGAGCCGCGCCCACGGCGGCGTGCTGTTCCTGGACGAGTTCCCGCTGTTCCGGTCGGACGTGATCGACGCCCTGCGCCAGCCGATGGAGAGCGGTGACGTGACCATCGCGCGACAGGGTGAGTCGGCCCGGCTGCCGGCGCGCGGCATGGTCGTGCTCGCGTGCAACCCGTGTCCGTGCGGCGAGTGGCGCGCCCACGCGGGGGCCAACAGGTGCAAGTGCCGTGAGACGGTCCGCCGCGACTACCAGCGCAAGATCAGCGGACCGATCACCGACCGGGTCGACATCACCCGCCACGTCGAACCCCTCTCGCCTCACGCGGAGCACGACCAGTTCGACGTCAGTGAGGCGTCCGAGGTCGTCCGGGAGCGGGTCGACCTGGCCCGCCGGCTGCAGGCCATCCGCTACGCAGACTGCAGCTGGCGGCTCAACGCGCACGCGCCCGGACAGGCGCTCCGGGACCGCTGGCCGCTCAGCCCGGAAGCACAGCGCACCGTGGACGACGCGATGTTCAAGGGGCGGCTCACCCGGCGCGGCGCAGTGCGGGTCCATCGCGTCGCGTGGACGGTCGCCGACCTCGCCTCGGTCCGCGTCGGCGTCAACCACGCACCCGGTGCCGAGGAAGTCGACGTCGCACTCCGGCTGCGACTCGGGGCGCCGCTGCTCGCCCGGACGGTGCAGGCGGTGGCCGGATGAACACCCCGCCGACCCACCAGGAACGGCTCGCTCGGGCCGCGCTCAGCCGGCTCGCCGAGCCCGGCGACATGCGGTTCACCGAGCTGACCACCGAGCTGGGGCCGGTCGCGCTCCACCAGCACCTGCTCGAGCAGCGCCACGTCAACGACCTGCTCCAGGACGTCGCCATGCGGCTGGCCGACGCGCAACCGGAGCGCGAGCTCGACCAGGCCGCCAAGCTCGGTATCCGGTTCGTGATCCCCGGCGACGACGAGTGGCCGCCCCAGCTGGAGGACCTGGCGGCCGCCGGCGAGCTCCATGAGCGAGGCGGTGTGCCGATCGGGCTGTGGGTCAAGGGGCCGCTGCGCCTCGACCGGCTCGCAGGTTCGGTCGCCGTCGTGGGTTCCCGGTCATCGACGACCTATGGCGACTCGGTGGCGGGCGAGATCGGAGCGGTCGCCGCCCGGGGCGGGAGCCCGGTGATCTCCGGGGCGGCGTTCGGGATCGACCAGGCCGCCCACCGGGGCGCCATCGCGATGGCCGGGCCCACGGTGGCCGTGCTGGCCTGTGGGGCGGACCGGGTCTACCCCGAGGCGCACGCCGGGCTGATCGGCCACATCGCGGCCACCGGAGCGGTGGTGTCCGAGGCCCCTCTGGGCTGTGCCCCACAGCGGGTCCGCTTCCTGGCCCGCAACCGCCTGATCGCGGCCCTGGCCCGGGGCACGGTGATCGTGGAAGCGGCGGTCCGCAGCGGGGCGCTCAACACCGCCAACTGGGCCAACCGGCTCAACCGGGTGGTGCTCGGCACCCCGGGCCCGGTGACCAGCGCGAGCTCGGCCGGGGTGCACCAGCTGATCCGCACCGGCGGCGCCGGCCTGGTCGCCAACGGTGCCGAGGTGCTCGAGGCGCTCGGCACCTCGGGTCAACACCTCCTCGAGGACCCGCGCGGGCCCGAGACCGCGCGCGACGGCCTGTCGGTCCGACACCGTCAGGTCCTGGACGCCGTGCCGGTCTCGAGCGGGGCGCGCTCCGACTCGGTGGCCCGCGCGGCCGGGCTCGGCATCGTGGAGGTCAGACGCTCCCTGTCCTACCTCCAGGGCCGGGGACTGGTCGAGCGGTCCGACGACGGCTGGCGACTCGCCGCGCTGGCGCACACATGAGCCGGCCCGAGGAGGTGAGGCTGCCTACGATGAACGGGTGACTGACGCCCAACCGCGAGCAAGGTCGGTCTACTCCGTGGCCCTCGAGCCGATGGCCGGTCCCAAGGCGTGGAGCCTGGCCTGGGTGAGGGGTCCGGTCACGGCCACGGCCGCCCTCGGCTGGTCGGAGCAGCCCGCCATCGAGTTCGAGGCCGCCCGGGACCTGAACGCGGATGCGGACGCGAGCGTCGGCGGATGACCGAGCTGCCCGAGGCGATGGCGCGTGTGCTCGGGGAGTACGAGCGCCACCTCATCTCGGAGCGCAACCTGACCGCGCACACGGTGCGGGCCTACGCCGCCGACGTCGCGGGACTGCTCGACCACGCCTCACGGCTGGGCATGACGGAGGTGGCAGAGCTCGACCTGCGCACGCTGCGGAGCTGGCTTGCCAAGCAGCAGACCATGGGCAAGTCGCGGACCACGATGGCCCGTCGTGCCACCGCGGCCCGGGTGTTCACGGCGTGGTTGGCCCGCACCGGGCGAATCGGGGCCGACCCGGGTGCCGCGCTGGGTTCACCCAAGACGCTCAAGACCCTGCCGCAGGTGCTCCGGGTCGACGAGGCGTCCGACCTGATCCGGGCGGCCACCGAGCTCGCCGACGACGGCAGCCCGGTCGGGCTGCGCGATGTCGCGATGTTGGAGCTCCTCTATGCCACCGGCATCCGGGTGGGGGAGCTGACCGGGCTCGACATCGACGACCTCGACCGCGACCGCAACGTGGTCCGGGTCTTCGGCAAGGGACGCAAGGAGCGGATGGTCCCGTTCGGCCACCCCGCCGCTCGGGCGCTCGACCGGTGGCTGAGCGTGGGTCGGCCACGGCTGCACACCGCCGGCGCCGGTGCCGCCCTCTTCTTGGGGGCGCGCGGCAGGCGGATCGACCAGCGGGCCGTGCGGACACTGGTGCACCGACGGATGGCCGAGGTGCCCGGAGCCCCCGACATCGGCCCGCACGGCCTCCGGCACAGTGCCGCCACCCACCTCCTCGAAGGCGGCGCCGACCTGCGCGCGGTGCAGGAACTGCTCGGCCACGCGTCCCTCGCCACCACGCAGCTCTACACGCACGTCACCACCGACCGGCTTCGCAAGGCCTACCAGCAGGCGCACCCGCGCGCCTGAGACCAGCTCACATCAGCAGGAAGAGCAGCGGGAGCAATCCGGCGTACGCGGGCGGTAGGCGCTGAGCGGTGGCGGCCGCCGTGCCCGTGACCGGGACCGGGTCGTCGCGCCAGAGCGGCAGCAGCCGGACCGGCCCGAGGCCGACCAGGCGCAGCGGGTCGAGGTAGGTCTCTCCGTCGATCCAGCCCCAATGCAGGCAGGCCCTCGGGAAGCAGTGGGATCCGCTGAGCTGGAGGGTGCCGATCGGGTCGCCGCGGGCCACGGAGGAGCCGAGCGCCACGGTGGTGGCGACGGGCTCGTAGGTGGTGCGGGTGTCGCCGTGGTCGATCACGACCACGCCGCGGCCGGCGATCGAGCCGGCGTAGGAGACCCGTCCGGGAAGCGCGGCGTGCACGACCTGTCCGACCGCGCCGGCGAGGTCCACGCCGCGGTGGCCGGCGCCGTAGGGCGAGTCCGGGGGATCGAAGCCGGCCACGACCTCCGGCGTCGGCCGGAGCGGCCACCCGCCCACCGGGTCGGCCCGGGCCTCGTCGAGCGCCGCTGCGGGCCCGGCGAGAGAC
>JALZCZ010000337.1 GCA_030862825.1 Actinomycetota bacterium | reverse complement strand
GGCGATCGTGTAGTGCCAGAGGTCCTGCTGGTAGGTCGTACGGTCGCCGTCGATGTCTCCGTCGACGGGGTCCTGGCGGACGAGGTAGCCGGGGTGGCCACCGCCGACGCGGGTGGTCTTCATCCGGCGGTCGGCTGCGAGGTCGGCCGGGCCGAGGGAGAGTCCCTGCATCCGCGGGCTGGCGCCGCAGATCTCCTCGACGTTGGCAACGCCGCGCGCGGTCTCGAGGATCGCGTGCACCAGGATCGGCGTGGTGAGGCCGGCCTTCGCCTCGAGCTGGGCGAGCAGCCGGTCGACGTAGTGGATGTCCTCGGCGCCCTGCACCTTCGGCACCATCACCACGTCGAGCTTGTCGCCGATCGTGGGGATGAGCGTGGTCAGGTCGTCGAGCACCCACGGGCTGTCGAGGCTGTTGATCCGGGTCCACAGCTGGGTGGGTCCGAAGTCGGTCTCCCGGGCGATCCTCACCAGACCCTCGCGGGCGGCGACCTTGTTGTCGGCCTTGATCGCGTCCTCGAGGTTTCCGAGCAGCACGTCGACGGTCCCGACCATCGCCGGGATCTTCGCCGCCATCTTCTCGTTGCTGGGGTCGAAGAAGTGGATCGCCCGGCTCGGGCGGGCCGGGATCTCGGTCGGTGGCGTCGGCGCGCCGACGGCGAGGGGTCGGAAGAAGTCCTTGGCGGAGCGGGAGGCGCTGGGCATGTGGCGGAAACTACCGCGCCCCGCTACCGATCGGTATGACGGATCTCTCGGTCAGGCCCGCTCGAGGACGAGCTCGTCGAGGGCGGCCCCGAACGACGGGAGCTCCTTGCTCAGCCGTCGCACGGCCTCGCTGGTCAGGTGGATCAGCTCGAGCGGCGTCAGGGCCACGATCGAGGCGGTGCGCAGCGAGTGCCGCACGATCGCCGCTTCGCCCATGATGTCGCCGGGGCCGAGCTGGGCGATCTCCTCGCCGTGCCGGCGCACGGAGGCGGTGCCGGAGAGCAGGATGTAGGCCTTGTCGGCGCCGGTGTCCTTCCCGATGGGCGACCACCCCTGGGGCAGGGTGACCCGGCGTCCGGCGGCGGTGATGCGCACGATCTCCTCGTGGGTGAAAGCGTCGAAGAACTTGAAGCTCATGACGGGCCTCTCTGGGTGTGGGTCCTCCCTCGTCGAATGGTCCCCAGGGCGGATGGGCCTGTCCATGACGTCGGCAGGTGATGGTGCGCACAGGCCGCCGGGTCCCGCCTGGCGTGTGGGCGAGCGCACAGGGCTCAGACCTGTCGACGCCGCCTGAGGCCGCGCCGCTTCGGCTTCGGCGCCGGCTGCTGCGGCCTCGGTGCCTGGGCCGCGAGCCTCGCTCGCCGGGCCGCCCGACGTTCCTTCCACCCCGCGACGGTCGCCTCAACGTCGCGGGGCTGGGTGACCAGGGGCGGCCCGTCCACCGGCGTGTAGCGGGCCTTCATCACCCGGGCGTTGAACGACTCGACCTCGCGGCGTACGTCGGACTCGGCGGACATCTCGTCGAGCCGCCGGTCGAGCTCGGCGTCGTCCTTGCGCAGCTGGAGCGCGGGCGGCAGCACGCCGGTGACCTGCTCCCGCTCGATCAGCTTCTTCAGCCACCAGTCGGGATCGTGCTCGGTGCCGAGGCCCTGGATCGGCTTGCCCGCGCCGGGCAGGTTGTCGAACTCGCCCTTCGCCATCGCGACCCGGATCTGCTGGTCGACCCAGGCCGCTTGGTGCTGGATCCGCGCGGCCGCGGCAGACTTCCCGGTGCGCTGGTCACTCTCGGGTTCGGACGGTGGTTGCCGCTCCTCCGACATGTCGACACTTTACGCGACCGACACCGGAGCCCGAACCAGGCCCATCGTGTGCCAGGCGGTGGTGCGATGGATGAGCTCGAGTCGCAGGCCACGCTCGGTGAGGACCCGGCGCATGGCCTCCGGTGGGTGCACGAAGGTGCGGAACTCCTCGCGGCGCAGCGCTGACCTCGCGTTCTCGGCGCCGGTGATCATGCGGCTGATCACGTTGCGCGGTGGATGGCTGAACGCCAGCCGGTCGCGGCAGTGATCGGCTGCCGCGCCGAGCAGTCGCTCGTAGTCGGGGTAGCAGCACACGACCCGGTGCAACACGACCAGATCGGCCGGTTGCACGGTCTCCGGTGCGGCGGCGATGTCGACGATGAGCCGCCGGATCCGGCCGGCCACGCCCGCCTCCTGAGCGAGCCGCATGGCCTCGGCGTCGTAGGCGTCCGAGAGCTCGAGGCTGATGACCGAGCTTGCCCCGCGCCGCAGCAGCTCGATCCCGATCTGTCCGGTGCCGCCTCCGATCTCCAGGACCGTGGCGCCCGTGAGTCCACCCACGGCGAGGAAGTCGACCATCCGCGCGGCCGTGGGGTCGAGCCCGGTGCGCCGGTAGCGCTTTGCCGTCCGCCGCGCGAAGCGGGACCCGAACTTCTTGTCGCATCCGCGACCGTCGCAGCAGTCACTCACCCAGCCGAGTATGCATCTGGCGTGCCGCCGACTACCAGCGGCCGTGATGGACGACGTCGGTCCACGGCGTCCGCGGGCGACGGGTCGGCGACCCCTTGGCACCACCGGACGCGGTCCGGTGGCCGATGGTGATCACGCCGACCGGGTCGAAGTCGTCGGGGATGCCGAACTCGTCGCGGATCCTCTGCTCGCCGGGCGGGTGCACGCCGAAGAAGCAGGCGCCGAGGCCGGCGTCGGTGGCGGTCTGCAGGATGAGCAGCGAGGCCATGGCGGCGTCCATGTGCCAGAACGGCATGGGCCAGCGGGCCTCGTCGCGGTCGGTCCAGCCCTTGTCTGGCTGGGCGTAGCGGTCGAGGTAGGCGGCCTTGCTGGAGCAGGGAAGGATGACCACCGGAGCGCGCATCATGCCGCGAAGCCAGGGGTCCGGATCGTCGATGTCGTCCGACGACGCGACCCAGAAGCGGCGGACGTCGTCGGGGGTGTCGAGGCGCAGGAACGCCCACCCCTGGCTGAAGCCGGCGCTGGGGGCGTGCGTGGCGTTCTCGAGCGCGCGGTCGATGATGGCGGGGTCGACCGGCCGGTCGGCGTAGTTTCGGACCATCCGGCGACGGCGTACGACGTCCTGGAACTCCATGGAGGGAACTGTGCCCGACGACTTCGAACGCATGTGGTCCGACCTCGCGCCCGTCGGCCGGTCGGCAGAGTCGGGTGGCTACTTCCGCCAGCCATTCACGTCGGCTGAGCGGGAGCTGGCCGCGTGGTTCGTCGAGCAGGCGGTGGCGCGTGGCCTGCGGGTGGAGACCGACGAGATCGGCAACGTGGCGGCGTGGTGGGACGGCGCCGGCCCGGGGCCGGCCGTGCTCACCGGCTCACACCTCGACTCGGTGCTCGACGGTGGCGCGTACGACGGCCCGCTCGGCGTGGTGGCGGCGCTGGCGGCGATCGATGCGCTCCGGGAGCGCGGCTTCGTGCCGGGCCGGCCGATCGGGGTCTCGGTCTTCGTGGAGGAGGAGGGTTCGCGGTTCGGGCTGGCCTGCCTCGGGTCACGGCTGGCGGTGGGGGCCGTCTCCTGGGAGTACGCCCGGGAGCTGCGGGACCGGGACGGGGTGGCGCTCGGCGACGTGGTCGCCGGCGGTGGCTCGTCGTTGCTGGACGGCGTGGGGACGTTCGTGGAGCTGCACGTGGAGCAGGGGCGCGACCTGGTCGACCGCGGCGCGGCGATCGGGGTGGCGAGCGGGATCTGGCCGCACGGGCGCTACCGGTTCGACTTCGCGGGCGAGGCCAACCACGCCGGGACGACCCGGATGGAGGATCGCGCCGACCCGATGCTGACCTATGCGATGACCGCGCTCGCCGCCAACAAGCAGGCCCGGCTGGGTGGTGGGCGCGCGACGTTCGGCCGGGTCGAGGTGGCTCCCAACGGCACCAACGCCGTGCCGTCGCGGGTGACCGCCTGGCTGGACGCGCGGTGCTCGTCCGACGAGGAGCTCGCGGAGCTGGTGGACGCGGTTTCTCGGCAGGGTTCGGATCGGGCCTCGCGGGACGGCACGTCGCTCTCGGTGACCGCGGAGTCGGTGTCGGGGTCGGTCGTCTTCGACGCCGATCTGTCCTCGGCGATCGCGGCCGACCACGAGGTCGGCGACTGGCCGGTCATCCCGACCGCGGCCGGCCACGACGCCGGCATCCTCGCGGCCGCCGGGATCCCGACCGCGATGCTGTTCGTGCGCAACCCCACCGGCGTCTCGCACTCCCCGGCCGAGTCGGCCACCCTGCCCGACTGCCACGCCGGCGTCGCCGCGCTGGCCGACACGCTGGAGAGGCTGGCCCGGTGAGCTCGTCGTACGTGTTGGAGCGGGCGTGGGTCGATGGCGCGGTGCGGGACGACGTGCTGGTCGAGATCGAGGGCGGGCGGTTTTCGAAGGTGGAGGTTCTGGGGCAGTCCCTGACCTTCTCGGGTGTTGCAACGCCCGACAATGTCAGGGATCCCAGGTTTACCTGGGATCAATCCACCCGGATCCCCGGCCTCACCCTCCCCGGCCTCGCCAACTGCCACAGCCACGCGTTCCACCGGGCACTGCGCGGCAGGACCCAGCGCGACAGAGGCACGTTCTGGACCTGGCGGGAGCAGATGTACGCCGTGGCGCAGCGGCTCGACCCGGACTCCTACTTCGCGCTGGCCCGCGCCACATATCGCGAGATGGTCGCGGCCGGGATCACGGCGGTGGGGGAGTTCCATTACCTGCACCACCAGCCCGACGGCACGCCGTACGACGACCCCAACGCGATGGGGCACGCCCTGGTCGCGGCGGCCCGCGAGGCGGGACTGCGGATCGCGCTCATCGACACCTGCTACCTCAGCAGCGGGTTCGGGGCGCCGGTCGAGGGGGTGCAAGTGCGCTACTCCGACGGCGCTGCCGAGGCCTGGGCGGAGAGAGTCGCGCAGCTGCGTGGTGACGACCGCACCGTGGTCGGCGCCGCCATCCACTCCGTGCGCGCGGTGCCGGACGACCAGCTGGCCACGGTCCGCGACGCCGCGAAGGGCCATCCGCTCCACGTCCACCTCAGCGAGCAGACGCAGGAGAACGACGGCTGCATCGCCGCCTACGGCGCCACGCCGACCCAGCTGCTCGCCGACCACGGCGTCCTCGGCCCGATGACCAGCGCGGTGCACGCCACCCACCTCACCTCCGACGACATCTCCCACCTGGGCGCCTCTCGCACCTACTCGTGCTTCTGCCCGACCACCGAGCGTGACCTCGGCGACGGCGTCGGTCCGAGCCGGCGGCTCCACGACGCCGGCAGCCAGCTCACGCTCGGGTCCGACAGCCACGCGGTGATCGACCCGTTCGAAGAGATGCGGGCGGTCGAGATGGACGAGCGGCTCGCCACCCACCAGCGCGGGCACTGGACCGCCGCCGAGCTCGTCGGTGCCGCCACCACACACGGCCACGCCAGCCTCGGGTTTCCCGACGCCGGCGAGATCACAGAGGGGCACCGGGCCGACCTGGTCACCCTCGACACCTCCAGCCCCCGCACGGCCGGCACCGGAGCCGACGAGGCCACCACGGTGTTCGCGGCCAGCGCGTCCGACGTCACCCAGGTGATCGTCGAGGGCCGCGTCGTCTTCCGCGAGGGCGACCGTGAGCAGACCGGCCGCGACCTGGCCGACGTCATCGGGAGACTGTACGGATGAGGGAGACATGACGAGCACGGTCCTGACCCACATCGGCGAGCTCTTCACCGGCGAGCCGCGGCAGCCGGTCGCGCACGCCCTGGTGATCGAGGGCGACAGGATCGCCTGGCTCGGGCCCACGATCGATGCGCCGGCGGCCGACGTGCAGGTCGACGTGGGCGGCCGGGCGGTGCTGCCCGGGTTCGTCGACTCCCACGCCCACCTGGTCTTCGCCGGTGACCGGGCACCGGAGTTCGCGGCCAGGATGGCCGGCGAGGCGTACGCCGCCGGCGGGATCCGCACCACCGTCGCCGCCACCCGAGCGGCCACCGACGAGCAGCTCACCGCCCACGTGGCCCGGCTGGTCGAGGAGATGCGCCGCCAAGGCACGACCACGCTCGAGACCAAGAGCGGCTACGGCCTGACCGTCCACGACGAGGCGCGCAGCCTGGCGGTGGCCCGGCAGTTCACCGAGGAGACCACGTTCCTCGGCGCCCACGTCGTGCCCGTCGAGTACGCCGACGACCCGGCCGGCTACGTCGACCTGGTCACCGGCGACATGCTCGACGCGGCGGCCCCGCACGCACGGTGGATCGACGTCTTCTGTGAGACGGGCGCCTTCGACGCCGACCAGGCCCGCGCGATCCTCGCCGCCGGGGCTGCCAGGGGACTGCGCGGCCGGCTGCACGCCAACCAGCTCGGCCACGGTCCCGGCGTACGCCTGGCCGCCGAGCTCGGCCTCACCGCCGTCGACCACTGCACCTACCTCGACGACGCCGACGTCGACGCCCTGCGCGACTCCGGCACCGTCGCCACCCTGCTGCCGGGCGTCGAGTTCTCCACCAAGCAGCCCTACCCGGACGCCCGCGGGCTGCTCGACGCCGGCGTGGTCGTCGCGATCGCCTCCGACTGCAACCCAGGCTCGTCCTTCACCAGCTCGATGCCGTTCTGCATCGCCCTCGCGGTCCGCGAGATGGGGCTGACGCCCACAGAGGCGGTCCGCGCCGCCACCTCCGGCGGAGCGGCCGCCCTCGGGCTCGACGACCGGGGCGTCCTGGCGCCCGGAAAGCGTGCCGACCTCGTCGTCCTCGACGCTCCCAGCCACCTGCACCTGGCCTACCGCCCCGGCGTGCCCCTCGTCGCCCAGACCTGGATCGCCGGGCGGCCGAACGTGTTTCTGTAGCGTCGTCACGGACACTGCGCCGGCCCCGGCCGAGCGTCTCGAGGTCTCGCGAGCCGACCTTCGTCTCGCCCCCGCAGCGCGCTCGTCCCTCGCGCCGCTGCCGCTTGACCTAAGGCACCCCTCGCGGGCCTACCTCAGAGATAAGGCACTTGCCCGATGTGACGGGCTACCTCAGGGAGCGAATCTCTACTCACCAACGAGTCGTCCTGAGGAGCCAGAGATGTTCGACAGCAGCCTGTACGTCAAGTCCGAGATGGACTATCGCGCCGAGAAGATCAAGCGGGGGACCGCCGTCCGCCGGCGCCGCAACCGCAAGCCCCTGGTACGCAGCCAGAAGCCCCAGTCCGAGACCACCAACTGACGAGGCGACACCGCAATGTCGGTGACGCAGGACATCATGGAGCCTGTGGCTCATACCAGCGAGACGATGATCGGCAGAGACGCCGAGCTGACGGAGATGGCTTCGTTGCTCGGCGTCTTGTCGTCGTCTCCGGGTGAGCGCACCGCCCGGCCCGGCATCGTCCTGCTCTCCGGTGACGCGGGTGTCGGCAAGACCCGGCTCCTGATGGAGCTGCGTGACCTGGCGCAGGGGCACGGCTGGCAGATCCTCGCCGGCCACTGCCTCGACTTCGGTGACAGCGCCCTGCCCTACCTCCCCTTCTCGGAAGTGCTCGGCCGGCTCGCCACCGACCTCCCGGACGTCGTCGACCACGTCGCGTCCATCCACCCCGCCCTGGCCCGGCTGCAGCCGGGGCGCCGGGTGCGCGGCTCCGATGAGGGCGACGACGAGTCCTTCCACCGGTCGCTCGACCGCGCCGACCTGTTCGACGCCGTCCACGGGCTCCTCGAGGCAGCGGCCGACAAGGCTCCCGTGCTGCTCGTCATCGAGGACACCCACTGGGCCGACCAGTCGACCCGCGACATGCTCGGCTTCCTCTTCTCGCGTCCGTTCGCGGGCCAGGTCTCGATCGTCGCCTCCTACCGCTCCGACGACCTGCACCGCCGCCACCCGCTCCGCAAGCAGGTGGCCGAGTGGGCCCGCCTGCGCGGGGTCGACCGGCTCCAGCTGAGCCCGCTGTCCGAGCCGTCGGTCCGCGAGCTGGTGGCTGCGCTGGCCTCCGGCCACGTCGACGAGTCCGAGCTGAGCGACATCGTCCGCCGCGCCGACGGCAACGCCTTCTTCGTCGAGGAGCTGGTCGCCTCCGGTGCCGGCCGCTGGCTGCCCGACGACCTGGCCGACGTGCTGCTCGTCCGGCTCGACCGGCTCGACGACAACTCCCGGCAGGTGGTCCGGGTGGCCAGCGTCGCGGGGCGCAAGGTCACCCACGATCTGCTCGCCGCCGCCTCGGGCCTGGGCGCCGCCGATCTCGACGACGGCATCCGCAAGGCCGTGGAGATGAACGTGCTGGTCGCGGGCACGGGCTCCTACTCCTTCCGCCACGCCCTCCTCGGCGAGGCGGTCTACGACGACCTCCTCCCCGGCGAGCGCGTCCGGCTCCACTCGCAGTACGCCGCCGCGCTCCGCGACGGCACCGCCCGCGGCACCGCCGCCGAGCTCGCGCTCCACGCCCGCAAGGCGATGGACCTCGACACCGCCCTGACGGCCTCGATCGAGGCCGGCAAGGAGGCCCTGGCGGTCGGCGGCCCCGACGAGGCAGCGCACCACTTCGAGCAGGCCCTGGAGCTGCTGGCCGACCCCGCCCGCTGCGAGGCGCTGGACGTCGACCTGTCCAAGCTCGCCGTCAACGCCTCCGAGGCGCTCAGCGCCAGTGGCGACCCCGAGCGCGCGGCCGCCGTGATCCGCGAGCAGCTGGACCGACTCCCGGCCGAGGGCGTTCCCGCCAACTGGCGGCCGCGGATGCTGAGCGCCTACGCCCGGGCGCTGATGATCATCGAGACCGACATCGACCCGCAGGCCATCTCGGGCGAGGCGGTCGCGCTGACGCCCGAGGGCGAGAGCGGGCTCCGGGCCAAGGTGCTCGCGACGCACGCGCAGATCCTGGGCGCTTTCGGCCGGGCCGAGGATGCGCAGTCGACCGGCATGGAGGCGCTGACCCTGGCCGAGCGTCTCGACATGCCGATGCTGGTCTCCGAGATCATCACCACGCTGAGCGGCCTGAAGAAGTCCGGGCCCCGCGAGGCGCTACGCGCGGCGCTGGCCGACGCGGTCGACCGTGCCCAACGCACGGGCGCGCTTCCCGCCGAGCTGCGCGGGCGCTACCTCATCGGCCGCTCTCACGAGGACGCCGCGGAGTGGGCCGAGGCCGACCGCTGGTTCCGCTCCGCCACCGACCGCGGCGTGGAGGCGGGCCTTCCGTGGGCGCCCTTCTGCCTCGAGGCGCGTTGGCAGCTGGCCTGGGTCAAGGTCGTCACCGGCGAGTGGGACGAGGCGCTCCGGCTGACGGAGATCAGCCAGGAGAAGGGCGCGCCGGTGATCCCGCGGGCGATCCTCGAGCCCATCCGGCTGTCGGTCCTCTCCGGACGCGGCGTCAATGTCGATGACCGCTTGGCCCGGTTGCGCGGCTACTGGGAGCGCGAGGGCAGCGTCGCCATCCACGCCTGCGACCTGGCGATCCGGTCGGCCGGTCGCCGCGGCGACGCGACGGCTGCCCTGGCGACGTACGACGACGGCGTGGGGGTGCTGGGCAAGATCTGGCACGAGTGGTTCGGCGCGCGGATCCGGCTGGCCGCCGTGACCAGCGACGCCATCTGCCGGGCGCTCCCTCGGATCGCTGCTGGCGAACGGGTCGCCTGGGCCGGCCACATCGACCGCCTGCACTCCGACGGCGCCACCGTGCTGGATCGCTACACCGACCCGTCCGGCTTCTGGGGACCCGAGGGCCGGGCCTGGTCGAAGCGGCTCGACGCCGAAACCCTGCGCGGGCGATGGTTGGCCAGCGTCGACGCCCCTCCGCAGGACGTGCTGGTCGACACCTGGCGCGAGGCCGAGCACCTGTTCGCAGAGTTCGGCCACGTCGCGGAGCTGGCCCAGGTGCGGACCACGCTGGCCGGCATCCTCCGGGCCACCGGCGACGCCACCGGCGCCCGCGAGCTCGGCGACCGGGCCCGCGCGGTCGCGCACGACCTCGGGGCGCAGCCGATACTCGACGACCTGAAGTCGATCGGCAGCGCACCGGCCAGGGGTGACGCGTCCGCCCAGACGTTGACCGCCCGCGAGTCCGAGATCCTGGCACTGGTCGCCGAGGGCCGGAGCAACGGCGAGATCGGCAAGCAGCTGTTCATCAGCGCCAAGACCGTGAGCGTCCACGTGTCCAACATCCTCGGCAAGCTCGGCGCCTCCGGACGCACCGAGGCCGCGGCCATCGCCCGGCGCCGCGGCCTGCTCGGCTGAGCACGCGAGCATGCCTCGCGGTGGGTCGGGAACCTGAGTACGTTGGGACCCCCCACCCGAACGAGGAGGACGCATGACGACGACACCCGAAGAGCCCCTCAGCGACGACGACATGACCACGGCACCCGCTGGGGATCCCGGTCTCGGTGGCGGCGGCGGTGATGCCGACGGCACGGACGGCACGGACGGCGACGGCACCGATGGCGGCGACGCCGACGGCACCGACGGCGGGGACGCCGACGGGACGGATGGCGACGCCAGCGACACCACCGACGGCGACGTATCCTGAACGCTGCACTCTCACTTCTCAGCGGTGACGCCCAGACCTTCCTGACGAAGGTCTGGGCGTCCCGCGTCCATCTTCACCAGGCTGACGCGGACGACCTGGTCGGACTGCTCTCGCTCGACGACGCCGACCACCTGCTCACCTCGACCGCGACCCGCACCCCGTCGGTGCGGCTGGCCAAGGACGGCTCGGTGCTCCCGGAGTCGGCGTACACCCGCAGCGCGACCCTGGCCGGCAAGCAGCTCACCGGCCTGGTCGACCCGCGCAAGGCGCTCGCGCTCTTCGACGAGGGCGCGACTGTGGTGTTCCAGGGTCTGCACCGCTACTGGCCGCCGCTGACCCGGCTGATCGCCGAGCTCGAGCTCGAGCTCGGCCACCCCTGCCAGGCGAACGCGTACCTCACCCCGCCCGGCGCCCAGGGCTTCGCCGTCCACTCCGACAGCCACGACGTCTTCGTCTTCCAGACCGCCGGGTCCAAGCAGTGGGAGGTGCACACCTCGGAGGGCGTCGAGGACATCCTGCTCGAGCCCGGGCTCTCGCTGTACCTGCCGACCGGCACGCCCCACGCCGCCCGGGCCCAGGAGACCGTCTCGCTCCACGTCACCATCGGGATCAACCAGCTCACCTGGCGCGGCCTGGTCCGGCGCAGCATCGAGCAGGTGCTCGAGGAGGTGCCCGACGAGCACCTGCCGGCCGGCTACCTCGACGACCCGACCGAGCTGGCCGCGGCCCTGGCCGGGCGGCTGGGCGACGTCGCCGCTTCCATCGTCGGCGTCGACCCGCACCGCGCCGTGGAGGCGGAGGTGCGCCGCTTCCTGACCGGCCGCAGCCCGCGGCTAACCGGCGGCCTGACCGACGTGCTCGCCGTCCGCGACCTCACCGAGGAGTCGCTGCTGCGCCGGCGACCCGGACATCCGTGCGTGCTCATCGAGGGCCACGGTGACAGGGAGGATCGGCTCGAGATCCTCCTCGGCGACCGGTCGCTCGACGTGCCGGGCCGGCTCCGGCCCGCCCTCGACGTCGTCCGTTCGCGGCCCGAGCTGCGTCCGGCCGACCTCGCCGACCTGCTCGACGAGCAGAGCCGGCTGGTGCTCTGCCGCCGGCTGGTCCGCGAAGGGCTGCTCGAAGTCCTGTGACCGCACCCGTCCCCGGCGCCCCGGGATTCCGGTGCGCCGCGTCCAGCGCCCTGCGCGACGAGCCGCTCGCCGGCACCGCGTCCACCATCCGCGCATTCCTGCTGATCGAGGACACCGGGCCGTGGGGCTCCGACGCGCTTCGCGACGCCCGCCTCCCCGACGGGCTGGGCAAGCGGATTCGCGCGCAGGCCGACGCGGCCAGGGTCCGGGCTCTGCTGATCCGGCGACCGGACCGCTCCGGGATCGAGGGCCACCGGGTGTTCGCGGCGTACGCCGACCCGGTCCGGCCCTGGCTCGAGTCGGGCACCATCACCGACCTGCACGACGTGCTCGACCTCGACCTGGCCGCCCTGCGGGCCGGCCGCTCGAGCGGACTGGCCCGTGACGAGTCACCGCTCTTCTGCGTGTGCACGCACGGCAAGCACGACACCTGCTGCGCCGAGCGGGGTCGCCCTGCGGCGGCGGCCCTGGAGGCTGCCCACCGCGACCACACCTGGGAGGTCTCGCACATCGGCGGCGACCGCTTCGCCGGCAACATGCTCGTGCTGCCGCACGGCCTCTACTACGGCCGGATCGACGCGGTCACCGGGCTGACCGTCGCCGGCGCCCACCTGTCCGGGGAGGTCGAGCTCGACCACCTGCGCGGCCGGTCGGGTCTGCCCACCGCCGCGCAGTACGCGGAGATCGCCCTCCGTCGCGACCTCGGGGCCACCCGCAACGACGACGTCCGCTTCGTCTCGCGCGCCGTCGAGGGCTCCGACTCCGTAGCCCGGTTCGCAGTGGGCGGTGCGCGCTACGACGTCGCCGTGCGCACCCATCACGACCCACCGGAACGGCTCACCTGCAGCGCCCGTCGCGACAACCCGGTGCCGGTGCACGAGCTCCGCCGAGTCGCGCGGGTGGGCTGACGCCGCTGTCCTATCGGCCGGAGTGGCTGGCGGTCCACACGAGGAGCAGGACGAGCAGGGACAGCAGCAGCCAGCCCAGCACCACTGACTCCGCCACTGTCATCGCGACACCCTCTCCCCGGCCAACACCACGGCGTCGCCCTCGTCCCAGGAGCGCACCCGGCTGACCGGCACCGCTCGGGCCCGACCGCCGGACATCGCCCACCTGCGGAGCAGGACCGGACCGCCGGCCCGGTCCTGGGCATACCCCCACGCATGCGCGATCCGGATCCGCATCCCCGGCGGGCCTACGACCAGTGCCGTCAACCAGAGGGAGCCGTCGTCCTCGAGCCGCAGCTGCACGTCGTGGACGATGCCGATCTGCTCCGCTCCTTCGACGACACTGCGGCCGAGCAGCTCACTCGCCCGCATCGGTGGCTCCCGGGAGGCGGCGGACGAGCCGGGTGCTGAGCCACTTCTCGAGCGGCGCCGCGTCGAGGTCGGCGAGTTTCGACCGTACCCGCAGCACGGGTTCCCATTGCTCGACCTCGGGTGGTGCGACCACGAAGCCGCCCGCTGGCGACTCCGCCGCGCGCAACCGGCGCGCCGTACGTCCGAGCAGTTCTCCGACCAGGCCACCGAGGCGGGTGCCCAACGCCTCCTGGCTGCACCGGAGGGCGATCGCGCGCGGGCTCGGTGTGGTCACGTCCAGCTCGAGGTCGTCCACACGGGCGAAGGGGAGGTTGTCGCTGTCGACCACCTGTTGGTCGAGGATCGCGATCCGCAGACTCATATCTCTCATCGTGGCTCCGTCATGATCCGGCGCGGGTGATCACCAGCAGCGGGAACGCGATGACGGCGATCACCGTGCTGAAGGCGAGGGTGGCGGTGCCCAGGGCGTTGGAGAGGGCTCCGTTGACCAGGTCGCCCATGACGACCCGGTCGTTGGCGACAAGCAGGACCGGGAGGAAGGCGAACGGCAGCAGCACGGCGCTGAAGGTGACCGCGAAGATGGTCACCGTGATCGGATCGACCGTGGTCAGGGCGAGCGCAGTCGCGCCGAGTAGCAGGACGCCGATCGTTGTCGTGAACCTCGCCGCTCGGACGGGCGGCTGCACCTCGCCGTACGACCAGCCGAAGTACTGCGCCACGTCGTAGCCGGTGGCGAACAGGGTCTCCAGCGTGGCGCCGAACGTCGCGGCGAAAACTCCCAGGATGGCGATGGCCAGACCGATCTGGCCCAGCGCAACTCCGACCGGGAGCACGGTCTGGCTCAGGTGCTCGACCTGGATCCCCGCCGGGAAGAACACCAGGAAGGCGGCTGCCTGGATGGCGACAGCCAGGAGACCGCCGAGGGGGAACCCGACCAGGACGTTGAACCGCATCTCGATCAGGTCCCGGCGCGTCCACCTGCTCTCGATGGCGCCGGAGGAGAAGAAGAACATCTCGTACGGCGTCATCTGCGCGCCGACGAGCGCGACGGCGTAGAAGCCGTAGACCAGCCACGTCTCGCCGGTCGTCGGGCCGAACGTGGTCGCCGACCTGAGCATCGATCCCCAGTCGGGCCCGAGCTGCCAGACCGCCACGACGTAGACCAGCATGGCCAGGCCGAGCAGGCCGTAGATCTGCTCCATGTGCTCGAAGGACAACTTCCAGACCAGCAACGCGACCAGGCCCGCGACGAGCGGCACCCACGCCAGGTAGTGGACGCTCGTGGCGATCTCCAGCGCCAGCGCCACACCCGCGAGCTCGGCCATGACGAGCAACGCGGTGACCAGGAACGAGCCCGCGAGCCCGGCAAGGGCGAAGCGCGGTCCCAGCCGGGAGCGCATCAGCGAGAACGCGGGACCGCGGGTGGCGATCGCCACCCGGGCGGCCATCTCCGAGTAGCAGCCGATGCCGACGACCGCGACGACGGTGATCCACGCCAGCCCCAGGCCGAACCGAGCGCCGACCTGCGCATCGGTCACCAGGTCGCCGATGTCGATGAAGCCGCCGATCGCGGACAGGGTCCCGAGCGTGAAGCCGAGGAGCAGCCGCGAGCTCATCGCCGCACCTCGCGTTCCAGATCCCCGAGGCGGTCGCTCAGGCGGGCCAGGCTCGGAAGCGCCGCCACCACCTCGTGCCACCGGCCGACCCGCGCGTCCAGGCGGATGTCGCTCAGCCGCGAGGCAACCTCGTCCGACAGCGACGACACCTGGCGCCAGATCCGGGTCGACTCGCGGTCGCTCGGGACGAGCGAGGAGTAGCGGGAGGACTGTGCATCGGCGTCGGTGCTGGTCTCTGTCAACCCCACGCTCGCCGCGGTGCGGAGCACCCGGCCGTCTTCGACGCCCTCTGCCCACAGCCGGGCCGTCTCGACGTGGGAGCGGAGCATCTGCAGGGTCCGCGCGGACTCCTCGCGGTAGTCGTGCGGGTCGCGAGGCGGGTGGATGCCCCACCAGACACAGCCGGCCACGGTCAGCACCAGGACCCACGAACCGATGAAGCGTCGTCGGTCCTGCGCGGCGGCCATGGCGCTTCGGTTCCCCAGCCGCCATCCCGGTAACACCAGCGGATCGGCGGCAGGGCAACGTAGCGGCGTACTCATAGTATGTCGAGGTGGCCACCCTCGAGGACACCCGACGCCTCACCGACCAGCGCTTCAAGAAGATGAGCTCGCTCGGTCGCGGGGTGCCGAGGCCGGACGACTGGGGCACGCTGCCACCGGGCCCGGGCTGGCCGACGCTCGCCCAGACCGCGGCGCTGCTGAGGTTCCGCCACCGCTTCCATCCCTACCTGCGCCGGAAGTACGGCGACACGTTCACCGTGCGCCTCGCACCGGGCGGCCGACCGCTGATCCTCTTCACCCGGCCCGAGCACGCCAAGGAGATCTTCGCCGGCGACCCCGAGGTCTTCCATGCCGGCAAGGGCAACTCGATCCTCGGGCCGATCATGGGCGAACACTCCCTGCTCCTGCAGGACAGCATCGACCACAAGCGCGCCCGGAAGCTGCTGATGCCGGCGTTCAACGGTCACGCGTTGCGGGAGTACCAGTCGCTGGTCGCGGAGCTCGCCGCCGACGAGGTCGCGCGGTGGCAGCCGGACGCGGATTTCCGTTCGCTCGACCGGATGAACGCACTCACCCTGGAGGTGATCCTGCGCGTCGTCTACGGCGTGAGCGACGAGGCCCGCCTGGCCGCCTTGCGCCCGCGGATCAACGCCACCGTCGACATCAACCCGATCATCCTGCTCGGCTGGGCCTACCCCGGGCTGCAGCGGTTCGGGCCGTGGAAGACGACGATCGACAACCAGCGCGAGCTCGACCGGCTGATGTACGCCGAGATCCGGGAACGGCGTACCGCCACCGACCTGGCCGAGCGCACCGACGTGCTGTCGAGGCTGCTGCGGGTCGGCGACGAAGAGCACCCGGACGACCAGTTGGACGACACCGAGCTGCGCGACCAGCTGATCACGCTGCTCCTCGCCGGCCACGAGACCACCGCGACCGCCCTGTCCTGGGCGCTCTACGAGGTCGGCAGGTCGCCGGAGCTGTTGCGGCGGACCCGGGAGGCGGCCGATGGCACCGACGCCGACAGCGACGCCTGGCTCGACGCGGTGATGAAGGAGTCGATGCGGCTGCACCCGGTGATCCCGATGGTGGTGCGCACGCTGATGAAGCCGGCCACGGTCGGCGGCGTCGACCTCCCCGCCGGCGTCAGCGTCGGACCGTCGATCATCGTGGCCCACCAGAAGCCCGAGAACCACCCGGACCCGTGGACCTTCCGCCCCGAGCGCTTCCTCGAGGGCAACCCACCGACCAACACCTGGATCCCGTTCGGCGGCGGCGTCCGCCGCTGCATCGGCGCCGGCTTCTCCCTGATGGAGGGCGTCGCGGTGCTCCGCGAGGTGTTCCGCCGCTACGACGTGACCGCCGTCGGCGACGACGAGCCCCAGGTCCGCAACATCACCAGCGTGCCGCGCAACGGCGCACGGATCCGGGTCACGGCTCGGTAGCCCGGCGGTCCCCCGGGGCGTAGCGTGGTGGTCCCTGCATCCGGAGGCCGAGATGGCTCTACAACTGTGCTGCACGTGCGGCTACACGTTCCGCGCCGAGGACGAGGACGAACTGTGGGAGAAGGGCCGGGCCCACATCAAGGACGCGCATCCCGAGATGATCGGCGTGGTCAGGCGCGACGACCTGCTGGCCCAGGCTGAGCTGGTCTGACGCCCAGGCGCAGGAGATGCTCGTGCATCTCCGTCGTCTGCGGGTCCGGCGTGGTGCCCAGCTCGTCGGCGAGCAGCTGCCGGAGATCTTCGAAGACTCGCAGCGCCTCCGCCCGGTTGCCGGTGCGCTCGAGCGCCTCCATCAGCAACCGATAGCCGCTCTCGCGGAAGGGTGCGGCGTGCACCAGAGCCCGCGCCGCTCGCTCTGTCTCGGACCGTGACTCGGCCGGCACCTCGAGCAGAGAGCGGACATGGCACTCCAGGCCACGGATCCCGACGTCGGCCATCCGGCGGCGCCACTCGTCGATCCAGGGCGCGTCGTGGCCCAGCATGAACACTCGGGAGCCGATGAGATGGGCGGTGTGCGCGGGTTGATAGGCCTCTCGCCAGTCACCGGTCTCCATCGCAGATTCGGCTCGGTGCAGAGCGTCGAGCGCCCAGTGCATGTCCACGAGGGTGTCATCCGCAGCGACGAACCGTATCGAGCTGCGCCCTTCGACGTGTTCGGGTCCGACGACCCGACGTACCTTCGACAGGACCGGCGCCAGCGCACCGCCTCTGTCGGACGGCGGGTGATCTCCCCAGACGGCCTCGGCCAGCTCGTCGCGCGTGACCCAGCGGTCGAGGTTGGCAGCCAGGTAGGCCAGCAGCCGCGCGCCTTGCCGGCCGGGGAGGCGCGCCTCCACCCGGACTCCACCGCGATCGATCGCGAGGTGACCGCAGAGCTGGATCCGCAGTGCCCACGCCAAGGTTCTGCCAACCTCTCGCCAGGGTTGCGCCAATGGGCGGGTCGCATCCTTCGAGGACCAGGGAGCACCCGGCTCCCAGTATCCACAGGAGGAAGCCATGTCGTACACCATCAACTGCCCCGACGGCGTCGTCGTTCGTGGCGAGACGGAGGAGGAGCTGCTCGCGAACGCCGAGGCGCATATCCGCGAGGCGCATCCCGAGCAGGTCGGCAAGGTCACCCGGGAGGAACTGCTCTCCCAGGCCGTGAGGGCGTGAGATGACCATCGAGATGACCGCCCAGACCGTGGGGGCGCCGCCCGCGACCGGCGGTGTCGACGAGAGCAAGGCGGAGGCGTTCGTGGGCAGGGCGCTGACCGATGCCAGCGGGTTCGCCACCACCCTGCTCGCTGGCATCGGCGACCGGTTGGGGCTGTGGAAGGCGCTGGCCGATCACGGTCCGCTGACCAGCGCGGAGCTGGCCGACCGAGCCGAGGTCGACGAGCGCTACGCCCGCGAGTGGCTCGGCGGGATGACCGCGGCGACGTACGTCGACTACTCGCCCGAGAACGGGACCTGGGCGTTGCCGGACGAGCACGCACCGGTCTTGGCAGAGGAGGGCGGGCCGGTGTTCTTCGGCGGCACGTTCCAGATGCTGCACGGCATGTCGAGCGTGCACGACGAGCTGCTGAAGGTCTTCCGGACCGGCGGCGGCGTACGTCAGGAGGCTTACCACCAGGACATGTGGGACGGGATGGAGCGGTTCACGGCCGGGTGGTTCGAGAACCACCTGATCCAGGAGTGGCTCCCGGCGCTGCCCGAGGTCGATGCCGCGTTGCGTGCCGGTGCCATGGTGGCGGACGTCGGCTGCGGGCGCGGTCGGGGGCTCATCCGCTTGGCCCAGGCCTACCCGGACGCCACCTTCGTCGGCATCGACGCGTTTCACGGCACCATCGAGGACGCCCGGGCGAACATTGCGGCGGCGGGTCTGTCCGACCGGATCACGATCCTCCATGCCGACGGCTCCGAGGAGATCCCCGGCGACTACGACGTGATCTTCACGTTCGACGTCGTCCACGACGCCGTCGACCCGGCCGGGCTGCTGCGCAGGATCCGCAGCGCGCTGCGGCCCGGAGGGATCTACGTCTGTCTCGATATCAACGCCTCGCACCACCTCGAGGACAACGTGGGCCCGCTGGGCGCTCTGTTCCACGGCTGCAGCGTCATGTACTGCATGACCACCTCGCTGGCGCATGGCGGATCGGGGCTCGGCACCGTCGGGTTCAACGAAACGGTCGCGCGCAGCATGTGTGACGCCGCGGGCTTCTCGTCCGTCCGGCGCGTGCCGATGGAGAACCCGTTCAACATCCTCTACGAGATCCGATAACCCGGTCGCCCGCCGCTAGGGGGTGCGCCCATCTCCGTGCGTGACCTGGGCGAACGGCCGCGCGCTGCGCATGGACCTCACGCCGTGGCGCGCGTCGCGGAGACACCACCACGGCCGGGCGATCGTGCTGGCCGCGGCGTCGTACAGCGCGTGCATCGGCCTGGCCGGCCTGATGTCCAGCTTCTGGCTGGTGCTCGTCCTCTTCACGCTGGACGGCTCGGCGGACATGATCTCGGGCACCTCCGGGGGCACGGCGTGGAACCAGACCATCCCCGAGGCGATGCGCGGCCGGCTCGCCGGTATCGAGAGGCTGTCCTACTCCGTCGGCCCGCTCGGCGGCCAGGTGCGGCCGGCCTCACCGCCGACCTGTCGTCGGTGCGCGGCGCCATCGCCACCGGTGGGTTCGCCTGCGTCGTCGTCGGTGTGGCGGCCATCGCGGCCGCGCTGCGCGACTTCTGGTCCTACGACGCCCGCACCGACGAGCACGCGGTCGCGGAGCGGGCCGCCCGCAAGGCTGCCGGCGCGAAGTGGCCGGGGCGGATCACGCCGCCCGTGGCCCGACGTCCACCGTCTCGGCGATCGCCTCGAACACGTCGCACCAGTCCCAGTAGTCCTCGCGTGCGACCGAGCAGGTCAGGGTGACGCTCAGGCCCTCCTTCTGCCAGACCCACTGGTCGCACAGCACGTCGACCGAGCCGACCCGGTGCGCGAACCGTGTGTACGTGACGTCGTGGCCCATCAGGTCGAAGTGGTCCTCGTCCTCGACCGCGAAGTCGTGCAGCCGGCCCTCGAGGTCGCCCAACGAGACCGAGTCGGACCGGAGCGCCACCTCGGGTCGGAAGCCGCTGACGGGCACGATCGGAGCGCGGGCAGCGACGAGCATGCCGCGGTCGGGTGCCGACGTACGCCGCCAGCTCGGTGGAAGAGCGATGCCCAGATCGGTGACCATGCAGGGACTCTGCTCGCGACGGCGTACCCCGGAAACATCGGTGCCCGGCGCCTGTGGACGGGAGCCTGCCTGGCCTTCCGACTAGTGGTCGAAGGCTTCCTGTACCTGGGCCTCGGTGAGGCCGTAGTCCTCCAGCGCGTAGCGGTGCGAGGGCTTGGCCTGGCCCTGCTTCGACTCGCGGTCGATCTCCTCGACCGCGGCCCGCGCCTCGGGCGTCCACTCGATCCCGAACTGCTCGTAGATCCCGGCCACAGTGCCGAGCGGATCCTTGAGGAGGTCGGCGAAGGCGACGTCGGCGAACTGTGCCTGGTCGTACGCCGGCCGGGCGTCGTGGAACGCGTGGAACGACCGCGACCACAGGTCGAGCTGGGTGCGCCCGATCACATCGTCGACGAACGTCGTGGAGTGGCCGGCCGTGGTCTCCGCGGACAGCGAGCAGGAGGAGGCGATGCAGACCACCGGGTCGCGGTGCGTGTAGACGACCAGCGCGTCGGGATAGACCGTCATCAGCGCGTCGAGGGCGGTCATGTGGGAGGGGTTCTTCAGCACCCACCGCTTCTCGGGCTCGTTGAACCCGATCAGCTGGAGGTTCCGACGGTGCCGGGCATAGGCGTCGGTCCAGTCCTGGCCCTTGAGCCACTCGGTGTAGCGCGGCAGGTTGGCCAGCGACTCGTAGGAGTTGGACTTTCCGGTCTGGCGCAACAGCCGCCAGCACTCCTCGACCGAGGTGGCGTCCATGTAGTGGATCCCCATGTACTCCGGCGACTCCACGTGGTGGGCCGAGAAGGCCTGCTGCATCGCGGTGAAGATCGGGTCGGAGTCCCAGGTGTCGCGCGGTGGCCGGGGTTGGGGGTACTGCGTGATCCACATCTCCAGGCCCTGCGCCATCGGGTCGGCGTGCAGCAGCCGGTGCAGCGCCGTGGTGCCGGTGCGCGGCAGGCCCATCACGAAGATCGGCCGCTGGATGGCGACGTCTGCGTGCTCCGGCCGCTGGTTGAACTGCGCCTGGGTGAGCAGCCGGCCGACCAGCGCGCTCTTGACCTCGGAGCGCTGGAAGTAGTTGCCGCGCGGGGTCAGCCCGGCCTCGGGGGAGGACACGTCCTCCACCAGGACCCGCAGGCCTTCCTCGTGACCGTCGCCGCCGAAGTCGCTCATGCCGGTGGTGCGGACGGCCGCGGCGACGATGTCGTCGTAGCTGCCGATGTCGGGGCGCTCCCGCGCCATCACGTTGTCAGTGGCTGCCATGTCAGTCGTGGAACTCGCCGCAGTCGACGGTCAGCATCTGCCCGGTGACCGCCGAGGCGAGGTCGCTGGCCAGGAACAGCGCCGCGCGGGCGACCTCCTCCGACGAGGCGAGCCGCTTGAGGTCGGTGGGCTGGGCCTTCTCCCTGTAGATGTCGTCGTGGGTGACGCCGGCCTCGGAGGCGAGCCAGTCGAAGTAGCCCTTGTTGACGTCCTCGTAGATGTACGACGGCGCCACGCTGTTGACCCGGATGCCGCGCGGGCCGAGCTCGGTCGCCAGCGACGACGCGAGGTGCTCCAGGGCGCCCTTGGACAGCTTGTAGCCGGCGTACTCGGGCTGCGAGCTGTAGACCACGCAGGAGTTGAGCATGATCACCGAGCCCTTGGCCGCCGAGAGTGCGTCGGCGAAGAGGGCCGAGAGCCGCAGCGGGGCGAACACGTTGGTCTCGTTGGCCGCGCGCAGGTCCTCGATCTTGATCTGGGTGATCGGGTCCATCGGCGGGATGCCGAAGGCGTTGTTGATCAGGCAGTCGACCCGGCCGAACTCCTCGAGCGCCTTCTCCACCAGCGCCTGTCGAGACTCCTCGTCGGTGATGTCGGTCGGTACGACGAGCGCGCGTCGTCCCTGCGCCCGGACCACCTCGGCCATCTTCTCGAGGCGGCGCTCGGTGCGGCTGACCAGCACGAGGTCCGCGCCCATCCTGGCGGCCTCCTCGCCGAGCGAGCGGCCCAGCCCGGGCCCTACCCCGGACAGGACGATCACCTTGCCCTGGAGCAGGGGCACCGGCTGGTAGCGCTCCTCGATGGAGGTGTCGTGATGGGAGGAGGTGGTGGCGCTCACGAGATCATCCTTCGGGCAACGGAGCGCTGCCGGGCGGCGATCCGCGCGGCGTACTCCTCGGTGGTGACGGGGCTGTAGTGGGGGAGCGTGTCGGGCACGTCCGCGAGCTTGACGATCTCGATCGTCGGGCCGTCGGCGTCCTGGGTCAGGTCGCGCTCGAGGCGCTGCCAGCGGAGCATCATCGACCCGGTGCGGTGGCCGGAGGTCTCGAGCCAGTTGGCGATGTGAGGGTCGCCCTCCGAGATCACGAACCGCATCCTCCCGTCGGGGTCGGTGACGGCCTGCGCCTTGGTCAGCGAGGTCTGGTGGGTCTCGTAGTCCGTGGAGGCGTACCAGTCCGAGCCGACCTGGATGGCCTGGTAGGCGCAGTCGGTGCACTCGGGCAGGGTCACGATCATCGCCTCGTCGTCGGCGAGCTCGTAGTGCCCGATCGAGGAGCGCTGCGAGGCCAGGCCACCCGGCGTCGCCCGCGGAGCGGTGAGGGTGTTGACCGGCTCCTTGTACTGGAAGAAGTGGGGGAACGCGAACCAGGTCTGGATCGAGCCGGTGAGCGTGCGTGCGGCCACCTCGTACTTCTTCGCGAGCGTCTTCTCGGTCAACGGCTTGGCCGGCTGGCCGACCTGGTCGGCGCGCTCGATCCAGAGGTTGCCGCGCTCCTCGGTGTCCCAGTCGTTGTAGACCTCGCGCACGATCATGGTCTTGGCGCCGGGCTCGGCGAGGTAGGTGAACTCGAAGCTGCCGTCCGGCGCGACGTCGAGCTCGCGGTCGTCGAAGGCCATCAGCGACGTGGCCGCGGAGTCGGCCGAGTAGGTCCCGCCCATCACCTGGAAGGAGAGGTCGGCGGTGGTGCCCCGGCGGCCGCGGACGACGTACTCGACGCCCTCACGGAGGTAGGCGTTGAAGTAGATCGCGTCGGGGTTGTCGAGCCCCTGGCGGGCGTACTGGTGGGTGGGGTTGATGAAGACCGGCCGGTCCAGGTCGTAGTCGAACGCCATCTGCATCGCCATCCGGATCCGGCCCGACAGGTAGTCGTAGCCCTCCAGCCGGTCCTGCTCGGTGCGGATGAACGGCGCGTTGGCGATCAGCTCCTCCGCCTCCGCGATCGCGTCCTGCAGGGGCTTGGTGAGGTTGAGCGACTGGCTCACCTCAACCCACCTTGTGGATGATGGACTCGGCGTAGCGGTTGAGGTTGTCGATCTTCTTCTCGAGCGGTTCGGTGTCCGGGCCCTTGATGTAGGGAACACGGAAGCCGACGATGCAGTCCGTGACGCCCTTGTCCTCGAGCCGCTGCACGCCGTCGACGTCGTAGGCGTCGTAGGAGATCACGTGCACCTCGAAGTCGTCGCGGGTGTCGCCCTCCTCCTTGCGGATCTCCGCCAACCGGTCGAGCAGCCGGTCCAGCTCCGCGCCGTCGCCGCCGGCGTGCATCCACCCGTCGCCCTTGAGCACCGCGCGGCGCAGCGCGGCGTCGGCGTGCCCGCCTACGAGGAGCGGGATCTTCTCGGTCGGCGCTGGGCACTGCTTGAGCTCGTCGATCTGGTAGAAGTCGCCCTGGTAGCCGAAGAACTCGCCCGTGGTCAGCCCGCGCAGGATGTCCATGCACTCGTCCATCCGCTTGCCGCGCTTGGCCCAGTCGACGCCGAGGTTGGCGAAGTCCTCGGGCCACGGAGAGATGCCGACGCCGAGGCCGAGGCGGTTGTCGGAGAGGAACGCCAGCGACGAGGCCTGCTTGGCGACGAGCACCGGAGGTCGCACCGGCAGCTTGAGCACGAACGGCGTGAGCCGCAGCGTCGTGGTCACCGCGAAGAGGTGCGCGCAGAGCACCATCGTCTCGATGAACTCCTTGCCATCGAGGAACTCCCGGTCGCCGGTGTCGGTGTAGGGGTACCGGGAGTCCGACTCCTTCGGGTAGATCAGGCTGTCGGCCACGGTCATGCTCGTGTAGCCGGCCGCCTCCGCGGCCCGGGCCAGAGGCGCGTAGTACTTCGCCTGGGTCATCGCCTCGGCGTACGAGAATCGCATGGCCACACAGTAGAACGTGTTCTAGATTTGTGCCAGAGTTCTCCGGTGGACCTCCAACAGATCAGCGACCGGCTCGAGATCGCCGACGTGCTCACCCGCTACACCCGGGCCATCGACACGGGGGAGTGGGACGCGCTCGACACCGTCTTCACGCCCGATGCCGCGATCGACTACACCGAGTCCGGTGGGATCGCGGCGGCCTACCCGGAGGTGAAGCCGTGGCTCGCCGAGATGCTCCCGGCGTTCTTCCCGAAACGGATGCACACGCTGGGCCAGCTCGAGATCTCCGTCAGCGGCGACGAGGCCACGTGTACGGCGTACTTCCACAACCCGATGCCGATGGGTGACGGCCAGGGCGGGGAGAAGATCGTCGAGATCGGCGGGCTCTACCACCACCAGCTGGTGCGGACCCCGGACGGCTGGCGCAGCCGTCGGCTGCACGAGCAGGTCGTCTGGCGCCGTGGACTCTAGGGGCAGGTCTCCGATGACCCCGGAGGAGCTCGCCAAGCGCAAGGAGCAGCTGGCCCACCCGGTCGTGCCCAAGGTGATCAAGGCGATGGCCCGGGCCCAGGTGAAGGTGTTCCGGCTGACCAACGGCCGGATCGGCGGCCGGTGGCGGATCGGTGCGGGTTACCGCAAGCCGGTGCCGACCCTGCTCCTCGACCATGTCGGCCGGAAGTCGGGGCGGACCTACACCACGCCCCTGCTCTACCTCGCCGACGGACCGAACGTGGTGATCGTGGCCTCCCAGGGCGGCCTGCGACGCACCCGCAGTGGTTCCACAACCTGGTGGCGACGCCCGAGGCGCGGATCCGCGTGAGGAGGCAGGGCCTGCGTCCGGTGCGCGCCAGGGTCGCCGACGCCGCCGAGCGCGCGGAGCTGTGGCCCCGCCTGGTCGAGCTCTACGCCGACTTCGCCACCTACCAGGCGGTGACCGACCGGGAGATCCCCGTGGTGGTCCTCGAGCCCCGCTGACCCCTTTTGGAGCGTTCGTCGCCGTGACGGACAATGGCGCCATGGCTGACCACGACCCGACCCCCACCCCGCGTGGGGACCATCCGGTCCTCACTGGGCTGATCGCGCTGGTCGGCGTCGCGGTCGTGGTGGGTCTGATCCTCGGTGGCGCCGTCCTGGCCGGGACCAAGGTGCTCGGCATCGGCGACGACGGGTCGGCGACCGACGACGCCTCGTCGGGAGACTCGCTCCACCTGCCCAGGCCGGAGCTGACCACGGAGCCGTCGGACCCCCTGGTCACCTTCGCCTCGCCCGACGAGACCGAGCGGACCCGGAACTCGCAGGAGTCCGAGACGGCGAAGCCGAAGACCGAGATCTCGCTCTCCGCCGCCCAGACCACGGCCACGCCCATGGAGCAGATCGACCTGACCGGCGTCTTCCCCGGCGGCGAGGGCGCGATCCTGCAGGTCCAGCGGTTCGAGGCCGGCAGCTGGGAGGACTTCCCGGTCACCGTGGAGGTCAGCAACGCGACGTTCGCGACCTACATCCAGACCAGTCAGACCGGCCTGAACCGCTTCCGGGTCATCGACACGGAGTCGCGCGAGACGTCCAACGAGGTCCGCGTCACCATCTCCTGACCTGTCTGTGAGGCTGGGACCGTGGAGTTCACCGACTACGACACCAGGCTCGCGGCGTACGCCGTCATCGTCGACGACTCGTCCGGCACCGACAGGGTGCTCCTGGCGCTGTGGAACGAGGGCGACGAGCCGAAGTGGACGCTGCCCGGTGGCGGGGTGGAGCTCCGGGAGTCGGTCGAGGACGGGGTCGTCCGCGAGGTGCGGGAGGAGAGCGGCTACGACGTCGAGCTCACCGGGCTGCTGGGCGTGCACTCCTACGTGGTTCCGCCCGGGCGGCGGTTCGTGCGCACGCGACGGCCGATGCGGGCGGTGCGGGTGATCTTCGCGGCCCGCGTGCTGGGCGGCGAGCTGACCAAGGAGGTCGGCGGCACCACGGACGAGGCGCGCTGGTTCGGGCTGGAGGAGATCGTCGGACTGCCCCAGGTGGGCCTGGTCGAGATCGGCTTGGAGATGTGGCGTGGAGCCGACGCCGTAACGTGACGGCATGAGAGCGGTCGCGGGCGCAGCGGTCACGTCCGCGCTGGTGCTCTCGCTCGCGGCGTGCACCGACGGTGAAGCGGATGCGGATCCACCGTCGTCCCCGCCGGCATCGTCTGCAGAGACCACCCCTCCGGAGCGGCCCGAGCCCGACAGGGTGATCGTCGGCCACGCGACCCGGCCGCAGCTCGACCTGACCGCCCGGGTCGCGAAACGGATCATCGAGGGCCGGATCGCCAGCTTCCGCGGGCACCCTGTCGCGGTCGGGTTGCGTGCCGTACGCCGCGACCCCGATGCGATCGCCGTGGTTCCGCTCCACCGGGTCGGGCCGAGCGTGGTGGCCGCGCGGGTGGGCGGGGTCGACCCGGTCCGCGACGCCCCGGGAGCCGTCGACGTGACGCTGACCGGCGACATCATGCTGGTGCGTGGGGTGCCGGATCCGGCGGAGTCTCTGGCGCCGATGTCGAAACTGCTGAGGCGGGCCGATCTGACGGTCGGCAACCTGGAGAGCACGCTGTCGTTGAACGGCGAACCGACCCAGGGCGGCGACTCGTTCGGCGGGACGCCGGCGCTGCTCCGCCCGCTCGAGAAGGCGGGTTTCGACGCGCTGTCGCTGGCCAACAACCACGCCGGCGACTACGGGTCGGTCGCTCTGGTGGAGACCGTGCAGCGGATGGCGCGCAGCCCGATCGTGCCGTTCGGGGCCGGCGCCACCCTCAGGGAAGCGAGCCGGCCGGCGGTGCTCGAGGTGGGCGACACGAGCTTCGCGTTCGTCGGCTTCAACGCGATCGGCGAGACCCCGCAGGCGGTGCCGGGCGAGCCGGGTGCGCTGTCGGTGCGGATGCCGCCGCGCACCGGGCCCGAGCTCAGCCAGGACGACCTCGACCACGTGCTCGGCATCATCCGCCGGGCCGATCGGCGGGGCGAGGTGGTCGTGGCGCTGCCGCACTGGGGCGACCAGTACACCCACACGCCGGAGCCGATCCAGCGCGTGGTCTCTCGGCAGCTGGTGGCGGCGGGGGCCGACCTGGTCGTCGGGGGGCATCCGCACTGGGTGCAGGGGATGGACGACGTCCGCGGCGTTCCCGTGATCCACTCGCTCGGCAACTTCGTCTTCGACATGGACTTCTCCGAACCGGCCCTGGAGGGCGTGGTCATGGAGACGACGTGGTGGGGCAAGCAGCTCAAGGCGTTCCGGCTGGTGCCCTACGCGATGGAGATCGGCCCGTTCGTGCCGCGGGTCGTCGACGGGGACCGGGCGGCCGACATCCTCGGCGACGTGTGGGGCGCCAGCACCGGGCCCTACGCCGACTAGCTGTAGTTCCCCGTGAGGTTGTGAACGCGAGCTGCCGGGACGAGGCCGCCGATGCCGGTGTGGGGTCGGTGGTGATTGTAGAAGTGGAGCCAGTCGGCGTAGGTCGCTGCGCGAGCGTCGTCTGAGAGATAGACCTCGGCGTAGGCCCATTCGGCTGACAGGCTGCGGTTGAAGCGCTCAACCTTCCCGTTGGTTTGGGGCCGGTAGGGCCGGGTCCTGCGGTGTTTCACGCCTGGGCCGAGGGCTTGAGCGAACTCGTGCGAGCGGTAGCAAGACCCGTTGTCGGTCATCACGGCACTGACGGCGATTCCGGCGTGAGCAAAGAAGGCGCGGGCCCGTCCCCAGAAGGCCGCGGCGGTCTCTTTGCGTTCGTTGGGGAGTTGTTCGGAGTAGGCCAGCCTCGAGTGGTCATCGACCGCGTGATGAAGGTAGACGTAGCCGCGGGAAGCTGGTGCGCCCGCGCGGGCAGCTCGATCCGTCGCAGCGCCAGCGCGTCGCTGCTGCTCGGATCCTCGTCCGAAGGCGCGCCAGCCGCCGCCGTCGGGGATCCGGCCGAGCTTCTTGATGTCGACGTGGACCAGGTCGCCAGGGAAGGCGGCCTCGTAGCGGATCGCCTTGGGTTTGCGAACCGGTAGGCCGGTGGCCTGATCGAGATGCGCAAGCAGGGGCATCCGATAGCGGGCCAGCACGCGGCCAACCGTCGAACGGGGAACACCCAGGTGATAGCTGATCCGGTGCGGTCCCCAACGCCGGCAATAGCGCAGCTTCACAATCCGTCGCTCCACCCGCCGCGGACACTGACGAGGCGACCGGCGCGGACGAGACGACGAGTCGGTCATCGGCTCATTGAGCCGGTAACGGCGAGCCCACTTCGCGGCAGTGGCTGGCGAGACCTGGAATCGTTCGGCAGCGCGCCGAACGGTCCAGCCCTCCTCGATGATCAAGACGGCAAGGCGGCGACGCCCTTCGGGCGTGAGGGGAGCGTTAGCGTGAGTCACGAGGACCTCCGGTCGAGGGTTGGTGTGGTAACCCCCTCCGTATCGGAGGTCCTCGCTACTCGTCTACGCCTAGGCGTTCACAACGTCCATGGGAACTACA
>JALZCZ010000330.1 GCA_030862825.1 Actinomycetota bacterium | reverse complement strand
GCCAACATCGTGTTCGCGGACACCGACATCGCTGCTGCCGCCGCGTCCGCGCCGGCCGCGGTGTTCGACAACGCCGGCCAGGACTGTTGCGCCCGGTCGCGGATCCTGGTCGAGCGCTCGGCGTACGCCGAGTTCGTCTCGCTGCTGGAGCCGGCCGTGACCGGCATGCGGGTGCTCGACCCGAGCGACGAGTCCAGCGAGATGGGCCCGCTCATCTCGCACCAGCAGCGCGGATCGGTGCAGGCGTATCTCGAGGAGGTCGAGGTGGCGTTCGCCGGCTCGACGCCGGGCGGCGACGGGTTCTGGGTCCCGCCGACCGTGGTCGCCACCGAGGACCCCTCGTCCCGGATCTGGCGCGAGGAGGTGTTCGGGCCGGTGGTGGCCGTGATGCCCTTCGACGACGAAGCGCACGCCGTGGAGCTCGCCAACGACACCGAGTACGGCCTGTCCGGCTCGATCTACACCAGCGACCTCGGCCGCGGCCTGCGGGTCGCACGGGCGGTCGAGGCGGGCAACCTCAGCGTCAACTCGCACTCGTCGGTGCGCTACTGGACGCCGTTCGGCGGCTACAAGCAGTCTGGCCTCGGCCGCGAGCTCGGCCCGGACGCCCCCATGGCGTTCACCGAGGAGAAGAACGTCTTCATCGCCCACTAGACGGGCACCACGAGCACACACGAGCGAAGGAGCACACATCCACATGGCAGGACGCATCCAGGACCGGGTCGCGGTCGTCACCGGCGGCTGCTCGGGCATCGGCCTGGCCACGGTCCAGCGGTTCGTCGCGGAGGGCGCCAAGGTCGTCATCGGCGACATCGACGACGCCCGCGGCAAGGAGCTCGTGGACGAGCTGGGCGGGGCGGAGGTCGCGACGTACGCGCACGTCGACGTGACCTGCAAGGACGAGGTCGACGCCCTCTTCCGGACCGCGAAGGACACCTACGGCTCGGTGGACATCGCGTTCAACAACGCCGGTATCTCGCCGCCGGACGACGACTCGATCCTGGACACCGAGCTCGACGCGTGGCGCCGGGTGCAGGAGGTCAACCTGACCTCGGTCTACCTGTGCTGCAAGGCCGCACTCCCCTACATGCTGGAGCAGGGCAGGGGCTCGATCATCAACACCGCGTCGTTCGTCGCGGTGATGGGTGCGGCCACCTCGCAGATCTCCTACTCCGCATCCAAGGGCGGCGTGCTGTCGATGACCCGGGAGCTCGGCGTGCAGTTCGCCCGCGAGGGGGTGCGCGTCAACGCGCTCTGCCCCGGGCCGGTGAACACACCGCTGCTCAAGGAGCTCTTCGCGAAGGACGAGGAGCGTGCGGCCCGCCGGCTGGTGCACGTGCCGATGGGCCGCTTCGGCGAGCCCGAGGAGATGGCCGCGGCGGTGCTGTTCCTGGCCTCCGACGACTCGTCGTTCATGACGGCCAGCACGTTCCTGGTCGACGGCGGCATCTCGGGCGCCTACGTCACTCCCCTGTGAACGCCGCATGACCGCGCCGGTCATCGGACTGACCACCTACCGCGAGCAGGCGGCGTACGGCGTCTGGCACCAGCGCGCCGACCTGCTGCCCGCGGAGTACGCCGACGCGGTCACCGCCACCGGAGGCCTCCCTGTGCTGCTCCCGCCGGTCGCCGAGCCCGGGGCTGCCGAGGTGGTCGTGGCGCGGCTCGACGGCCTGGTGGTCAGCGGCGGTGCCGACATCGACCCTGTCCGCTACGACGCCGAGCCTCACGCGCGCACCGCGGGATGGCGCCCGGACCGCGACGCCTGGGAGTCGGCCCTGCTGACCGCGGCAGAGGCACGTGGGTTGCCGGTGCTCGGCGTGTGCCGCGGCATGCAGCTGATGGCGGTGCACGCGGGCGGCACCCTCGACCAGCACACACCCGACCTGGTCGGCCACGAGCAGCACAGCCCGGGCGGCGATGCCTACGGTGAGATCACCGTGTCCACGGAGCCCGGTTCGCGGGTCGCGGGGCTGATCGGCGAGCGGCTCGCGGTCAGCTGCCACCACCACCAGTCGGTGCGCAGCCACCCGGGCTTCGTCGCAGCGGCGTACGCGGACGACGGCACCCTCGAGGCGATGGAGGCCCCCGGCGACCGGTTCTGCCTGGCGGTGCAGTGGCACCCCGAGACCGCCGACGACGTGGGCCTGCTGGCCGGCCTGGTCCGCGCCGCCGCCGATCAACCGAGCGGCAGCGCGCGAGGAACGAGCGCCTTGCGTGGGCGAGACGAGGTCGAGTAGGCCCCGGCGGCCGAGGAACGTGGTCGCGACGGGCGCATCGAGACCAAGCGAGTGACAGGTTGACCTGGCCCTACGCGGCTGTCCCGGCACGACGATCAGATTGGGTCAACACGGAAGCGGGTCGCCACCTCGTGGGAGAGGGCCGCGTCGATCCGTTCGAGCAGCATCGGCTTCATCTGGGGCAAGTCGGAGATCGGCCACCAGCGGACGTCGACGGACTCGTCGTCGGCGACGTAGGGCTCGCCGCTGACCCAGGAGCAGGCGAAGGCGTGGTCGAGGTAGATCGCACGGTCGCCGTTGACGTGGGTCACCTCGATGCCCGAGGTCACCGCCGCGAGCCGGTCCACCCGGATCTCCACGCCGTCTCCTCGCGGGCCTCGCGCACGGCGCAGCCGGCGGGCTCCTCACCGGGATCCATGATCCCGGTGACCGGCGTCCAGGTGCCGTTGTCCGACCTCCGCACCAGCATCAGCTCGTCATCGCGGCGGATCACGGCGGTGACCGCGGGCAGCCAGAGCACCGCGTCGCCGACATGGCGTCGCAGCTCCACGACGAACTCCGGGATGGGCACCTGACGACCCTACGGGTGGCCTTGTCAGACTGTGGGCATGCCGTCCGACCAGATCACCGACGTCCTCGGCGCGCCGTGGCTTGCCGAGACGATCGGCCTGCCGCCCGACGACGAGGGCGCGGTCGTCGCCACGCTCGTGTGCCGACGAGCCGACCGCCCCACGAACCGGGCGGTCCTGCACGTGCACGGTTTCGCCGACTACTTCTTCCAGACCGAGTACGCCGAATGGTGGCTGGCCCGCGGCTACGACTTCTACGCGCTCGACCTGCGCAAGTACGGCCGCTCGATCCGCCCGCACCAGACGCCGACGTACGTCACCGACCTGCACGACTACTTCGCCGAGATCGACCTCGCGTGGTATCGGATCGTCACCCGTGACCGGCACGACCACGTCGTCACGTCCGCGCACTCGACGGGCGGACTGACCCTCCCGCTCTGGGCGCATCACCGGCAGCCGGACGCGCTCGCGGGGATGGTCCTGAACTCACCGTGGTTCGACCTCCACGGCGCCGCGTGGACGCGCTCCGCCGGCGCACGGGCCGCGCTCAGGCGGATGGCGCAGCGGCAGCCGATGCGCGAGATTCGGCGCGAGGTCACCGGCTTCTACACGCGCAGCCTGCACCGCGAGCACGAGGGCGAGTGGGACTTCGACCTGACCTGGAAGCCGGTCGAGTCGTTCCCGGTGCGGGCGGGCTGGCTCAACGCCATCCGGCAGGGCCACGCAGAGCTCCACCGCGGCCTGTCCGTGGCCTGCCCGGTCCTGGTGCTGTCGTCCGGCGCCACCAAGCGCCCATCACAGCTGGACGACGACGTGCACACCCACGACGTGGTCCTCGACGTACCCCAGATCCGGCAGTGGGCGCCGGCGGTCGGACCGCATGTCACCTACGTCGCCATTCCCGGCGCCAGGCATGACGTGGTGCTCTCCCGGCCCGAGCCGCGGGCCCGGGTCTACGACGAGTTGACGCGTTGGGTGACGGCGTACGTCGTGCCTCCGTCACGAACCCTCATCTGATCCGGAGTTCCGC
>JALZCZ010000315.1 GCA_030862825.1 Actinomycetota bacterium | reverse complement strand
GGCTTCCGCTACGAGCGGTCGGAGGAGTACCTCGCCGCGAACGGGCACACCCGGCTCGTCGACCTCCGGACGTTCCCCTCCGACCTGGTCGCCCCCCGCGACAAGATCCACCCGATGCCGTTCCCCGGCCTCAACATCGACAACCTGCCGTTCTTCGCGGTGATCGGCGCGGTCGCCGAGGGGCAGACCTTCCTGCACGACTGGGTCTACGAGAACCGCGCGATCTACCTCACCGACCTGGCCAAGCTCGGCGCACAGGTGAAGCTGCTCGACCCGCACCGGGTGATGATCGAGGGGCCCACGCACTGGTCGGCGGCCGAGCTGGTGTGTCCCCCGGCGCTGCGGCCCGCCGTGGTGCTGCTCCTGGCGATGCTGGCCTCGAAGGGCACGTCCGTGCTGCGCGGCACCTACGTCATCCACCGCGGCTACGAGGACCTGGCCGCGCGGCTCAACCTCCTCGGTGCCAACGTCGAGACGTTCCGCGACATCTGATCAGGCGAGCAGCAGGGCGCGAGGAACGAGCGCGCTGCCTCGCGCGACGAGGTCGAGCGAGGCCCGCGGCCAAGGGGCGAGGCACGAGGTCGCGACGAGACGGCCGCTACTGAAAGAGCGTGGCGACCCAGGCCCGGGCGGGTGGGGCCGAGCTGGGCGGCACCTCCATGTCGGCGGTGATCTTCGGCATCGGCGCGGTGTGCTGACCGGCGTGGCGGTGCCAGTCGGTCTCGGCCTCGATCAGGGCTCCCAGGTCCATACGGGACAGGAAGACGCCGTGGCCGTCGGGACACCGGTTGACCTCGGCGTCGCCGCCCACATTGGACAGCGGCCGTGCCTCCATCTCCGCGCCGCATCGTGGGCAGGTCAAGGACTCCATGTCTCCGACGGTAGCGGGCCGGTGGTTCCGTCCGCTGGATGCGCGCCGAAGGTCCCCGCCACTGGTGGATCACTGATGGATACTGCATGCCGTGACCTCGCCTCGGACCGGCTATGCCTTCCTCGACGCGGTGCTCGACCGGCCGGCCTCCGTGCTGGCGTTCGCCCACCGCGGTGGCGCCTACCACCCGGAGATCGAAGGGCTGGAGAACACGCTGGCGGCGTTCGAGCACGCCGTGGCGCTCGGCTACGACTACCTCGAGACCGACGTCCACGTGACCCGCGACGGAGTGCTCCTCGCATTCCACGACTCGGTGCTGGACCGCGTCACCGACCGCAAGGGTGAGATCGCGCGGCTCACGTACGAGGAGGTCCGGACCGCCGTCATCGGCGGCCGTGCCGAGATCCCCACCCTGGCCATGCTCTTCGACGCCTTTCCCGACGCCCGCTTCAACATCGACATCAAGTCCGAGGGCGCGGTCTCCTGCCTGGCCGACTTCCTGAACGCCCGCGAGGCCTGGGACCGCGTCCTGGTGGGCTCCTTCTCGAGGCGCCGGCTCCGGCGGTTCCGCCAGCTGGTGCGCCGACCGGTGCCCACCTCGGCCACGCCGGTCGAGGTGGCGCTCTTCCGCTTCCTGCCCAGCGCGTGGCTCGCCGACCTCCTGACCCCGGACTTCGCGGCCTTCCAGATCCCGCACCGGCACGGAGGCCTGCCGGTCACCACGCGGGGGCTGGTCCGGCGCGCCCACGCCGTCGCCAGGCACGTGCACGTCTGGACCATCGACGACCCCGCCGAGATGCGCGAGCTTCTCGACCTCGGCGTCGACGGACTCTTCACCGATCGCACCGATCTGCTCAAGGATGTGCTCATGGCCCGGGGACAGTGGAGGGACCCGGGCACCGCACGAGGGAGACGCGCATGACCGTGCCCGACGACGGGATCGGCGAAGGACCCGGCGGGATCGCCGACCTGAGTCCCCTCAACCGCGCGAAGGAACAGAGGGCCTGGTACTTCTACGACTGGGCCAACAGCGCCTTCGCGACCACCGTCGCCGGTGTCCTGTTCGGCCCCTACATCAAGGAGATCGCCGAGAACGCCGCGGTCGACAACCGGATCTCGGTGCTCGGCCTCTCGATCGCGCCCGGGTCGCTGCCGCCGTTCATCATCACGGCCTCCACCATTCTGTCCGCGGTCCTGCTCCCGATCCTCGGAGCGGTCGCCGACCGTACGTCGCGCAAGAAGGACCTGCTGGCCGGCTTCGCCTGGGCCGGCGCCGCGGCAGCCGCGCTGTTGTTCTTCGTGACGGGCGACAACTGGCAGCTGGGCGCGATCGCGTTCCTGGTCGCCAACCTCTGCTTCGCCGCGTCGGCGGTCTTCAACGACGCGATCCTGCCGCTCATCTCGACCGAGAGCGAGCGCGACCACGTCTCCAGCCGGGGCTGGGCGATGGGCTACGCCGGCGGCGGGCTGCTGCTGGCCCTCAACTTCGGTCTGGTCACCCTGCACGACACGTTCGGTCTCACCGAGGGCACGGCCGCCCGGATCAGCATGCTCTCGGCGGCCGTGTGGTGGGCGGCGTTCACCTTCATCCCGTTCCGCGGCATCCAGAACCGGCTGCCGGTGGATGTCGAGGCGCTCCAGGGCACCGTCTTCTCGCGTAGCTTCGGCCAGCTCTGGGCCACGCTCAAGGACATGCGCAGCTACCCGGTCGCGCTCACCTTCCTGGTGGCCTACCTGTTCTTCAACGACGGCATCCAGACCGTCATCTCGCAGGCCTCGATCTACGGCACCGACGAGCTCGACTTCAGCCTGAGCACCGTCCTGGCGACGTACCTGCTCGTGCAGTTCGTCGCCGTCGGCGGTGCGATCGTGTTCGGCCGGGCGGCGGGCAGGCTGGGCGCCAAGCGGGTGATCCTGGTCGGCCTCGGCATCTGGATGGCCATCGTCACCGTGGCGCTGTTCCTGCCGGCGGGGCAGCTGGTGCCGTTCCTGCTCCTGGGCGTCGCTATCGGCGTGGTCCTGGGCGGCACCCAGGCGCTCGCCCGCTCGTACTTCTCGCTGCTGATCCCGGCCGGCAAGGAGGCCGAGTACTTCAGCTTCTACCACGCCATGGACCGCGGCACGTCGTGGTTCGGGACGCTGGTCTTCGGCGTGGTCTACCAGCTCACCGACTCCTATCGACCCGCCATCTTCGCGCTGATCGGCTTCTTCGTGGTCGGTGGGCTGCTGCTGATGCGGGTGGACACAGTGCGGGGCATCCGCGACGCCGGCAACGAGGTCCCGAGGACAATCGCCTGACCCGGAAGGATTTACGTCGGTTGCGAGGGAATGTCGGGAATTGATCGGAATCTTGCCCACCCGAGTAACGTTGTGCTGATAGATGGAGGGACGTCGATGGCTGGTGCCTGCTACAGCGTGGCACCACGACGAGGCGGCACTACCGTCACACACTCGGTAGGACCACAACGTTTGGGAGGTGCCTCATGGCGGAGCGCACATTGCGTGGCGCACGACTCGGAGGCCAGAGTTTCGAGGACGAGCGCGGAATTGAGTTCGCGGCTCGGCAGCAGGTGGGCTATCGCTGCGCCCACGGGCACGAGTTCGAGATCACGATGTCGGTCGAGGCCGAGATCCCGGCGGTCTGGGAGTGCCCGCGCTGCGGCGCCGAGGCCGAGAGCACGGCCGGCATCGAGCGTGAGGTGAAGGCCGAGAAGCCGGTCCGCACCCACTGGGACATGCTGCTGGAGCGGCGTTCGGAGAAGGAGCTCGAGGACATCCTCAAGGAGCGGCTCGAGCTGCTCCGTGGCGGAGAGATCGGTCCCGCGCACCTGCACCGCGCCAACGCGCGCAAGCGTAAGGCGACCGCCTGAGCTGAGCGAAGGCGGACGCCGTGATGGTGGCCGCGCGACCGAGGGACGAGGTCGCGACGAGCGCGTCGAGATCCGGTGAGTGCCGAGGACCGGCAAGCCTCACTCTTCTTGCTCGACCACGTCGCCCTGGACGACCGGTCCTCCGGACCGGGGTCCGGGGCGACGTGCATTTTCGGGGCCGGCGCCGGGGAAGCCGGCCGCGCCGGAGCCGGTGACGAGCAGCTTCTTGGTCACCACCGCGGCCAGCAGCCGCCGGAACACCGGCCGGGTGAACGGCAGGATCAGCAGGATCCCGAAGGCATCGGTGACGAAACCGGGGCTGAGCATGAGCGTGCCGCCGATCAGGATCAGCGCGCCGTCGGCCAGCTCCTTGGCCGGCATCCGGCCGCTGTCCAGGGCGGAGCGCAGCGCCCGCCACGCGCGGCCACCCTCGCGCTTGATCAGCCAGCTGCCGAGGATGCTGTCGGCGACCAGGAGCAGGATCGTCCACCACGGCCCGATCACCTGACCCACCTGGATCAGCACGTAGATCTCCACGATCGGCACGACGACGAACGCGACGAACAGCAGCCACGCCAAGCCCCTGCGACGACGAGCCATGGTCAGCCCCTCCGGTCTCGCCACGCGCGGCGGACCTGGTCGCGCCGCTCCCGCAGGCCCCACGCGGTGATCCGCTTGAGCGACTCGGTGGCGACGGCGCCACTCATCTTCGAGTCGCCGCGGACCCGCTCCACGAACTCGATCGGCACCTCACGGACCGTCATCCCGGCGTTCAGGGTGCGCGCCACCAGGTCGGTCTGGAACACGTAGCCGGTCGACCGGACCTTGGCCAGGTCGATCTTCTCCAGCGTCTCGCGCCGGAACAGCCGGTAGCCGGCCGTCGCGTCGCGGACGCCGATGCCGAGCAGGAGGCGCACGTAGAGGTTGCCGCCCCGCGAGAGCAGCTCGCGGCGTCGCGGCCAGTTGACGACCGATCCCCCGGGCACCCACCTGGAGCCGATCACCAGGTCGGCACGGTCGAGGGCGTCGAGCAACCGGTGCAGCTGCTCGGGCTGGTGGGAGCCGTCGGCGTCCATCTCACCGATCACGTCGTAGCCCTGCTCCAGGGCCCAGCCGAAGCCGTGGAGGTACGCCGCCCCGAGGCCACCCTTGGCGGCGCGGTGCAGCACGTGGACCTGGGGGTCCGACCGGGACAGGCCGTCGGCGATCCGGCCGGTGCCGTCGGGAGACTCGTCGTCGACGACCAGCACGTCGAGCTCGGGGTGGGCGCGCCGCAGGCGGGCCACGATCCACGCGAGGTTGTCGGCCTCGTTGTAGGTCGGGATCACCACGACGACCCGTCCGAGGTGCTCGGTGCTCATGCTGGCTGCCTCTCCCCTGGACGAGTCTCCACGCCACCTGGAGCCACGGCGCGGCGCGGCGAGTCTTGCCCTCGACGATACGTGACCGTGCCCAGCAGGAGGCCGACCAGCGTCAGCACGGTGAACAGCCGGCCCGGCCAGGCGCCGAGCCGGACCGCGGGCGTGACGCCGGACATCAGCGTCACCTCCTCGACCAGCACGGTCGTCGTACGCGGCTCCGCCTCGGCCGCCACCGAGCCGTCAGGTCGGATCACGCCGGAGATGCCGTTGGTCGAGGCCACCGCCAGCCAGCGGCCGGTCTCGATCGCGCGCAGCCGGGTGATCGCGTACTGCTGGTCGATCTGGTCGGTGAAGATGAAGCTCGCGTTGCTGGTCTGGACCGTCAGCATCTCGGCGCCCTCCTCGACCTGCGCGTAGATGCCGTCGTCGTACGCGACGTCGAAGCAGATCGAGTCGGCGACCCCGATCCCACCCACCTGCAGCGGCGACGTACGGGTGCCGCTGAGCATGTCGCGCGGGATCCGGGCGAGCTGGCTGTGGTGCTCGAGGCCGATGCTCTTCATGAAGCCCCGGAACGGGATGTACTCGCCGTAGACGACCGGATGCCACTTCGTGTAGCGGTCGCCGGCGCCGGTCTCGGGGTCCCAGACGATGCCCTGGTTGAGCACGCGGTCGGGCCCCGCATCGACCAGGCCACCGACCAGGACGGGGACGCCGATCGCCGCGGCCGCCGCGTTGAGCCCGCTGTTGACCGCGCCGGGACGGAACGGGTCGACGGCGGTGGAGTTCTCCGGCCACAGCACGAAGTCGGGTTGGGGCCGGGCCCCGGCGTCGACGTCGGCGGCCAGGTCGATCGTGGCCTGCACGTGGTTGTCGGTGAGCTGTTCGTGGTCGTAGAGGATGTCGTTGCCCGGACCTGGCACGTCGCCCTGGACCACCGCGACCGTCGCGGGCCGCTCCTCGTCCAGGGAGAAGGGTGCCAGCGCCGGCAGCGAGATGGCGGCCGAGGCCGCGATGAGGATGCCCGCGGCGACCAGGCGGTCACGGCGGTCACGCGCGATGACCACCCAGGCGAGCAGGAACCCGAGCAGTGCCAGGAGGAAGCTGAGACCGGTGGAGCCCACGTAGGGCAGCGCCTGGGCGACTGGTGTGTCGACGACCCCGAAGGCCAGGCGGCCGAAGGGCATGCCGCTGAACGGCCATCCGCTCCGGAGGACCTCCATGGTGGCCCACGCGGCGGCCAGCCAGACCGGCCAGAGCCGCAGTCGCTGCAGCACTGCCGAAGCGCCACCCAGGGCGCCGTAGAACAGCGCCTCGGCGGTGCACATGCCGATCCAGGCATCGGTGCCGATGGAGCCCCGCATCCAGTACGCGGTCACGAAGTAGAAGCCGACGCCGAACGCGAGGCCGGGCAGCCACGCCTGGTGGGCCGGCAGCCCTCGGGTGGTCAGCGCGAAGCCGGCCAGCGCCAGGGGCATGACGTACGCGACGGCGAGCGGCTCGAAGGCGAAGGACAGGACCAGGCCCGCGAGCAGGCCTATCCCGGTCCGCAGCAGCACCCTGAAAACCTACCCGTCGGTGGGGTGCCCCGGCTGCAGGAGGGCGGAAGGATCCCAGACACCTTCGGCCGTCCCGGAAATCAACTGGCTGTCGAGGCCGGGGCGTTGTCTAGGGAGGCCGAGATCCTTCCGCGTCGCTCTCGCGGGAGCGAACCGACCTCCGCGAACCAGTTCGGACTGGTGCCTGGCGCACGACACCCTCCGAGTCCAGCCACTCGGACGTCGGTTCGCCGACCGCGACCTGCATGAGCCGACGGCACAGCGTTCCGCTGTCGAGGCGTGGCTGTCAACCACCCGCTGACCTGGGCAGACCGGCGTTCGCGCAGGTCAGCGCGATGCCTGCCGTTTGCCAAAAGTTCAGCAAAATCTGCTCGCGGACCGGCGTGTCGTGGACCGCCGCGCCGGACCCTGCCCGAAACCACAGCTAGCCGGGTACGACGACCGTGCCCGTCGCGGAGGTCGCCAGGACCGGTTCGTCGAGAACCCTGGCGGCGCCTGGGCTCTGCTCGGTCGCGGTGCCCCGGGCGACGACGTGGACGGCGAAGTCCATCACCCGCGACCGGGTGCCGACCCGGACCAGCTCGCAGCTGATCTCGAGCACGTCGCCGGCCCGGACGGGGGCCCGGAACTGCACGTCGGAGTAGGACGCGAACAGGCCCTCGTCGCCGTCGGTGCGGATGCACATCTCGGTGGCGACGTCGCCGAACAGCCCGAGGCTGTAGGCGCCGTCGACCAGGTTGCCGGCGTAGTGCGCGTGGGAGTAGGGGACGTAGCGGCGGTGGACGACGCGGGTGCCGACCTCGGGCCCGTCGATGGTCATGCGGCGGCGCTCCTCGCGACGAGACGGTGGACCAGGTACGACGCGACCTCGCCCGGCGTCGTACCCCTGCTGAAGACCCGGTCCACGCCGAGCTCGCCGGCCATCGCCTCGTCGAAGCGCGGGCCGCCCACGATCAGGAGCGGTCGCTTGTCGGAGGGGTAGGACTCGCGGAACGCAGCCGCCATCTCGCGGGTGTTGAGCAGGTGGGCGTCGCGCTGGGTGACCACCTGGGAGACGAGCACGGCGTCCGCACGTTCGGCGCGGGCCCGGTCGACGAGGTGGGGCACCGAGACCTGGGCGCCGAGGTTCACGACCTTGAGCTCGCGGTAGTACTCCAGGCCCTTCTCCCCCGCGAACCCCTTGATGTTGAGGATCGCGTCGATGCCGACGGTGTGGGCGTCGGTGCCGATGCAGGCGCCCACCACGGTGAGGCGGCGGCGCAGCGACCGCTTGATGGCCGCGTTGGCCTCCTTGGGCGTGAGCAGCGGGTAGTCGCGCTCGATCACCTCGACCTTGCTCGTGTCGACCAGGTGGCTGACCCGGCCGTAGACGACGAAGAACGTGAACCCCGTCCCCATCGGCTTGGCGTGCACCACCAGGGCGGGGTCCATACCCATCTTGTTGGCCAGCTGCGCGGCCGCTCCCTCGGCGATCTTGGAGTGCGGCATCGGCAAGGTGAAGCTGAGCTGCACCATGCCGTCACCGGTGGTGTCGCCGTACGGGCGGATGATGTGGGGCTCCATGGTTCTACCTCGGTTCCTGAGGAGGCGCGCCAGCGCCGTCTCGAAGGGCCAGGATCTCGCTCGCGGGGTTGTAGTACGCCGCGGACTTGCGGGCCACTCCGTCCAGCCCACGCCCGGCGTCGGCCGGCCGCTTCATCAGGCCGAACGTGCCGTCGGCGATGGCGTCGAGCAGTCCGTTGTCGTGCTCGATGATCCGCTCCATCAGGTCGATCGACTCCCCCAGCACCTGGCGGGCACGCTGGGCGATGAACCCGTCGGGCTCGGGGCGGAAGTCCTCGTGGAGGTTGCCGGCGGCGTTCATGACGTAGCGGACGTTCTGGAGAGCCAGGTCGCGGTCGGAGATCCACGGGGTGACCACGGCCTCGGTCATCATGCCGACCAGCAGGATGCCCTGCCCGGTCAGCGCCCCGGCGAGGTTGAAGAAGCCGTCGAGGAGGTAGCCGCGGAACACGTCGCCGGTCATGTGCCGGGTGGGCGGCATCCACTTCAGTGGCGCCTTCGGGAACAGCTCGCGGGCCAGCAGCGCATGGGCGAGCTCCATCCGGAACGAGTCGGGGACCTCGGGGTCGATCTCGAAGGCGTGGCCCAGGCCGAGCTGCCAGTCCTCGAGCCCCGCCTCCTTGGCGAAGTACTCGTTGAGAAGCTGACTGGTGGTCACCGTGTGTGCGGCCTCGACAGCGTCGTCCGTGGTGAGGTAGTTGTCCTCGCCGGTGTTGATGATGATGCCGGCCCGGGCGTGCACCTGCCGGCTGAACCGCTGGTCGACGAAGGTGCGGACCGGGTTGATGTCGCGGAACAGGATCCCGTACATCGAGTCGTTGAGCATCATGTCGAGGCGCTCCAGGCCGGCCAGCGCAGCGATCTCCGGCATGCAGAGCCCGGAGGCGTAGTTGGTCAGCCGCACGTAGCGGCCGAGCTCCCTGCTCGACTCGTCGAGCGCGGCCCGCATCAGCCGGAAGTTCTCTTGGGTGGCGTAGGTGCCGGCGAAGCCCTCGCGGGTCGCGCCCTCGGGCACGTAGTCGAGCAGGCTCTGTCCGGTGGACCGGATCACCGCGATCACGTCGGCGCCCTCGCGAGCGGCCTGCTGGGCCTGCGGGATGTCCTCGTGGATGTCGCCAGTGGCAACGATGAGGTAGATCCACGGCTGACGGGGCGCGTCGCCGTGGCGCTTGATCATCCGCTCGCGCTCGCGGCGCCGCGCGTCGATCCTGCGGATGCCGGCAGCGACCTGCTTCCGGCTCGCGGTGCGGGCCCGCTGCGCGTCGCGCCCTTCCGGCACCCGGAACCTGACCGAGCCGGCGCCAGCCTTCTGCGCCAGCGTGGCCAGGTCCTCCGCTTCCCCGCGGGCGAGGGCGTCCCAGACCGGGAGCGCCACGCCGTGCTCGAGGCCGACGTCGGCGCGGACCACGTCGAGCAGCCGGTTGACCCAGGGCTGACCCTCGCTGTCGGCGCCCTGGAGCCCCGCCAGGCGCAGGGTCGCGCGCTCCACCGAGACGGTGGTGTGCCGCTTGGCAATGGTGACGATCGGCCGGCCCGCCTTGCGGGCGAGGCTGCGGGCCTGCCTGACGGTGGCCGGATCGAGATCGAGCTTGGACACGTGGCGGGCCATCAGAGCCTGCTCTCGAAGAGGCGACGGACGCCGTCGTTCCCGCGCAGCAGCTCCATCGCGTACGCCGCATGGCCCGGCACGTAGCCGTTGCCGACGATCATCGTGACGTCGGCGGCCAGCCCCTCCGCGCCCAGCGCGGCGGCCGCAAACGACGTGGCCATGGAGAAGAAGACGACCGTGCCCCGGTCGGCGGTGGACAGGATGGCGCCGCCCTCGCAGCCGGGCACGTCGACGCAGACGACCGTCACGTCGGCCGGTCCTCCGGCCTTGGCGACGGCGTCGCGCAGCTCGACCGGGTTGCGGGCGTCGGCGACCACCACCTCGTCGGCCAGCCCGGCCGCGCGCAGGGCCTCGGCCTCGCGCTCGTGGGGCACCACCCCGATCAGG
>JALZCZ010000299.1 GCA_030862825.1 Actinomycetota bacterium | reverse complement strand
GCGCACAGCGTGTTGGTGCAGACGCCGACGTGGTAGTCGCCGACCGGCTTGCGCTTGTACATCGTGTAGAAGGTCGCGACCCCGCTGACCTCGGCTGCGCTGAGGTCGAGGATGTCGGCGCATGCCTCGATCCCCTCGGGCGTGATCCGCCCGGCAACCGACTGGACGAGGTGGAGCATCGGGAGCAGGCCGGAGCGCTTCTGCGGGTAGCGGGCCGCGATCTCGTGCAGCTCGGCGAGCGTCGCGTCGTCGAGGGTCCCCCCTGTCGACGACTCTGTGGTCGAGCTCAACGGTCGACACCTCCCATCACCGGGTCGATCGAGGCGATCGCGACGATCACGTCGGCCACCATGCCACCCTCGCTCATCACGCTGGTCGCCTGCAGGTTGGTGAACGACGGGTCGCGGAAGTGCGCCCGGAACGGGCGGGTACCGCCGTCGGAGACGACGTGCGCGCCGAGCTCGCCGCGCGGTCCCTCGATCGGCACGTAGGCCTGGCCGGCGGGCACGCGGAAGCCCTCGGTGACCAGCTTGAAGTGGTGGATCAGCGCCTCCATCGACTCGCCCATGATGTGGCGGATGTGGTCGAGGCTGTTGCCCATGCCGTCGCTGCCGATCGCGAGCTGGCTGGGCCAGGCGATCTTCTTGTCGGCCACCATCACCGGCGCTCCCTCGAGCGTGGCGAGGCGGTCGGCGCACTGCTCGACGATCCGCAGCGACTCCCACATCTCGCCGAGACGGACCCGGAAGCGGCCGTAGGAGTCGCAGGTGTCCCAGGTCTGTACGTCGAACTCGTAGTCCTCGTAGCCGCAGTAGGGCTCGGTCTTGCGCAGGTCCCACGGGTAGCCGGTGCTGCGCAGGACCGGCCCGGTGAGGCCGAGCGCCATGCAGCCCTCGAGCTCGAGGTGGCCGACGCCCTCGAGGCGCGCCTTGAAGATGGGGTTGGCGTTGCACAGGGCGGCGTACTCGGGAAGGCGCTTCTTCATCAGCGCGATGAAGGCGCGGATCTCGTCGAGGGCACCGGGGGGCAGGTCCTGGGCGACGCCGCCGGGCCGGATGAACGCGTGGTTCATGCGCAGGCCGGTGATCAGCTCGAACAGGTCGAGCACCAGCTCGCGTTCGCGGAAGCCGATCGTCATCACGGTCAGGGCGCCGATCTCCATGCCGCCGGTGGCGATGGCGACCAGGTGGGAGGAGATGCGGTTGAGCTCCATCATGAGCACCCGCATGACGTCGGCCTTCTCGGGGATGTCGTCCTCGATGTCGAGCAGCCGCTCGACGCCCAGGGCGTACGTCGCCTCGTTGTAGAACGGGCTCAGGTAGTCCATCCGGGTGCAGAACGTGGTGCCCTGCACCCAGGTGCGGTACTCCATGTTCTTCTCGATGCCGGTGTGGAGGTAGCCGATGCCGCACCGGGCCTCGGTGACGGTCTCCCCCTCGAGCTCGAGGATCAGCCGGAGCACGCCGTGTGTGGAGGGGTGCTGCGGCCCCATGTTGACCACGATCCGCTCCTCGCCCTCCTCGGCGAGGCCCTCCGCGATCTGGTCCCAGTCCTGGCCGGTGACGGTGAAGACCTTGCCCTCGGTGGTCTCCGACGCGCCTGCGTAGATGTCGTCTGTGCCCTTGGATGTCGCGGTCATCAGTTGTAGGACCTCCGCTGGTCCGGTGGCGGGATCGAGCCGCCCTTGTACTCCACGGGGATGCCCCCCAGCGGGTAGTCCTTGCGCTGGGGGTGGCCCGGCCAGTCGTCGGGCATGAGGATCCGGGCGAGCGCGGGATGCCCGTCGAAGATGATCCCGAACATGTCGTAGGTCTCGCGCTCGTGCCAGTCGTTGGTGGGGTAGACCGGGACCAGCGACGGGATGTGGGGGTCGGCGTCGGGCGCGGACACCTCGAGGCGGATCCGGCGGTTGTAGGTCATCGAGAGCAGGTGGTAGACCGCGTGCAGCTCGGCGCCGGTGTCGTCGGGGTAGTGCACACCGCTGACGCCCGAGCAGAACTCGAAGCGCATCCGCGGGTCGTCGCGCAGCAGCTTCGCGACCGCCAGCAGGTCCTCGCGGCGGACGTGGAAGGTGATCTCGCCGCGATGGATGACCACGCTTCCGAGGTCGACCGTGGTCTCGAGGGCGTCGGCCACCTCGTCGTACCAGCCACCGAACGGGCGGGACGCGGCGCCGGGATGGACGATCGGCTGCACCAGGCCGCCGTAGCCGCTGGTGTCACCGGTGCCCTTGGTGCCGAACATGCCGGTGCGCCTGCCGACCTGCCGGACCTCCTGACCGAGCGTCGCGGGCGCGTTCTCCGGCGACTGGTCGACGGCGGGCTGGTCGGGTGCCTTGGAGTCGTCGCTCAACGCAGCAGTCCCTTCATCTCCGAGGTGGGCAGCGCCCTCAACGCGGCGGTCTCGAGCTCGACCACCTCGGCGGCGCGGTTGGCGCCGAGCTTGGCGTGCTGCACCTGGTCGTGGAGCTTGAGGATCGCGTCGATCAGCATCTCGGGACGCGGCGGGCAGCCGGGGAGGTACATGTCGACCGGGACGATGTGGTCGACGCCCTGGACGATGGCGTAGTTGTTGAACATGCCGCCGCTGCTCGCGCAGACGCCCATCGCGAGCACCCACTTGGGGTCGGGCATCTGGTCGTAGATCTGGCGGAGCACCGGCGCCATCTTCTGGCTCACCCGGCCGGCCACGATCATCAGGTCCGCCTGGCGCGGGCTGGCCCGGAAGACCTCCATGCCGAAGCGCGCGAGGTCGTACTTCGGGCCACCGGAGGTCATCATCTCGATCGCGCAGCAGGCCAGCCCGAAGGTCGCCGGCCAGAAGCTGGCCTTGCGCATGTAGCCCGAGAGACCCTCGACGGTGCTCAGCAGTACGCCGCTCGGCAGCTTGTCCTCGATACCCATGTCAGATGTCCCTCAGTCCCAATCGAGGCCGCCGCGGCGCCATACGTAGACGTAGGCGACGAACACGGTGGCGATGAAGATGACCATCTCGACCAGCCCGAAGAACTTCATCGCGTCGAAGTGCACAGCCCACGGGAACAGAAAGATGATCTCGATGTCGAAGATGATGAAGAGCATCGCGGTGATGTAGTACTTCACCGGGAACCGGCCGCCGCCCACCGGCTGTGGCGTGGGTTCGATCCCGCACTCGTAGGAGTCGAGCTTGGCGCGGTTGTAGCGCTTCGGGCCCACCAGCAGGCTGGTCGCCAGGGAGCCGAGCACGAACACCGTGGCCAGACCGGCCAGAAAGAGGACCGGTGTGTAGAGCTCCATTCTGGCTTCCTCCTCCGCACTGGGCACGACCTCGGGGCACGACTCCGGCCGGTGTCGCCCGGGCCGCTGATTGTGACCTTGTGAACCGAATCACTAGTGACGCAAGCCTCAGTCTGCCACTCCCGGGGCCACCCGTCACACCCGGGGGGAATCAGGCGGAAATGCCCTCTCATCTGCGGATTTAGTGCATGGCGGCATTGCCTAAATGACCATCGGCGGGTTCGCCGCATGCCGTCCTACGCCTCCCACCCGCTGGCCGGAGGCTGCGTCGCGCGCACGTCCGGCTGGCAGTGCCGAAGGACCAGATCCAGCGCAGCGACGAGCTGATCGCCCGCTATGCGCCGCGCGCGGTCTCCGAGCGGAGACTGTCCGGTGAGCACGCGGCGGACGCGCGACCGGAGCGGCTGAAGCCGACCTTCGTCTTCGCCGACGTCGCGGGTTTCACCGACTCTTCGGACAGACGGGTGCGGCTCTACGAGGTGGAGCCCGCGATGGACGCCGTCGCCACACCGGTGACGGTCATTCCCTGACGGCTCGGTGCAGCGCCACGATGCCGCCCGAGAGGTTGCGCCACTCCGGCGCCCGCCACCCGGCCGTCTCCACCAGGTCGGCGAGCCCCTGCTGGTCGGGCCAGGCCCGGATCGACTCCGCCAGGTAGACGTAGGCCTCCGGCGACGAGGACACCGCGCGGGCCACGGTTGGCAGGGCGCGCATGAGGTACTCGATATAGGTCGTGCGGAACGGCGGCCAGGTCGGGTGGCTGAACTCGCAGACCACGAGCCGACCACCCGGCTTGGTCACCCGCAGCATCTCTCGGAGGCCGGCGAGCGGGTCGACGATGTTGCGCAGCCCGAAGGAGATCGTGACGGCGTCGAACGTCTCGTCGGCGAACGGCAGCTGGGTGCCGTCGCCTGCCGTGAACGGGAGCTCGGGCTTGGCCTGCTTGCCGACGCGCAGCATGCCGAGCGAGAAGTCACAGGGGACGACCTGCGCGCCGCGGTCTGCGAACGGCTGGCTGGAGGTGCCGGTGCCGGCCGCCAGGTCGAGCACCCGCTCGCCGTACTGCGGGTCGACGGCGTCGATCACGTCGCGTCGCCAGCGCCGGTCCTGACCCAGCGACAGCACGTCGTTGGTCACGTCGTAGCGGCGCGCGACCGCGTCGAACATCCGGCGTACGTCGGTCGGTTGCTTGTCGAGGTCTGCGCGGGCCACGGCCGAAACCCTACGACTCTGGTTTCGATACGGGTCGCGCCGCCTCTCGCTCCGCTCGCGCCGACGCCGAGCCCGACTCAACCTCCCGCCCGGCTCGCGGCCTTCGCAAGCTCAGCCCGCGGGGCGTGAGCATTACGACTTGGTCACGGGACGACCGGTGGCCGCCGCGGGAGCAACCTTTCCGGCGCTCACTGCGTCACCTTGGTGTCAGAGAACCCCGCACTGCCAGGAAGAAGTCATGAAGATCGCCCGTCGTCTCGCGCTCACGCTCGTGGTCGTCGTCCTCGCGTCCGCCGTCGGCTACGGCGTCGGCTGGGGCCTGCCCTCGTCGCTCACGTCGAACGACCCCGGCGCCGGCTCCACGCAGGCCGGACCGGCGGTCCTCGACCCGGAGCCCGAGCAGGCCGAGAGCCCGACGCCCACACGGACGCCGGATCCCGAGCCGACGGACGAGCCTTCCCCGGAGCCGGACGACGAGCCGACCAAGGAGTCCGGGCTCCTGCCAGGTCCCCGACTGCTCGGACCGGACGACGAGGGCGACCGGGTGCGGCGGGTCCAGGCCCGCCTGCGACAGATCGACTGGTTCGAGGGCGACGTCACCGGCGTCTACGGCGACATCACCACCGAGGCCGTGCGCGGCTTCCAGGCCAAGCGCGAGATACCGGCGACGGGTGAGGTCGACCAGCGGACCCTCGACCGCCTGCACGCCATGACCACGGAGCCGACGGAGGCGGAGCTCGCCAACGAGGTGCCGTCGAGCAACGGCAACGTGCCCGGGGCGCTCGACCCGCGCTGCACGGCGGGTCGCGTGCTGTGCATCGACAAGTCGAGCAACACCCTGCGCTGGGTGGTCGACGGCGAGGTGCGCCAGACCGTCGACGTACGGTTCGGCGGCTCGGCGACGCCGACCCGGGAAGGTGTCTTCGGCGTCTACATGAAGAGCCGTGACCACGTCTCGTCGCTCTACGACACGTCGATGCCGTTCGCAATGTTCTTCTCAGGAGGTCAGGCGGTGCACTACTCGCCGGACTTCGCGGCGGTCGGCTACAACGGCGCCTCGCACGGCTGCGTCAACGTGCGTGACTACGAAGGGATCGCGGCCCTCTACGAGCTGGTCGCCGTGGGTGACAAGGTCGTCGTCTACTGGAGCTAGTGGATGCTCATTCGGCGACGTCGTCCAGGATCTCGACGGCGTCGTCGACGGAGATCCCGCGAGCGTTGAGCCAGTACGTGCGGCCGTCGGCGCCGAGCTGGCAGTAGAGCGCGACAGGGTCCTCGTCGGGAGCCGTTGCACCCTCGGCCACGGACTTGCCCCAGGCCAACCGACACAGGACGTCGCCCTCGCGCACCAGCTCGGTGCTGGCCCGCTCGAGGCCGAGCGCCTCCGGCGCCGGCTGCGGACCGTCGGGCGCGAACGGACCCGCCTCGGCATCGATGACGGTGAGCGTCGCGTCGCTCTCGTCGTTGTCGTCGCGGTAGGTACCGAGAGTGACGGTGGCGTCCAGGGTCTTCTCGAGATTGCGCTCGGCGACCACCGCCGCGGCAGGCAGGTCTCCGTCGGCGCGCAGCCCGCCGGGCAGCGACTCCGGCAGGTCGATGTCGCCGTCGGTCGCCCGCTCGATGAGAAGAGCCGCTGCGATCACGGCGGCGACCAGGAGCACGCCGAGCACGATCGGTACGACGGGAGGCCGACTCGACGACGCGGGCCCGGTCGGTGCGTTCATGGCGGGTGAGACTACGTGAGGTCGGCCACCGACCGACGTACTCCGACGACGCGGTCGCTACGCTCGAACTCGTGACGACTGGCGCCATCTCGGCTGACGACCCCACGCCGGGCACCCTGGTCGTCCGGACCATCCCCCTGGATCTCGAGACCGCCACGGCACTGGTCGACCTGCTGCCAGCTGAGGAGCCCGTGGCGTGGGTACGCCGCGGCAACGGTGTCGTCGGATGGGGCGTCGCCGCCTCCGTGCACACCGAGGGCCCGACCCGTTTCGCCGACGCCGACAAGTGGTGGAGCGAGACCGCCGCCCGGGCCCTGGAGCGCGACGAGGTCGCCGAGCCGGGGAGCGGCCTGATCTGCTTCGGCAGCTTCGGCTTCGCCGACGACCCCGGTGACTCCGTGCTGCTGGTGCCCGAGGTCGTGGTCGGTCGTCGCGGTGACTCGGCCTGGCTCACCACGGTCTCCGTGGGCGACCTGGGCTTCCCCGAGAGCGCGGTCGCCGCCACGGCCGCACCGTCAGGCCCGGCCGGTGTGAGCTTCGCAGACGGCGCCCTCAACAGCGAGGAGTGGATGTCCGTCGTCGCTGACGCGGTCTCCCGGATCAACGCCGGCGACCTGGAGAAGGTCGTCCTCGCGCGCGACCTCGTGGCCACCGCCGACCAGCCCATCGACGTCCGGTGGCCGCTGCGGCGGCTGGCGGCGACGTACCCCATGTGCTGGACGTTCCACGTGGCCGGCCTGTTCGGCGCGACCCCGGAGCTTCTGGTGCGCCGCGAGCGCGGCCTGGTCACCTCCCGGGTGCTGGCCGGCACCATCCGGCGCACGGGCGACGACGACCGCGACCTGGCCCTGGCCGCGGCCCTGGCCCGCAGCTCGAAGGACCTCGAGGAGCACGAGTACGCCGTCCGCTCGGTCGCCGACGCGCTCGAGCCGCACTGCTCGTCGATGAACGTGCCCGAGGCGCCGTTCGTCCTCCACCTGCCCAACGTTATGCACCTCGCGACCGACGTCGCGGGCGTGGTGCACGACGCGGCCACCGTCTCCTCGCTCCAGCTCGCGGCTGCGCTGCACCCGTCGGCCGCCGTCGGAGGGACGCCGACCCCCTCCGCGCAGGCCCTGATCACCGAGCTCGAGGGCATGGACCGCGGCCGCTACGCCGCGCCCGTCGGCTGGATGGACGCGGACGGCGACGGCGAGTGGGGCATCGCGCTGCGCTCGGCGGCCGTCGAGGGCGACACCGTGCGGCTCTTCGCCGGCTGCGGCATCGTCGCCGACTCCGACCCTGAGGCCGAGCTGGCCGAGGCGCAGGCGAAGTTCGTGCCCGTGCGCGACGCGCTCGCCGGCGGCTGAGGCAGTTGCCGGTTTCCCCGGTTCACCGGGGGAACAGTCGCTTCTGGGGTGTTGCATTCCCTGAGAAGTGACAGTTTCCCCGGTGCACCGGGGAAACCAGCCGCCATAGGCCACATCACACACCCTTGCCATCCCGCCTATTGAACGATATTCAAGAGGCATGACCTACCAGGCGATCATCGTCGGCACCGGCTTCGGGGGGATGGGCGCCGCGATCCAGCTCAAGCGGCTGGGCATCACCGACTTCGTGATGCTCGACCGCGAGGACGACCT
>JALZCZ010000290.1 GCA_030862825.1 Actinomycetota bacterium | reverse complement strand
CACGGTCGTCCTGCCGGGTCGTGCGTCACCGGGTCATGGTGAGCCGCACCCCGGGCGATCCGGTCGAGCATGATCCCGAGCAGCACGATGCTGATGCCAGCCGCGGCGCCCTTGCCCCACTCCTCGGAGCGGCCGAAGCCGAGGACGATGTCGTAGCCCAGCGCACCGGAACCGACCATGCCGCCGATCACCGCCATGGCGAGCACGTAGAGCAGTCCCTGGTTGGCGGCGAGCACCAGCGAGCCGCGAGCCATCGGCAGCTGCACCTTGGTGATCTCCTGCCAGGTCGTGGAGCCGGTCGACCGGGCCGCCTCGAGGGTGGTGGGCGAGACGCCCTTCACGCCGTCGGCCACCAGCTTGATCGCCACCGGCGCGGCGTAGACCACGCCCGCCACGATTCCCGTGAACCGCGTCGGCCCGTAGAGAGCCAGCATCGGGATCAGGTAGACGAACGGTGGGATCGTCTGCCCGGTGTCCAGCAGGGGCCGCAGCACCAGGTCGGCCTTGGGGTTGCGTGCCATCCAGACGCCGAAGACCACGGCCAGGATCATCACCAGCACGGTGCCGACCAGGGTCATGTTCAGGGTGATCATCGCGTCGTGCCACAGGTCGAAGTAGCGGATGCCGGCCAGGCAGATCACGGTCGGGAGCAGTGCCCGGATACCGCCGAAGACCAATGCCAGGGTCAGGATCGCGATGCCGGCCAGCCACCACGGTGACTCGGCCAGGAGCTCCTGCATCGGGTTGAGCAGCGCCCAGCTGACCCCGTCCTTGAAGCCCTGCGTGAGGTCGCGGAAGGTGTCGGTGAACCAGTTGGCAAACCTGTCGACCGCATCTGCGACCTCGGGGCCCAAGGATGTCTCAGGGAACTCGGCGAGCGAAGAGTACGTGCGGGACAGGTAGACGGCGACGATCGCCCCCACGCCGGTGGCCGCGAGCACCATCCGCCGAAGCGGGAGGTTGACCCGGCCCCGGGCTGTCTTCTCGCCGTACTCGCTGGCGGCGGTGCTGGTCCGGTCGAGCATCACCGCCATGACCACGATCAGCATGCCGGGCACGAAGCCGCCGCCCACGTCGTTCTTGACCAACGCGTTGAGCACCGGCTGCCCGAGTCCCGGGCCGTCGACGTACGCCGCGATCGTGGCCATCGCCAGGGCGGCCATGATCGTCTGGTTGAGGCCGACCACGATCGTCTTGCGGGCCATCGGCAGCTGCACCTTGGTCAGCCGCTGCCACCGCGTCTGCCCTGCCGAGTCGGTGGCCTCGATCGTCGTCTCCGAGACCGTGCGGATGCCGTGGCCGGCGATCCGGATGATCGGGGGTAGCGCATAGATCAGTGTGCAGACCACCGCCGCCGAAGCGCCGATGCCGAAGAACAGGACGATCGGCAGCAGGTACACGAAGGTCGGCATCGTCTGGAAGATGTCGAGGATCGTGTTGACGACCGAGTTGACGGCGCGATTTCCCGTGCCGATCAACACTGCAACCGGCATGCCGACCAGGACAGAGACGCCGACGGCGACGAAGGTCACGATCAGCAGGTCGATCGCATCGGACCAGTAGCCGAAGAGGCCGAACGAGACGAACGATGCTGCGACCAGCAGCGCGATCCGCCAGCCGGCGATGGCCAGTGCGACCCACACCGCGACCGCGGTGACGCCGAGCCAGCCGACCTGCGGCACCGGCCGCGGGAAGTCGGGGATCGAGACCATCCGCTGGAACCAGTCGACGACCGAGACGAACCAGGCGCCGACGTCGTAGGTCAGCTGGATGACCGGGTTGGTGTCACGGCTCGCGAGCACGTCGTCGCGGAACCCGGTGAGCGAGTCGTGCAGGTCGGTGTGGTCACGACCCGGCAGCACCAGCGTGTCCTGGCCCTTGGTGAACACCCAGATCAGGATCCACAGGCCGATCACGCCCAGCGCCCAGGCCCAGCGCGGGATCGCACGCCGTTCGCGCGGCTCCTCCGGCCCGGGAGCCTCCGCCTCCGGGGCGGTCGGGGCGAGGGTGGCGCTCACTGGTGAGCCTCCTCCTCCGCGACGACCACGCGGAGGATCGCGTCGTCGTCGACGATGCCGACCAGCACGCCCTCGTCGACCACCCTGACCGGATGGTCGGACGCGAGGGCGGCCTGGGCCGCCTTGCGGACGATGGTGTCGGGCGACATCACCGGCCCCTCGGTGGAGTCGTCGGCGCGGGGCTCGCGCATCACCCACTGCAGGGTCAGGACGTGCGAGCGGGGCACCTCGGAGACGAAGTCGCGGACGTAGTCGTCGGCGGGTGCGCCCACCACCTCGGCGGGAGTGCCGATCTGGACGAGCTCACCGTCGCGCAGTATCAGGATCCGGTCGCCGAGCTTCAGCGCCTCCTGGAGGTCGTGGGTGATGAAGACCATCGTCTTGCCGAGCTCGTGGTGGAGCCGGATCACCTCGTTCTGCATGTCCCGGCGGATCAGCGGGTCGAGTGCGGAGAACGGCTCGTCGAAGAGCAAGAGCGACGGGTCGCCGGCCAGGGCTCGCGCCAGGCCCACCCGCTGCTGCATGCCGCCGGAGAGCTGGTCGGGGTAGGAGTGCTCGTAGCCATCGAGCCCGACGAGCGAGACCACCTCGGCGGCCTTGGCGCGGCGCTCCTTCTTGCCCATGCCGCGGATCTCGAGGCCATAAGCGACGTTGTCGATCACCTGCTTGTGCGGCAGCAGGCCGAAGTGCTGGAAGACCATCGACGCATGGTTGCGCCGGAGATCGCGGAGCTCGGCGGCCGACGACTGGTTGATGTCGCGCCCGTCGATGAAGATCTGGCCGGAGGTCGGCTCGATCAGCCGGGTGAGACAACGGATCAGCGTCGACTTGCCGGAGCCGGAGAGGCCCATCACCACGAACACCTCGCCGGGCGAGACGTCGAAGGACACGTCCTTGACGCCGACCACACAGCCGGTCTTCTCCTTCAGCTCGGCACGAGGGAGCTCGGCGTCGGGCGTGCCGACGATGTCGTCGGCGCCCTTTCCGAAGATCTTCCAGAGGTGGCGCACGGACAGTGCGCTGTCACCGGTCGTCATGTCGGGCTCGGCGTCCTTCTCGGTTGCGACGCTCATGCTTGCTCCTCATGGTTGCGGCTGTCGCCGGGCGGGTGCAACGGGGTTCCGTCCCGATAGCGGTAGTACGGCACATCGGCCGCGGGCAGGGGGGTGTTGCCGGCGATCAGGTCGGCTGCCTTCTCGGCCACCATCATCACCGGCGCGTAGATGTTGCCGTTGGTGACGAACGGGAAGACCGACGCGTCGACCACCCGCAGGCCCTCGGTGCCGTGCACCTTCATCGTGGCCGGGTCGACCACGGACATCTCGTCGAGGCCCATCCTCGCGGTGCACGACGGGTGCAGCGCGGTCTCGGCGTCGGCGCGCACCCACTCGAGGATCTCCTCGTCGGTCTCCACCGAGGGACCGGGCGAGAGCTCGCCGTCGTTGTACGGCGCGAAGGCCGGCTGGTTGAGGATGTCGCGGGCCACCCGGACCGCCTCGACCCACTCCTTGCGGTCGGTGGCGGTGGACAGGTAGTTGAACCGCATCGACGGATGCTCGCGCGGGTCCTTCGACTTGATCCGGACGTAGCCGCGGGTGTCGGCGTACATCGGTCCGATGTGCACCTGGTAGCCGTGCCCCTTGGTGGGCGCCGAGCCGTCGTAGCGGATCGCGACGGGCAGGAAGTGGAACATCAGGTTCGGGTAGTCGACCTCGTCGTTGCTGCGCGCGAAGCCACCACCCTCGAAGTGGTTGGTGGCGCCGAGGCCGCGCCGGTGGAACAGCCAGTCGTAGGCGATCTTCGGGCGCATCCGCCAGCGTAGGCCGGGTGCGATCGAGACGGGCTGCTTGGAGGCGTACTGGATGTAGACCTCGAGGTGGTCCTGGAGGTTCTCGCCGACACCCGGCGAGTGGTGGACGACGTCGATGCCGTGCTGCGCGAGCAGCGCCTGGTCGCCGATGCCGGAGAGCTGCAGCAGCTGCGGGGTGTTGATCGCGCCGCCGCAGAGGATCACCTCGCCGGCCTCGACGCTGCGGCGTCCGCGGCCGGCCCGCTGGTAGTCGACGCCGACCGCGCGCTTGCCCTGGAATCGGACGCCGGTCACGAAGGCCAGCGTCTCGACGCGCAGGTTCTTCCGGTCGCGCACGGGGTGCAGGTAGGCACGGGCGGCGGAGAGGCGACGGCCACGGTAGACGTTGCGGTCGAACTTCGCGAAGC
>JALZCZ010000287.1 GCA_030862825.1 Actinomycetota bacterium | reverse complement strand
GGTGAGCCTCGAGGTGTCCATCGACGAGCAGGTCGCGGTCGCCCGCGACCGGCTCGGCTCGATCGCCGAGTCGGTCGAGGTCTCCGGCCGCCACGTCAGTGGACGGGTCGCCCGCGCCGCCAAGCTGGTGCCCGGACTGCTCCGCGACGTCGAGTCGGCCGGAGTCTCCCTGGAGGCGATCGAGGTCGCCAGGCCCACGCTCGACGACGTGTTCCTCAACCTCACCGGCCGATCCCTGCGTGACGCCGAGGCGGCGGCCGAGGCCGAGGCGGCGCAGGCGACCCCTACCCCCGAAGGAGCAAGCCGGTGACGACGTTCCTCCGCGAGAGCGTGATCGTGTTCAACCGGCAGCTCCGGATGAACCTGCGCAACCCCGCCTGGGTGATCATCGGCATGCTCCAGCCTGTGCTCTACCTGCTGCTCTTCGGGCCCCTGCTCGAGCCGGTGATCAGCCAGCTCGGCGGCAACAAGTACACGTGGTTCGTGCCCGGCATGCTGGTGCAGCTCGGCATCTTCGGCGCCTTCTTCGCGGGCTTCAGCCTGATCGGCGAGTGGCGCGAGGGCGTGATCGAGGCCGAGCGGGTGACGCCGGCGAGCCGCGCAGCGCTGCTCTTCGGGCGGCTCTATCGCGACCTGCTCCAGCTCTTCGTGCAGGCCGTGATCCTGGTGGTGCTCGGGCTGATCCTCGGTATGGACTTCCACCTGGGCGGCATCCTGCTGGGCGTACTGCTGACGATCCTGTTGGGTGGCGCGTGCGCGGCGGCCTCCAACGCCTTCGCGCTCACGGTGAAGAGCGAGGACGTGATGGCGCCGGTGATCAACCTGGTGATGATGCCGGTACTGCTGCTGTCGGGGATCCTGCTGCCGATGAGCTTCGGCGCCGGGTGGCTCGAGCGGGTCTCCGACCTCATGCCGATCAAGCATGTCGTCGATGCGGTCCGGGCCGCCTTCTTCGGCGACTTCGACGCCTCCACGATGGGCTGGGGCGTCGGCTGGACCGGGCTCCTCTTCGGGCTCGCCGTCTGGTGGGGAGTGGCGGTCTTCCGCCGGGAGAACGCCTGACCCCTGTTGACCTGTCGCAGACGAGCTGAGGCGGTCAACGCCGGGTGAGCCGCTACGGTCGCCCCGTGAGAAGGAAGAGCCGGGAACGGCAGTTCGTGAAGATGGGCCGCAACGACCTGGGGGTCGACCTGCTCGTCGACGACCACAGGCTGCGTCACCACCTCTCGATGGCGCAGAAGCGCGTGGGTGAGTACTTCATCGGCCACGAGGTCTCCCGGCTGCTGCGGGCCACCGAGGCGAACATCGTGCTGGACGTCGGCGCCAACGTCGGCCAGTTCGCCGAGGGTCTGCGGCAGAGCGGCTACCGCGGCCGGATCGCTTCCTTCGAGCCGGTGGCCGAGCCGTACGCGCGGCTGAGCGCCGCCGCCGCGTCGGACGACCTGTGGACCACGTACCCCTACGCCCTCGGGGCCGAGGACGGCACGGCGGAGATCAACCGGGTGCCCGGCACGATGAGCTCGATGCTGCCCGCCAGCGAGTTCGGCAAGCGGTGGTCGGACAAGCTGCAGCAGCAGACCACCGAGACGATCCAGGTGCGCCGCCTGGAGTCGGTGGTCGACGAGGTCACGCAGGGGCTCGACCCCGTCCGGGCCTACCTGAAGATGGACACCCAGGGCTTCGACCTGCAGGTCTTCGAGGGCGCTCGGGCCGTGCTCGACCGCGTGGTGGCGATGCAGTCCGAGGCGTCCTGTGTCCCGATCTACGACGGCATGCCGCGGCTGCCGCAGCAGTGGGCGACGTATGAGGACGCCGGCTTCGAGGCGGTCGGCGTCTATCCCGTCACCCGTGACAAGGAGACGCTGCGTGCCATCGAGCTCGACCTGGTGATGGTCCGCCCGGCCGAGGTACGCCGACCGAAGGCGTGACGGGCAGCCGCTTTACATTTGGCCCTCTCTTGTCAAGCCGCTTTACAAACGCTACGGTCCTGTAAAGCACGCAGGAGAGGTGAGGACATGGACCGGGTCGACCAGATCGCCAACAGCACCGTCCCCGACGGCTCGAGCGACGAGTGGACGGACAGGAAGCGCTACCTGTGGCTGATCGGCCTCGTGGTGCCGTCGCTCTTCTTCGCCGGCTACGGCCTCTGGCTCGCTACCGGCGTCGGCACGTGGTTCTGGATCGGGCCGGTGGTGATCCTCGTGATCGTGCCGACGATCGACCTGCTCACGGGTCTCGACCGCTCCAATCCACCCGACGACGCGATCGAGGCGCTGGAGCAGGACAAGTACTACCGCTGGATCACCTATCTCTTCCTGCCGATCCAGTACGCCGGCTTCGTCGCCGCGATGTATCTCATCGCCCGGGGTGACCCGCTCGGCATCGGCGGCGACCTGAGCACGGTCGACAAGATCGGCCTCGCCATCTCGATCGGCTGCATCGGCGGCATCGGCATCAACACGGCCCACGAGCTCGGCCACAAGCGGGAGGCCAACGAGCGCTGGCTGTCGAAGATCGCCCTCGCGCAGAGCTTCTACGGCCACTTCTACATCGAGCACAACCGCGGTCACCACGT
>JALZCZ010000333.1 GCA_030862825.1 Actinomycetota bacterium | reverse complement strand
GCCGTGGTGTGCCGGTTGCTGGCCGAGCTGGGAGAGGGCCGGTGAGCAACCCGCCCGTCGTGCTCAGCGTGGCCGGCACGGACTCCGGAGGCGCGGCCGGGCTCGCGGCCGACCTCACCACTTTCGCGGCCCTCGGGGCGCACGGAGCCTGTGCGGTCACGGCCGTCACCGCCCAGGACACGACCGGTGTGCACCGCATCGTCGCGCTCGGCGTCGCCGACGTGCGCGCCCAGATCGAAGCAGTCCTCGACGACCTGCCCGTGGCTGCCGCGAAGACCGGCATGCTCGGCTCCGCCGCGGTGGCCCACGTCGTGACGGAGCTGCTCCCCGGCTCGATGCCGCTCGTCGTCGACCCGGTGCTGGTCTCCACCAGCGGTGCCGTGCTCGGTGACGACGCCCTCGTTCTGGCCTACCGCGAGGTGCTGCTGCCCCGCGCCGACGTCGCCACCCCCAACCGTGACGAGGCGGTGGCACTGACCGGCCTCCCGCCCGGCACCGAGCCAGCCCGACTCGCGCTCGCAGTACACGCGCTCGGCCCGGCCGTGGTGCTCACCGGCGGCGACCCCGGCGCCGGCACCTGCCGCGACCTCGTCGCCACCGCCGGCGTCACCACCGTCCTCGAACACCCGGCTGTCGCGACGGCCAACGACCACGGCACGGGCTGTACCCACAGCGCCGCCCTCGCCGTCGAGCTCGCTCGCGGCCTCGATCTCGAGACCGCGGCGCGGCGGGCGCAGGCCTTCGTGGCCAACGCGCTCGCCACCTCCGCGACCTGGCAGCTCGGCCACGGCCGCGGCCCGGTTGCCCACCTGCTCACCCCATCGAACAAGGAGAACTGATGCAGATCCACCCCTCGCACAGCACCGTCCACCGCACCGGCTCGCGTCCAGACCTCGCCGTCCCGTTCACCCGGGTCGCTCTCACCAACGGGGACACCTTCGACCGCTACGCCACGGCCGGGCCCGGCAGCGACCCCGAGGTGGGTCTCCCCGGACTGCGCACGGCCTGGGTCGAGGAGCGCGGCGACACCGAGGAGTATGACGGCCGCGAGGCCCAGCTCCTCGACAACGGCAGGGCCGCGGTGCGTCGCGGAGAGGCACGCGGGCAGTGGCGTGGACGGCGGACCCGCCCCCGTCGCTCGCAGCCGGGCCGCACCGTCACCCAGATGCACTACGCCCGCCGCGGCCTCATCACCCCCGAGATGGAGTACGTCGCCATCCGCGAGGGCATGGACGTCGAGGTGGTCCGCACCGAGGTTGCCGCCGGGCGCGCGATCATCCCGGCCAACGTCAACCACCCCGAGTCGGAGCCCATGATCATCGGCAAGCACTTCCTGGTGAAGGTGAACGCCAACATCGGCAACTCGGCGGTCACCAGCTCCATCGCCGAGGAGGTGGACAAGATGACCTGGGCTGTCACCTGGGGTGCCGACACCGTGATGGACCTGTCCACCGGCGACGACATCCACACCACCCGCGAGTGGATCGTGCGCAACTCGCCGGTCCCGATCGGCACCGTTCCGATCTACCAGGCATTGGAGAAGGTCGACGGGGACGCCTCCAGGATGACGTGGGAGATCTACCGCGACACCGTGATCGAGCAGTGCGAGCAGGGCGTCGACTACATGACCGTGCACGCCGGTGTGCTGCTGCGCTACGTCCCGCTCACCGCTCAGCGGATCACGGGCATCGTCTCGCGCGGCGGCGCGATCATGGCCGGCTGGTGCCTGGCACACCACGAGGAGAACTTCCTCTACACACACTTCGACGAGCTCTGCGAGATCTTCGCCCGCTACGACGTCTCGTTCTCCCTCGGTGATGGCCTGCGCCCCGGCTGCACCGCAGACGCGAACGACGAAGCCCAGCTATCCGAGCTGCGCACTCTGGCCGAGCTGACCCAGCGGGCCTGGGAGCACGACGTGCAGGTGATGGTCGAGGGTCCCGGGCACGTGCCGCTGAACCTCGTGGAGGAGAACGTCGTGCTCCAGCAGGACTGGTGCCACGGTGCGCCGTTCTACACGCTCGGCCCGCTGGCCACCGACATCGCTCCAGGCTACGACCACATCACCTCCGCCATCGGGGCCGCGGCGATCGCGATGCACGGCACCGCGATGCTCTGCTACGTCACCCCCAAGGAGCATCTCGGTCTGCCGAACCGCGACGACGTCAAGACCGGGGTGATCACCTACAAGCTCTCGGCCCACGCGGCGGACATCGCCAAGGGCCACCCGGGCGCCAGGGCCTGGGACGACGAGCTGTCGAAGGCACGCTTCGAGTTCCGCTGGCACGACCAGTTCGCGCTCGCGCTCGACCCGCACACCGCCGAGTCCTTCCATGACGAGACGCTCCCGGCGGAGGCGAGCAAGACCGCGCACTTCTGTTCGATGTGCGGCCCGAAGTTCTGCTCGATGCGGATCAGCCAGGACGTCCGCGACTATGCCGCGCAGGTCGGAATGGACCCCGAGGACGCGGTCGAGGCCGGGATGGCGGAGAAGTCGGCGCAGTTCCTCGAGCTGGGCGCCTCCGTCTACGTCGAAGGCTGAGCCGAGCCGTGTCTCCCGCAGGCCCAGGGCGATCTCTACCCGCTTCTGACAGAGGCCCTTCTCGTGGTGGCCTCCTCGAATGCTCGCAGAGCCGGGCCGGACGATCTGCTTGGCGGACCGTGCCGCATCGACGTGGATATCGACTCGTGACGACACGGCCGGGGCCGCAGCACTCAGACTGCTCTGTGACGACGAAGGCTTCGAGCCACATCACGCTCCGCAGCAACGATGGCGGTGTTATTCAAGAGCTGGTGAGCAAGCGACTGGGCATGCGGACCGCGAATCGGGATCCGGGGTGACGCAAGGTGGAGCAGGACCGCTCACTGGACGATGAGTCGTTCCCCGGACGTTCCGGGTCATCGCGCTGCCGTCCTCGGCCACGGGAATGGCTCAGGTGAGCACGGCCGGGGCCGAGTGTCGCGAGACGAAGGCGGCGATCGGGTCGGCCACCGCGGCGGGGTCCGTGGCGACCGAGAAGTGGTCGCCACCCTCGAGGTCGACGTCCTCGCACCGCGGGAACAGCTCGTGGAGGAAGGCGCGAGTCGCGCGGGGCAGCGGTTCCCCGGGTTGCGCGCCCCACGACAGCACGGGGCAGTCGATGGCCGCCGCCTGTTCGGGTCGGAAGGTCCACTCGGCCAGGGCTGGCGCCTCGTGCTCGAACCAGCTGGCCGCGTCCTCGATCCCCTGGCGGACTGCGCCGGGACCGGCGGCCCCGGCCGCCGAACGCCAGTCCAGGCCCTGAGGTGTGAACAACGCGTCGTAGGCGCCGATGACATCGCCGGCCTGGTAGCGACCGGCCATCGCTTCCATCAGGGGCCCAATGGTTCCCAGGATGTCCGCGAAGCCGGTGGCGGCCACCCATGTGAACGGGGGGAGCGGCTCCAGCAGGGCCATGGACCGCACCCGCTCCGGGTGGGCGGCCGCGACCTCCATGACGATCATGGCGCCCTCGGAGTGGCCGACGAGGTGGGCGCTGTCCACCTCGAGGCGATCGAGCAGTGCGACCGCATCGGCCACCTGGTCGTCGAAGCCACCTGCCGGTCCGCTGCTGTCGCCGATGCCCCGGCGGTGGTAACGGATGCGGCGGAACCCGGACAAGGCAGGCTGGGTGGCCAGGGGACGCAGGAAGTCGGCCCAAATGGCGCCGTGGATGAACAGCAGGGGAGCACCCTGTCCCTCGTCGTCGTAGGCCAGCTCGACGCCGTTCACACCTGTTTGCTCCATCGCGATCTCCTCTGTCCGTGTGTTTCTCATCCGTGGTGCCCGCCGTTGCGAGCTGACTGGTTCGAGAGTGGCTCACACAGACGCCGGGTCGGATCGGCATTGGCTGCCAACCTGTGGGAGATGCGTGGGTACTACTACCCACCTCCGGACAGGTGGGCCATGCTGGAGGCATGGCAGCCGTGGCCACGGCTCACCTGGCCCGTGCGCGGGCGCTCCACGCGGCGTCCCGCTGGGAGGAGGCGTGCGCGGAGTACGCCGCGGCCGACGCCGAACAGCCGCTCGCCGTCGAGGATCTGGAGGCGTACGCCGAGGCGGTCCAGGTCTCGGCGCGGGGGGACGAGGCGATCGCCCTGCTCCGCCGTGTCTTCGACCTCCGGGTCAGCGCCAACGAGCCCAGCGACGCGGCGTACGCCGCGTTCTGGCTGTGGTGGGCCTTCTTCACCAACAACGAGGTCGTCCAAGCGAACGGTTGGCTCAGGCAGGTTGGCCGCGCTCTGGGCCCCGATCACGCCGCGAGCCCATGGCTGAGGATCCCCGAGGCGATGTTCCACGGGATGACCGGAGACCACTCACACGCCGACGAGCTGCTGAGCGCGGTCGTCGAAGGTAGTCGTGGCGAGGTGGTCCCGTGGGCACTGTGCGTGTGGGGTCAGACCCTGATCGACGCAGGTCGACTTCAGGACGGGCTTGATCGCCTGGAGGAGGCGATGGCCGCTCTCCTCCACGATGGCTTGTCCCCGCGGGTGACCCCCTGGGTCTACTGCGCCGCGGTCCGCGGGTGCTGTCTGACGCGCGACTTCGTTCGCGCCCAGGCGTGGAACCGGTCGATGACCAGGTGGCTCGATTCGCTGGGCAGTCTGGGGGGCGCGTACCTCGGGAACTGCCGCATCTACCGCTCACGGTTGATGTGCCTGACCGGTGCTTGGTCCGACGCCCTCGACGAGATCGCCGCGGTCTGTATCGATCTCGACGGCTACGCCGGCTGGGTCTGCGGCCACGCGTTCTACCAGCTCGGTGAAGTCCGGCGGCTACGCGGCGAGTGGGATGCCGCAGAGGAGGCGTACCGCCGCGCGGCCGAGCATGGCTGCCCGACACAGCCGGGACTCTCGCTCCTCAGGCTCGCCCAGGGTGACGTCGACGCCGCGTCAGCCGGCATACGTCGGGCGCTGACCGAGGTGACCGCGACACCCGACCGTCTGGACCTGTTGAAGGCCGCGGTCTCCATCTACCTCGAGGACGGGAAGACCGAGGCGGCCGGTGATGCTGTGACCGAGCTCGAGGAGACCGCCGGGGAGATGACAACGCCTGTCATCGAGGCCGAGGTGCAGGCCGTGAAGGGCGCGCTGGCGCTCTCCGAGGGCGAGGCCGGGAGCGCGTTGCCGCTCCTTCGGCGGGCCGTCGGTGCGTGGCAGGAGCAGGATGCCCCGCACGAAGTGGCCAAACTCAATGTCCTGATCGGACAGGCCTGCTTCGCACTCGGTGACCACGACGGCGCCCAGCTCGAGTTCTCAGCGGCCCGGGAGACGTTCGAGCGGCTGGGTGCGCGGCCGGACTTGGCGCAGTTGGACCGGATTGTCGCGGCCACGGAAGCCGATTCCGCTACACACGGGCTCACCCAGCGGGAGATCGAGGTCCTCTGTGCCATCGCCCAGGGAAAGCCGAACCGCGCGATCGCCGACGAACTACACCTCAGCGAGCGCACCGTGCATCGTCACGTGTCCAACATCTTCACCAAGCTCGACGTCGACTCGCGGACCGCCGCAGTCGCGTGCGCGATCAAGGAGCGCATCGTCGGGGTGGGCATCCTCTGACGCTCGGCGTACGGCTAGGCGCTGGGCAGCGCTGATCCGGAGCAGGGGCCGGGCCGTAACGCGCGGAGGCCACGTCCGTTTCATCGGGTGGGGCAGTAGTGAGCACCAGGAGAGAAGGCATGGGAATGACGCTCAGCGCA
>JALZCZ010000236.1 GCA_030862825.1 Actinomycetota bacterium | reverse complement strand
CCCATCAGCCGCAGATCGCGCCGTATGCCGCGGACTTCACCAGCCGGGCGTACTTCGCGAGCACCCCACGGGTGAAGGTCGGCGGCAACGGCTGCCATTCCGCGCGCCGACGTTCGAGCTCCTCGTCGCCGACGAGCAGGTCGAGCGTCCGGGCCGTCATGTCGAGGCGTACGACGTCGCCATCACGGATCAGCGCGACCATGGCGACCGCGACGACGAGCAGGACGGTGCGGTCCTGCGGAGGAGTCAGCGGCACTGGGGGCGTCAGCTGGTCACGGCGCCGTGGGCGGCCGACTGCACGACCTTGGCGTACTTGCCGAGCACTCCGCGGGTGTACTTCGGGGGCAGCGGCTGCCAGCCCACCTTCCGCTCCTCGAGATCCGGCATCTCCACCTCGAGCGTCCGGTTGAGCACGTCGAGCGTGATCTGGTCGCCGTCGCGCACGAACGCGATCGGACCGCCGTCGACGGCCTCCGGCGCGACGTGCCCGACGCACAGGCCCGTCGTACCTCCGGAGAAGCGACCGTCGGTCAGTAGCAGCACGTCCTTGCCGAGCCCGGCGCCCTTGATCGCACCGGTGATGGCGAGCATCTCGCGCATCCCGGGCCCACCCTTGGGGCCTTCGTAGCGGATCACGACGACGTCGCGCGGCTTGATCTGCCCGGCAGCCAGGGCGTCCATCGCGGCCCGCTCCCCGTTGAAGACTCGGGCGGTGCCGGTGAACACCGAGTCGTCGAAGCCGGCCGACTTCACGACCGCGCCCTCGGGGGCCAGCGAGCCCTTGAGGATGGTGAGGCCACCGGTGGCGTGGATCGGCCGGTCGAGGCTGCGGATCACGTCGTCGTCGAGGCCAGGCGGCGCGATCGCGGCGAGGTTCTCGGCCATCGTCCTGCCGGTCACGGTCAGCACGTCGCCGTGCATCAGGCCGGCGTCGAGCAGCGCCTTCATCACGACGGGGATGCCGCCGATCTTGTCGACGTCGTTCATGACGTACTTGCCGAACGGCTTGAGGTCGCCGAGGTGGGGCACCTTGTCGCCGATCCGGTTGAAGTCGTCGATGGTCAGCGGGACGTCGGCCTCGCGGGCGATGGCGAGCAGGTGGAGCACGGCGTTGGTGGAGCCGCCGAGTGCCATCACGACCGTGATGGCGTTCTCGAAGGCCTCCATGGTCATGATCTGGCGGGCGGTGATCCCGCGGCGCAACATCTCGACCACGGCCTCTCCGGAGCGGTGGGCGAAGCCGTCGCGGCGGCGGTCGACCGCGGGCGGTGCGGCCGAACCGGGGAGCGACATGCCGAGCGCCTCGCCGACGGCGGCCATCGTGTTGGCCGTGTACATGCCGCCGCAGGCGCCCTCGCCGGGGCAGATCGCCCGCTCGATCCGGTCGACCTCCTCGCGGGTGATCCGGCCGGCGAGGCAGGCGCCGACCGCCTCGAACGCGTCGATGATCGTGACGTCCTGGCCGTCGACCTGGCCGGGCATGATCGAGCCGGCGTAGAGGAACACGGAGGCGAGGTCGAGCCGGGCCGCGGCCATCAACATGCCGGGCAGCGACTTGTCGCAGCCGGCGAGCAGCACCGAGCCGTCGAGCCGTTCCGCCATCATCACCGTCTCGACGGAGTCGGCGATCACCTCGCGGGAGACCAGCGAGAAATGCATGCCCTCGTGGCCCATCGAGATCCCGTCGGAGACCGAGATGGTGCCGAACTCGAGCGGGTAGCCCCCCGCCGCGTGCACGCCGTTCTTGACCGCCTTGGCCAGGCGGTCGAGCGAGAGGTTGCAGGGGGTGATCTCGTTCCAGCTGGACGCGACGCCGATCTGCGGCTTCGCGAAGTCCTCGTCCTGCATGCCTACCGCGCGCAGCATGCCGCGGGCAGCTGCCCTTTCCAGCCCGTCGGTGACGTCGCGCGAGCGAGGCTTGATGTCCGGGACGGGGTTCGACTCAGTCACGCCCTGAGGATAGTCGGTGCTCAGCGACTCTCGGCTGCTGCCTTCAGCCTGGCGAGACCCTTCTCGAAGTCCTTGCCGACCAGCTTGTCCATGGGGATCACCTTGCCGAGCACTCCCATCAGGCCCTTCTGCTCACCGGTCATGGTCCAGGTGACGTCGGTGCTTCCGCCCGAGCTCGGCACCAGGTCGAAGGTCACCTGGTTGCTGGCCTTGAACGGCCTCAGGAAGGTGAGGGCGACCTCGATCCGTTGCGGGGTCGACGACGTGAGCTCCATCGAGCCCTCCCCGGCCTTCCGGTTGCCACGCCACGAGTAGCGGGCGCCGACCCCCGCCTCGGGGCCCTCGTAGGTGCGCTCCAGCCCCGGGTCCAGGTCCTCCCACGGCGACCAGGCCCGCCACTCGCGGAAGTCGTTGACCAGGCCGTGCACCCGCGCCGGGTCGGCCTCGACCGGGATGGAACGGGAGACTTCGTACGTGCCCATCCGGGCATGGTGTCAGAAGGACGCCGCCCTGACGACCATCACGTCGGGGAGGTTGGCGACCAGCTGGCGCCACGACTCGCCTCCGTCGGGCGAGCCCCATACTGCGCCGTTGCGCGCTCCGAAGTAGAGGCCTGCCTGGTCGTGGTCGTCGGCGCACATCGCGTCGCGCATGACGCTGACGAAGAACGAGTCGGGCAGTCCCTTGCCGAGCTCCTCCCAGCTCCCGCCGGCGTCGCGTGAGCGCCATACCCGGGCGTGGGCGCCCGGCGGGTAGCGGCGGTCGCCCCCGTTGATCGGGAACACGAAGACGGTCTCCGGCTCGTGCGGGTGCACCACCATCGCGAAACCGAAGTCGGCCGGCAGCCCGTCGGCGATCGACTGCCACGACGCTGCGTGGTCGTCGGACCGGTAGACGCCGCCGTGGTTCTGCAAGAAGAGACGCTCTGGACGTGAGGGGTGCCGGGCCACTTTGTGCACGCACTGGCCGAACTCCGGGTACTGCTGGCCCTCGGGAAGGAAGTCGGCGCGGATGCCCTGGTTGCGCGCCGTCCACGAGCCGCCGTCGTCGGCGGTCTGGTAGACCCCGCCCGTCGAGATCGCCACCGTCGCGGACCGAGGATCCGTGGGGTGCGGAAGGATCGTGTGGAAGGCCTGGCCGCCGAAGCCGGCGCCCCACTCGGGCCGCTGCGGGTGCCGCCAGAGCGCCTCCTCGAGTGCGAAGCTCTCGCCGCCGTCGGCCGAGCGCCACACCGCGCCCGGCTCGGTGCCGGCCCAGACGACGCCGTCGCCTGCGCCCGGAGTGAGCTGCCAGATCCGCTCGACCGACGCGTCCTCGTCCTCGGCGAAGCGGATCGCGCCGTTCGGGGTCTCGTGCCAGGTCTCGCCGAGGTCGTCCGACCAGCGGACCTGCGGTCCCAGCCAGCTCGACGACGCACCCGACAGCAGCCGGGGTACGCCGCCGGGCCCGGTCACCCGGCCGTCGACCATACAGGAGTAGACCTCCTCCATGTCGTGGTGCGGGCCGGTGAAGTCCCACTCGACCCGGTCGTCGTCCGATCGGCCGACCCACAGTCCCTTGCGGGTGCCGACCATCAGCACGGTGCTCATCTGGTCCCCTCTCCGTCGCCCACCCGATCCTCCTCCTAGATTGACCCGGTGACCACGGCGAACTCATCGGCCTCATCGGGCCGGGTGCTCTCGCCGATCTGGTTGGTGCTGATCGGGATCCTGTCGGTGCAGTTCGGCGCCGGCGTGGCCAAGGACCTCTTCGACGACGCCCACCCGACCACGATCGTGTGGGTCCGGCTGGCGGTGAGTGCCCTGGTGCTGGCGTTGATCGCCCGGCCCGCGCTGCGCGGGCGGTCCCGCGAGGACTGGCTGGTCGTGCTCGCCTTCGGAGCCACCCTCGGACTGATGAACTGGTCGATCTACCAGGCGTTCGCGCGGATCCCGCTCGGGATCGCGGTCACCATCGAGTTCGTCGGCCCGCTCACGCTGGCCGTGCTCGGCTCCCGCCGCCCGCGCGACCTGCTGTGGGTGGCGCTCGCGGCAGCAGGCGTCCTGCTGCTCGGGCTCGAGCGGACCGACCTGACGGTGGCCGGCGTGCTGTTCGCGCTGCTGGCCGGGGCCGCGTGGGCGTCGTACATCCTGCTCAGCGCGCAGACCGGTCGCCGGTGGCCGGGGATCGACGGGCTGACGATGGCCAGCGTGATCGCGGCCGTGCTGCTGGTGCCGCTGCTCCTCGAGGCCGACGGCCCGTCGTCCCTCGTCGACCGGAGGATCCTGCTGCTCGGCGCCCTGGTCGGGCTGCTCAGCTCGGTGATCCCCTACACCTGCGAGATGGTGGCCCTGCGCTCCCTGCGCCCGTCGGTGTTCAGCGTGCTGATGAGCCTGGAGCCGGCCGCGGCCGCCCTCGCCGGCCTGGTGGTGCTGCGCGAGCTGCTCACCCCCGTGCAGCTGCTCGCGATGGCCTGCGTGGTCGTGGCCAGCATCGGAGCCACCCGCAGCGGCGCGACCATCGCCGAGCCGGTGCCCGACTAGGCGCACGGGCGGATCTCGATCGCGGGAGTTCACGAAGTTGTCACGTGCAGGTGATGCCAAGAGGACTCCGTGGCACTAGCGTCGGTCTCACGCGCCCACCCCTCGGAGCCCACCATGCACCTGCCCACTGTTCCCAATCTCGCCGCAGCCGCCCGCAACTGGTCCGTCGAATCCCAGCAGGTCTCCCGCCGCAACGCCATGCTCGCGTCCACCCAGTGCGCGCAGCGCCGGGCCGAGCGCCAGGAGGTGGCGGACTACTTCGCCGCCCAGAACGCCCCCCGAAGGCCAGCCCAGAGGTCAGCAGCGCCGCAACCGAACGACGCGCCGGTCCGCGCCGCACAACGCTGACCGTTCGGCGGGGTCGCCTCGGGCACAATCGAGGCATGACGACCTCCGCTGCCCGGACCGCCACGGCCTCGTCGCTCAGCTACCACGACATCCTGTCCGACGACGGCACCCACCTGCGCGCCTGGACCAACGACCCCGACCAGCTGATCGACGGCCCGACCGTGGTGCTCTGCAACGGGCTCGGCACGAACCCGTTCATGTGGCCGGCCCTGCTGCGTCCCGACTGCGGCGTACGTGTCGTGTCCTGGTACCACCGCGGCGTCGGCGGGTCCGAGCGACCCCGCGATCCGAGCCACGTCGAGATCGAGCACTTCGTCGAGGACGGACTCTCGGTCATGGACCACTTCGGCATCGACCGGGCGGTGCTCATGGGCTGGTCGATGGGCGTCAACACGATGTTCGAGCTCGCCGTACGGTATCCCGAGCGCGTGAGCGGTCTCTTCGCCGTGTGCGGGGTGCCGGGCGACACGTTCCGGACCATGCTGGCGCCGGCCTTCGTGCCGCGCCCGGTCGCCCGCGCCCTCACCGTCAACCTCGCGCGGCTGCTCAAGCACGGCGGCTGGGCGCTCTCGCCCGTCACGTCGCGGCTGCCGATCGGCCCGCGCACCATCGACCTGCTCACCCTGACCCGGTTCATGAACCGGATGCCCGACCCCGAGCTCGCGGCGGTGGCGATCAAGGAGTTCCTCCAGGTGCCGGTGCAGTGGTACTTCCACCTCGCGCTCAGCACCTCGCGGCACGCCCGGGTCCGGTTGAGCAAGATCACGGTGCCGGCGCTGTTCATCGGTGCCCGTCGTGACGTGCTGGCAGGGTCCCGCGACATGAAGACCGCAGCGGAGCGGATCCCCGGCGCCGGCTACCTCGAGCTCCCCGGGAGTCACTTCGTCCAGATCGAGCAGCCCGAGCTCGTGCACCAGCTGCTGGTCGACTTCCTCGAGCAGGTCGGGTCACTCAGGTTGTCGGGCTGAGTCTCGCCTCCGGGGGCTGCCGCGTCTGTGGCGCGCGTTTCCGTTCCGTTGCGCGGTGAGACACCGTTTCACGCGTGAAACAGGTACCGCCCGGAGCAACTGGACGACGACGCCCACTCCCAGGCCGGGCCGCGATCAGGTCGTCGCGGTGACAGTGGCCCGGCGGGCGGCCCGGCGCAGCGTGGTCAGCACCGCCGGCCCGAGCAGCATGATCGCGACGGAGTTGGTGATCGCGCGGCCGGTGTCGAAGCTGCCGGTCGACGTGATCAGCGAGTAGGCGAAGAACGTCTTCAGGTTCTCCAGGAGCGGGGCGCCCGGCACGTAGGACAGCGCCCCCTCGTGGCCCGGCACCTCGACGCCGAGCAGGAACGGCCAGCCGGACAGGTTCATCAGCAGTCCGAAGATGTACGCCGCCGCGATCCCGTAGACCACGAGCATCGCGATCTCGGCCCGCCCGGTGACCCGCCGTGGCAGCAGCCCGGCGCCCATGCCGACCCACGCCGACCCCAGCATCTGGAAGGGCAGCCACGGCCCCACACCCGCGGTCATCAACGCGGATGCGAACAGCGAGGTGCAGCCGAGCACGAAGCCGAACCCGGGGCCGAACACCCGGCCGCCCAGGATCAGCAGGAAGAAGACCAGCTCGACTCCCGCGGTGCCGGCCGAGAGACCCCGCAGCACGGCGACCGACGCGCTGAGCACGCCGAGCACGGCCAGTACCCGCGGGTCGAGCCCGCCCTCGCTGATCTCCGCGAGCACCACCGCGATCACCACGGGCAGCAGCGCCAGGAAGAGGAACGGCGGGTCCACCCGCGCGTCGCCGGGCACCTTCAGCAGCAGCGGCCAGCAGAGCATCATCAGCCCACCGAGCGAAGCGACCCCCAGCACGGCAGCCGAGCGCGGCGAGACCCGGATGGCGCTCGTCGTGTCGGTCATGGTGGCCCCAACGCAGCGGTGACCTCGTCGACCAGGAGCCACGGCGGCCCGAGCACCTTGGTCACCTGGGGCGCGAACGCCGGCGACTCCGCGACGACGCGCCGGGTCGGTCCCCACGACACGATCTCGCCGTCGGCCAGCACCACCACGTCGTCGGCCACCTGGGCGACGAACTCCACGTCGTGGGTCGCCACGAGCACCGGGTGCCCGGCGTCGGCGAGGTCACGCAGGATGACGGCGAGCTCCGCCTTGGCGGCGTAGTCGAGACCCCGGGTCGGCTCGTCGAGGAGTACGACGTGCGGTTGCGCCACCAGCACCAGGGCCAGCGCGAGCGCGAGTCGCTGCCCTTCCGACAGGTCGCGCGGGTGGGTGTCACCGGGGATCCCCGGGACCAACCGGTCCAGGATCTGCCGGGTGCCGTCACCACCGGCCGCGCACTCCTCGTCGACGGTCTCGAGGTAGAGCAGGTCCGCCGCCGACTGCGGGAGCAGGCCGACCAGCTCGCGCCTGCCCGCGGCGTCCAGCTCGGCCGGGTCGAGATCGCCCACCCGCACGGACCCGGACCGCCGCGGCCCCGAGCCCTGCAGCGCCCAGAGCAGCGACGACTTGCCGGAGCCGTTGCGGCCCATCAGCGCGGTCACGCCTCCCTCGCCCAGCACCAGGTCCAGGGACTTCACCGCCTCGGTGCGTCCGTGCACCACGCTCACCCCCCGGGCGGTCAGCACCGACAGGCGCGGCGCCGGCTCGGGCACCGTCGGCGGAGTCAGGGTCAGCTCGCGGGCGCGGCGGCGCGCGTCGCGGACGGTCAGCGGGAGCGGCGTCCATCCCGCCGCACGCCCGAGCTCCACGATCGGCGGCACCACCGGAGAGGTGGCCAGCACGTCGGCAGGTGCGCCGACGCGCAGGGTCCCGTCGCCGCCCAGCAGGCACATCCGGTCGGCGAACGGAACCACCCTCTCCAACCTGTGCTCGGCAAGGAGCACCGAGACCCCGACGTCGTGTACGAGCCGGGTCAGAGTGGCGAGCACGTCCTCGGCCGCGGTCGGGTCGAGGGCGGAGGTGGGCTCGTCGAGCACGAGCAGGCGTGGGTGCATGGTCAGCACGGAGCCGATCGCCACCCGCTGCTGCTGGCCGCCCGAGAGCGTGCGCAGGTCGCGGTCGCGCAGGTCGGCGATGCCCAGCAGGTCGAGGGTCTCCTCGACCCGGCGACGCATCGTCTCGCCGGGCAGCCCGAGCTGCTCCATGCCGTAGGCGAGCTCCTCCTCGACCGTGTCGGTGACGAACCCGGCCGCGGGATCCTGGCCGACGTAGCCCGCCCAGTGCGCGCGCTCGCGCGGCGGCGTGTGCACGATGCTCGTGCCGTCGAGCAGCACGTCACCGCTGAGCCGGCCGCCGCTGAACCGCGGCACCAGTCCCGTGACCACGCCCAGCAGCGTCGACTTGCCGACGCCGGTCGGGCCCGAGACGAGCACCAGCTCACCGTCGTCGACCCGCAGGTCGACGCCGGTCAGGACCGCGGCGTCGTCGTAGGAGAAGGAGATGCTCCGCAGCTCGATCATGCGGCCACCCGCCTGGCCGGCGGTGCGACGGCGGCGGCCGCGATCCCGAGCAGCGTGCCCGCCAGCGCGACCAGGCTGATCTCCGGCACCACCGACGGGCTCGGGTAGGCGATCGGCACCTGGTGTCCGTTGACCCACCAGCCGACCACGCCGACCGCGACGCCGCACGCGGCGACCGCGACCTCCGGGAGCCGCCAGGCATCGGGGCGGTAGCGGGTCCGGTGCACCCGGCGGCCGGCGCTCAGCAGCCCGGCCACGGCCAGGGCCAGCCCGGCGAAGAGCATGGGCAGCGCCAGCATCCGGGGCGCGGTCTGGTCCAGGACGGCGTAGGTGCCGACGCAGACGCCGCAGAGTCCGGTCAGCATCAGGGCTCCGGTGGTGCGTCGCTGGGCGGACGTGAGACCCGGGGCGCGACCGTAGCCACGCGTGTCCATGCCGGCAGCCAGTGCCAGCGACCGCTCCAGGGAGTCCTCCAGCACGGGCACCACCAGCCGCCGCAGCCCCCGGACGCGCCCGGTCTCCCCTGCACGCAGCCGCTGCGCAGAACGGATCCGGCGCACGCTGTCGGCGAACTGCGGCAGCACGTTGACCGCCACCACCAGCGCGGTGCCGATCTCGTAGAGAGCCGGCGGCACCGATCGGAGCAGCCGCTTGGGGTTCGCCAGGGAGTTGGCCGCGCCCACGCAGATCACGATGGTCGCCAGCCGCAGCCCGTCGTACAGACCGAACAGCAGTGCCTCCCGGGTGAGCGGTCCGAGCAGGGTGATGCCAAGGACCCAGTCGGGCAGCGGTACCTGAGGCAGGTCCAGGATCACCACCCCCGGATAGCTGCCGCCGAAGACGACCCGGAACACCACCCGCAGCACCACGATCAGGACGCCGAGCCAGACGTAGAGCCGGAACGAGCGGCCCCACGGCTGGTCGGAGCGGCACGCCATCACCACGACCGCCGCGACCCCGATCAGCAGCAGGAGGACCAGCGGGTTGGTCGTGAACGACGCCGCCACGGCAAGCCCGATCGCCCACAGCCACCAGGCCACGGGATGCAGGTCGCGCGGCAGGCGTGCGCTCACGACCCTGCAGCGCCCCGCCGTCGTACGACCACGGTCACCGCGGCTGCCGCGAACAGCACCACGATCAGGCCGGGCGCCACCCAGCCGGGCAGGCCGTCGGCGCCCGCATCGGGGGGCGATGCGGTCGACGCGGCCTCGGTGCCGACGTCGTCGGTGGGCACGTCGGAGGGATCGGTGGCGGAGGAGACCGACGGCGAAGTGCTCTCCTCGCCCTTCCTCTTCTTCTTGTCGTCCCGCTTCCCATTCGACTCCGTGGCCGACTCGCTCGGCGACGGCGACCCGGACGCGGACGGCGAACTGGACCCTGAGGGGTCCACGGGCGTGCGTTGGTCCTGGCTCCCGCCGCCGTTGCCGCCGTTGTTGCCGTTGCCGCCGTTGTTGCCGTTGCCGCCGTTGACCGACGGCGACGCCTGGGTCTGCTCCGCGGACTGCGTAGGCTGCGCGGGCCGCGTGGGGGACGGCGGAGGCGCGTGCGCGGTGGCCTCGGCGCTGGGTGGCGCCGCGGCCGCGCCCTGCTTCCAGGAGAACGCGACGTAGCCGCCGTCCGGGATGCTCAGCGAGCCGGCGCTGGTCGACGAGTACGCCCAGCGCCCGGACTCGCCATCGGACCAGTACAGCGACCAGTACGCGTCGGACGGCGAGGTGTCGACGCACGGGTCGCTGGCGGGCACCCCGGAGACCCGGCAGACGAAGCCCGGCTGCCGCTGCGCATACGTCAGGGGGAAGCCGTTGGACGTGAACAGTGACGCGGCGCTGTCGCCACCACCGGAGCGGTCGCACTTCTGCTGCACACCGCCGCCGAGCTGGTTGAAGTCGACCACCACGGTGACCCCGGTCGCCGACGAGCAGGCGGCGGCAGAGGCGGGCGGAGCGGGCGCGGACACGGTGACCGGGGCGGCGACCAGCGCCGTCGCGGTCACCCGGCCCACGAGGCGTCTCATCAGGTCACCGGCAACCGCTCGCGCTGAGCAGCCCCAGCGCGGGCGCCGCCTGGGTGGTGGCCCTTCGCCACTGGTCGCGGGTCTCGACCGTGATGCCGCTCTCACGGCCCCGACGCAGGGCCGACAGGTCGTAGGCGATGGCACCCTTCTCCCCCGCCAGCGGCGTGCCGGCGACGTTGCCCATGACCTGAAGCTTCGCGACCCAGCGCGCGGCCTTCCTCGCGACGGCGCACTTGCCGGCCTCGGCCAGGGCGATCGCCGCCAGGCCGGTGCTGTTGGAGTTGCTCGTCGGCGTGGACGGGCCTCCGCGGAAGCTGCCGTTGGCCTTCTGCTGACGCGCGAGCCAGGCGGCGCCCTTGACCATCGCCCGGCGGACCTTGGCGGTGGGCCTGGCCAGCGACTGGAGGCTGGTCAGGGCCACCGCGGTCGCGTCCGGGTCGGGCGCGCTCTGGGCCCGGCTGCCGGCGTCGCAGCCCTGCGCGGCGGCCGTGGTCGGGGCGAAGATCAGCCGGAAGTAGCCAGCGGAGCACTGCTGCTTGAGCAGGAACCTCACCGCCTCGTCCGCCTTGCCGTCCCTGGCCTTCGAGAGACCCTGCACGGCGAGCGCCTGACCGATCGTGTTCGCGAAGTCGGTCTCGGCCTTGTCCTGCAGCCGCCCGACGTTGGGCGCGGTCGTGCTGATCCGCTTGCTCAGCTGGCGCACCAGGTTGACGCCGCCGAAGGTCCGCGGGTTGGCGCCGGTCGCCTGGGCGAGCACGACAGCCTTGGCGGTCGACCCCGCGTACACGTCGGAGGTGCCGAAGTCGGCGCCGGTCGTCCAGCTCTTGACGTTCCTGGCCAGCTTGGTACGGATCTTCGTGACGGTGGCGCGCTGCCCGCCGATCCGGTCGAGCGCGATGCCGACGTCCGCGGTGAGGCCGTAGTCGTCGAAGTCGTACTGGTCGTTGTGCACCAGGCCCGTCCGGGCCTGCTTGGCCAGCCACTGGGCACTGGTGTCGTCGGCGGCGGCGTGGGCGGTGCCGGTCGTGACCACCGTTGCCCCCGCGATCGTGAGCGCACCGGCAACGGTGAGCACGCCGAGGCGGCGTACGTGACTGAGAATCATGGGTGTTCCTTCCCGCTGCACCAGCGGGAGGGCCGGGAGGTCCACCCACTGTTTTCCGCGACAGCGTGTGTTCAGGACGCGTCGCGGTAGGTGCTCCGGCTCGCCGTACTCGTGGTGAGTGCGGCCTACGGTTGCGGGTCAGCGCCGGGTTTCGACCGGCTTCCCCCGCCACGGGCGTGCTTTGGTGTGGTGCCGTATGGCAGGCGCAGCGTACCGCCAATTGGCTACGTCAGCTTCTCCAGGATCAGCTCGCGCACCCGGCCCGCGTCGGCCTGGCCGCGCATCTCCTTCATCACCGCACCGATCAGCGCGCCGGCGGCGGCGACCTTGCCGTCGCGAATCTTGTCGGCCACGTCGGGGTTGGCAGCGATCGCGTTGTCGACAGCGGCGCTCAGCGCACCCTCGTCGGAGACGATCGCGAGCCCGCGGGCGGCGACGATCTCCTCGGGGGTGCCCTCGCCGGCGACCAGGCCCTCGAAGACCTGACGAGCCAGCTTGTCGTTGATCGTGCCCGCCTCCACCAGGGCCTGTACGCCGGCCACATCGGCAGGCTTCACGCCCAGCTCGGCGATGTCGACGCCGGAGTCGTTGGCGCGCCTCGCCAGCTCGGAGAGCCACCACTTGCGGGCGGCCGTCGGCGTGGCGCCCGCGGCGATCGTCTCCTCGACCAGCAGCAGCGCGCCGGCACCGACGGTGTCGCGCATCTCGAGGTCGGAGAATCCCCACTCGGCCTGGAGCCGAGCCCGCTTCTGGGTGGGGTTCTCGGGCAGCGTGGCCCGCAGCTCCTCGACCCATTCCTTCGCCGGCGCCACCGGCACCAGGTCGGGTTCGGGGAAGTAGCGGTAGTCCTCGGCGTCGGACTTCTCCCGGCCGCTGGTCGTGATGCCGGTGTCCTCGTGCCAGTGGCGGGTCTCCTGCAGGATCTTCTGCCCCGCGTCGAGCACGCCCGCGTGCCGCGACATCTCGTAGCGCACGGCCCGCTCGACGGACCGGAAGGAGTTGACGTTCTTGGTCTCGGTGCGGGTGCCCAGGGTCCCCGTGCCCTTCGGCGCGAGCGACAGGTTCACGTCGGCGCGCAGGTTGCCCTGGTCCATCCGGGCCTCGGAGACGTCGAGCGCCACGATCAGGTCGCGCAGCTGCTGGACGTAGGCCCGCGCGACCGCGGGCGCCTTCGCCCCTGCTCCCATGATCGGCTTCGTGACGATCTCGATGAGCGGGATGCCGGCCCGGTTGTAGTCGACCAGCGAGTAGTCGGCACCGTGGATGCGTCCGGTCGAGCCGCCGACGTGCAGCGACTTCCCGGTGTCCTCCTCCATGTGGGCGCGCTCGATCTCGACCCGGAACGGCTCGCCGTCGACGTCGACGTCCATGAAGCCCTCGAACGCGATCGGCTCGTCGTACTGCGATGTCTGGAAGTTCTTCGGCATGTCCGGGTAGAAGTAGTTCTTCCGGGCGAAGCGGCACCACTCGGCGATCTCGCAGTTGAGCGCCAGCCCGATCCGGATCGCCGACTCCACGGCCTTGCGGTTGACCACCGGCATCGCGCCGGGCAGGCCGAGGCAGACCGGGCAGACCGACGTGTTCGGCTGCTCGCCGAAGGACGCCGGGCAGCCGCAGAACATCTTGGTGTTGGTGTTGAGCTCGACGTGCACCTCGAGGCCCAGCGCCGGGTCGTAGCGCTCCAGCACCTCGTCGAACGAGATCAGGGTCTCGGTCATGCCGACGCTCCGATCAGGTCAGGTGCCTGGGCGAGCAGCGGCCCGCCCCACTTGTCGGCGAGCAGCGTCTCGAGCGCCGCCCCGACCCGATAGACCCGGTCGTCGGCCGTCGTCGGCGCCAGGATCTGTACGCCGGCGGGCAGCCCGTCCTCGTCCGCCAGCCCGCTCGGCACCGAGATGCCGGGCACGCCGGACAGGTTGGCGGGGATCGTCGCCA
>JALZCZ010000328.1 GCA_030862825.1 Actinomycetota bacterium | reverse complement strand
GCCACGAGCGAGCAGCTCGCGCCACCCGGGTGCAGACTGTGGGAGGGTTACTTGAGCTCGTCCGCGGTGAAGTAGCCCGAGTCCACGAGCACCTTCTCGACGTCGGCCTGTTCGACGACGACCGGGTCGAGCAGATAGGACGGCACCACCTTGACCCCGTTGTCGTAGGTCTCGGTGTCGTTGACCTCCGGTTCGTCGCCCGCACCGATCGCCGTGATCATGTCCACGGTGACCTTGGCGAGCTCACGCGTGTCCTTGAAGATCGTCGAGTACTGCTCCCCGGCCATGATCGACTTGACCGACTGCGCCTCGGCGTCCTGGCCGGTCACGACCGGCAGGTCCTTGCCGCCCGGGCCGTAGCCGTTGCCCTCCAGTGCGGCGATGATGCCGAGCGAGAGACCGTCGTACGGCGAGAGAACGCCGTCAACGGTCTCGCTGGCATAGGTGCCGGTGAGGATGTCCTCCATCCGCTTCTGCGCGGTCGCCGGGTCCCAGCGCAGGATCGCAGCCTGGTCGAAATCGGTCTGGCCCGAGGGCACCACGACGTCACCCGAGTCGATCATCGGCTGCAGCACGGACATCGCGCCCTCCCAGAAGAACGTCGCGTTGTTGTCGTCCGGCGACCCGCCGAACAGCTCGACGTTGTAGGGAGCCTCACCGCGCTCCTGCAGACCCTTGACCAGCGACTCGGCCTGCAGGACGCCGACCTTGAAGTTGTCGAACGTCGTGTAGTAGTCGACGGAGTCGGAGTCCCGGATCAGCCGGTCGTATGCGATGACCTCGATGTCCTGGCTCTCTGCGGTTTCCAGGACCTCGCCCAGCGCGGTTCCGTCGATCGCAGCGATGACCAGCATGTCGACGCCCTTGGTGACCATGTTCTCCACCTGCGAGACCTGGGTGGGGATGTCGTCCTCGGCGTACTGCAGATCGACGTCGTAGCCGGCGTCCTCGAGCTGCGCCTTGATGTTGTTGCCGTCGTCGATCCAGCGCTCCGACGACTTGGTCGGCATGGCGACGCCAATGGTTCCCTTGCCATCACTGGCGGCGCCGCTGTCCCCGCCACAAGCGGCGAGGCCCAGCATCAGTGCTGCCGCGGTGGCGGTGGTGAGTAGCTTTCGCACGTACGTTCTCCATTCGGAACTCGGGTCGGGTCCGTCCCGCACCCCTGCGGTCCCGGGACAGGGATCGACCTCCACAGGTGAGACGGCGGTCACTAATGTGAGCGCTAACATGGGATTGTGAGCGTTAACATGGTGCCCGTCAACCCCTGTCAGCGCTCCATCCGGGCAAGCCCCGCACTTCGCCGCTCCTCTTACCGCTGGCGAAGCGGCTCGGTCGACCCGACGCGTGCGACCAGGGCCGACGGCATGGGGTGGTGACCCGCAGGTCGGAGCATGAAGGACCCCCGCCTGCTGAGCAGGGCGAAGGCGCCCTCGGGGCCAGCGCTCGATGTCCTAGTACTCGCTGACTCGTCCGTGGTGACCTGTGCCGACGTCGAAGCTCTCCGGCCCGTGTGTCGGGACATTGACGGGACCCACGGACGCCGTGATCCGCGAGCACCGCCCGAGGGACGCGAGCGGGGCAGCCGCGGAATGGACCTCAGGCGCGACCGGTGGTGAGCAGGTGGGCGCTGGCCGCGAGCAGCGCCGGGTCGTCCTCCAGGGCACGGGCGCAGATCAGGGCGCTCTGGATCAAGGCGTCGAGACGGGTGGGCTCTGTGCAGGTCTTGACGGCGGCCCACATGGGGCCCTCGATGGCGCGCACCTGGACATCGCGAAAGCCTGCCTCGCGGACCTCGCTGAGCGTCTCCTCGGGGGTGTGGAAGAAGGCGGTGGTGAAGCCCAGCTGTGGATCGTGGCGGCCGTGGGCGAGGCTGGCGAGGGCCAGGTCGAGGCGACCGGGGTCGAGCTCGCCGCGGCTCGCGCACGCGAGAAGTGCGGCATGGCGACTGATCACGGCGGCGGCGAGGACACCACCGGGGCGAAGCACTCGGCGTGCTTCACGTAAGGCGTGCAGACGCTCATCGCGGTCGGGCAGGTGGTAGAGGGGGCCCAGCATCATCAGCGCGTCGGCGGAGTTGGTCGGCTCGTCGAGGTGGCGCGCATCGCCGACGGCGACGGTGAATCTCAGTTCGTCGCCGAGCACCTCCGAGACATGCGCGATGTGCTCGGGAACGACATCGATGAGGTGCACGTCGTAGCCGGCCTCGGCCAACCACTGCGCGTACACGCCGGTGCCACCGCCGACGTCGAGGATCCGGGCGGGCGCGGCAGGCAGCGATCGCGTGAGCAGTTCCTGGGTGCGTACCCGTTCCAGACGGCCGTGGCCGGTCTCGAGTCGCTCGCGCTCGCCCAGCGTCGCGTAGTAGGCATGGATAGCGGGATCGACGGGCGGCGGCCGGCCCTCGGCGGAGGGGTTCCGGGCGGCTGGAGGCGTGCTGGTCTCGTCCTCGGCCACGAGCACGCGCCCGCGTCCCGATCTCTTGGCGCGATGCAGCGCCGCATCGGCGGCCTGGGTCAGTGTGTGCAGGTCGTCGCCGTGGAAGCCCAGTTCGGCCACCCCGGCGCTGAAGCTGACGCTCAGCGACGACTGCGGCCGCTCTGGGAGGACGATCGCGGTGCCGCGGATCGATTCGAGGATGCCGGTGAGGCGCTGGCGAGTCTCCGTCCCCGACATGCCGACGGTCAGGATGGCGATTTCGTCACCCCCCCATCGGGCTAGGGCGTCTTCGCCTTGGAAGTCCTGGGTGACTCGGTCTGCGAGCCGGCGTAGCACCAGGTCACCGATCCCGAGACCATAGGTGTCGTTGACCCGCTTGACGTGGTCGATGTCGAGCAGCGCCAGTGACAGTGGTTGGTGGTGGCGGCGTGCGAACGCGCTCAGTCGGTCGAAGTCGCGCTCCAGCCTCCGGCGGTTGAGCAGTCCGGTCAGCGGGTCGGTGTCGAGAAGAGCGCGGTACAGCGCGACGCGGTCGAGGCGGTTCCGGATGCGGGCCCGCACTTCGGAGGCCACCAGTGGTTTGCTGATGTAGTCGTCAGCTCCGGCCGCGAAGATGGCGTCGATGGCGGCCGGATCGGTGCTCGCGGTCAGGAACAGGACGGGCAGGGTTGACCATCGGGGGTCGGTGCGGATGATTCGGCACAGCGCGATCCCGTCGAGGTGTGGCATGTCGAGGTCGAGCACGACGAGATCCGGCCCCGTGTGCTCGAGCACCGTCCAGAAATCGCGCGGATCCTCGAGCGTGGTGACATGAAGCGGTTCGGTGGCGAGGACTGCCGGCAGAACTGCCGACATGAGGGGATCGTCGTCGACTGCGAGCATTCGGAACTGCCCGTGTCGGGGCGGCTCGGACAGAGACATCGCTGCGGCGACGACGTCGGTGGGTGATCCGGTACGGGGCAGGACCAGGGAGGCACCCGCATTGCTGGCCATCAGACGATCGGTGACAGATCCGGTGTCGACAAGCGCAAGAATCGGAATCGGCGGCTGCCGTTCGGCATAGCCACGAATGAGGCTCTCACCGTTCGGTGCGGCGAGATCGATGATGGCTGCTTCTACGTCGGCCCGTGGGTCGTGTGCGATGCCCACGCCTAGTGCCGCTGCGGGCACGCGAATCTGCGCGTCGAGGTCATCGGTCGCATGCAGGGCAAGCACCTGGGCATCGGGCTGCGGCGACCTCTGTTGCTCGGGCGCCGGAACCTGGTCGGCGGCCAGGATCTTGCGCAGAGCGTCGACCTCGGTCGCGAGGCGATGGGCCGCGTCCGGGTGAGGCTGGTGGGTGAAGGCGTCCTCGAGCCGTTGCGCCGGCGCGGTGGCCTCGGGAAAGCCGAACGTACCGGCCGTTCCGGCGAGCCGGTGTGCGGCACGCTCCGCAGCACTCCGCTCCGGCTCGTCGAGCGCGCCGGCCTTGAGATGGTTGACGCCCGCGTCGATGGTCGCCAGCTCCTCGGCGAAGGACCCGCGGGCCCGCTCATAGATCGCCTGCAGCCGTTCCCGAATCGTGGCGGTGACCTCGGGACGCGGCGGTGGCGAGGTCACTTGTCCCATCCCAGGAGGTCCACGATCTGCAAGGGCAGCTCGAGCGGGTCGAACGGTTTGGCGAGCACTCCCGCGACGCCGAGCTGTTCCCAACGCCGTCGCTCTGCGGGCTGCACCTTCGCGGTGAGGAGCACGACCGGCACGCTACGGGTGCGTGCGTCGCCCTGCAGCCTGGCGAAGGTGGTCGGACCGTCCATCGCGGGCATCATCACATCGAGGAGGATGGCGTCCAGGGGGCCGGCAACGGCAAGCTCCAACGCCTGAAGACCGCCGGAGGCGACCTCGACCTCCCAGCCGGCCACCAGCTCCAGGCTCGCCTGGGCCACTTCGCGAATGGCGTCGTCGTCGTCCACGACCAGGACCCGCCGGCTCATCGGATGGCTCCGGTGACCACGACGTCGAGCAACTCCAGCACTTGTCGCTCGACCTCCTCGGGGTTTGTCCTGGCCTTGGTGAAGAACTCGGTGGGGCCCAGCTGCAGCCGCTCTTTGTCGTCCTCGTCCAGCTCGAGGGCGCTGTAGACGACCACTGGTACACGGCACAGACGCGGATCCTCCCGTAGCCAGTCGACCAGCGCGAACCCGTCGATGTCGGGCAACAGCAGATCCAGCACCAGCAGATCGGGCGCGATGTCGCGGCTCAGCCGCAGCGCGTCCCGTGCGGTGTGCGCATGCACCGTCATCACCCCGTGCTCCGCGAACAGCGCGGCCAGCACCTGCGTGAGCACCGGGTCGTCCTCGACGATGAGGACACACGGTCGCGGGTCGCCGGCGGCGATGGCGCCCTCGAGCGCGGCCAGCAGTCCGGCGACGTCGAGAGGTTTGGTCAACCATGCCGCCACGTCTACCGGCGCGGGACCTGGCTGGCTGCCGCTCACGATCAGGACCGGCACGTGGTGGGTCCGCTCGTTGGCGCGGAGACCGGCGATGGCAGTCCAGCCGTCCATGCCGGGCAACGTCAGATCCATCAGCACCGCGGCCGGTATCTGCTGAGCGGCCAGCGTCAGCGCCTCCTCACCCGAAGCCGCACCGATCACCGCGTAACCATGCGAGCTGAGCAGGTGGCTGATCATGGCGCGGGTGGCCGCGTCGTCGTCACACACCAGCACGGTCGGCACCGATCGATCACCGTCCGGCGGTGTCTCGAGCTCGGCGGAGATGCCGACCACGGGGAGAGTGAAGCACAAGGTGGCACCACTGCCGGGCTCACTCCGCACCCAGATCCGGCCGCCGTGCTGCTCGACGATGCCGCGGGAGATCGCCAGACCAAGCCCGAACCCTTCCCTCTCACGGGTGTCCGAGGCGTCCACCTGGGCGAAACGCCCGAAGACGGTCTCGAGCTGGTCGGGCGGGATGCCGGCGCCCTCGTCGCTGACGTAGAACAGCACCTCCCCGTCCTGGTGCTCGGTGGCGATACGGACAGTGCCGTGTGCGGGGGAGAACTTGATCGCGTTGGAAAGCAGGTTGGCGATCGTCTGCACGATCCGGTCCGGATCCGCGTCGACATTGCCCACGACTGCGCCGATCTCTACGTGCACCTCGGCCTCGGCCGCGAGCCCCCGCATCTCAGCGACCGCGCGGCCAACGAGGTTGGCGGCCGGCCAGGCTTGTCGATGCAGGGCGAGCTTGCCGGAGGCTATCCGCTCGACATCGAGGATGTCGTTGATCAGCCGGATCAGCCGGTCCGTCGACTCCACCGCGATGTGCACCATCCGTTGCGCCTTCGGCGGAGCCTCCTCCAGCAGACCGCCCTGCAGCAGGCCCAGTGCGCCACGCAGCGAGGTGAGCGGGGTGCGCAGCTCGTGGCTGACCACCGAGACGAACTCGTCCTTCATCCGGTCCACTGCCCGCCGCTCGGTCACATCGCGAAACATCAGCACCCCTCCAGTGACCTCGTCGGCATCACGAATCGGTGCGACCGTGAGCTCGACGAAGAAGTCCGTGCCGTCCGCGCGTCGGTAGGACTCGTCCGTCACCGCCCGGATCTGCCCATCGGCCAAGGCCGCGGCGATGGGGTCAAGGCCTGCCGGGATGGGCTCGCCGTCGGCGCCGCGGGGTTGTGTCACGTGGTGGAAGGAGCGCCCGACCAGCTCCTCGGGGGAGTGGCCGAGCAACGCCGCGGCGGCCGGGTTGGCGAAGGTCAGCCGTGCGGATCGGTCGAGGCCGACGATGCCCTCGCCGGCGCCGTCCAGGATCGAGGTGTGACGGCGCGTGAGCTGCTCCAGCTCGTGGGTCCGTGCGCGTACGCGATCCTCGAGATGACCGGTCAGCCGGATGTTGTCGGCCAGAGTGAGCATGTGCCGGACCACCAGCAGCGCAACGATGGTGACCAGGACACCGACGAGGACCCCGTCGGTGAGCCGCGACGGGGCAATGGCGACGACGACCAGCACCACCCCGACGGGAACGTAGGGGAGGAGCTCGGGAACCAGCGCCCGTTCATCGGCCCGTTCCTCCGACGTCTCTCCCCAGACCGGGGTCAGGGCCGCCAGTCCCAGCAGCATGTATCCGAAGGTCCACCCGAGATCCAATCCGCTTCCGGCCGCTTCCTTGCCCTGCAGCGCGAGGTAGCCGATTCCGGTGTCGGCGCAGGCAATCGCCACGAAACCAGCGGCCACCAGGAGCATCGGCAGGCGCTCGCGCCCGACCGCGCGCACCGCCAGCCCGCTGGCGATCGAGACGATCACGATGTCGGTCAGCGGGTAGTACAGATACACGGCCAGATAGATCCAGCTGGTCTCGCCCAGCTGCTCCAGCAGCGGCCCGACGACCAGGATCCAGCTGAGGAACAGCAAGGCCGCGCCGACGATCAGGCCATCGGCGATCGCTCGGCCACGCGCCGCCGACGACAACGACCGACTGGGGAGGACGAGCATCGCAGCGATCGCGAACGGCACCACGGCAACGAAGAAGACATCAGCCGGTCCGGGATAGGGCTGCTTCTCCGGCACCAGCACCTGGTAGTAGAACCAGATGGTGTTGCCGACGGCATAACACGCCGCTGCAGCACCTAGCAACCACCACGGCAATCGCTGTCCCGGAGCCCGCAGCCGGGCGGCACGGACACATGCCAAGGCGGCGAAGATCGAGAACACCACGAAGCCGCCATCGGTCACCGCACGCTTCGCCGTCTGGTCGCCGACGTCGACCAGACCGAAAGCTGCCAGAGCCACACCGACCACGGCGCAGCCGATCGCCGTCGTCCGGAACGATCGCCACTCAGAACTTGCCACCCGAGACATGCAAACCTCAGATCATCTGCAGCTCGCCGAGGCGACTGCGCTGGTCATCCCACCCATGGTGCGCCCGTTCAGGTGGTTTCGTCACCGTTAGATGAAATTGTCTGCACACGGGTCTGGGGCTGGCTGGCGCGGAGGGTCAGCCCTTGCTGGGGCCCGACAGGCAGCCGGCCGTGGGCCGCGAGAGCCAGGCTGACCGCGGCCAGCTGGGACGAAACACCCAGTTTGGCGAGGATCGACTTGACGTGGGTCCGCACCGTGGCCTCGGCGACGAAGGATGCTCGTGCGATCTCCCGCACGTGCTCCCCGTTGATGAGGTGCTCCAGAATCTCACGCTCGCGAACCGTCAGGGACTCGAGACGAGCTCGACTGTCCCGCATCCGGCCCCTCTCCTCGTGGAAGCCGGCCAGCAGGTGGTCTCGCTCCTCGCGAGGGAGGACCCTCTGGCCCGCTCCGATCAGCCGGATGGTCGAGAGGATCGTGTTGAGCGGCGCCGACTTGGGCAGGACGGTGCGAGCGCCGTACGACAGAACCTCCCCCCAGCGGGCCCGGTCGACGCTGCCGGTCACGACGACCACGGCGATCCCTGCCTGGGTGAGCGGTTTGACGACGCAGGCACCGTTGGCCGAGACGCCGAGATTCAGGTCGAGCAGGACCACACCCGGGCGCGACCGAACGATCGCCTCGCACAGGTGGGCGGCCGCCAGCGCATGCTCGTCCGTCGACACGCGATGGACACGGTGACCCTCCAGCGTGAGTGCCAGGTCCAGGACCTCGGCGAAGAGCGCGTGGTCCTCGACGATGGTGACCCGGGTCAGGCCGCACGCGCGAGGCATGGCGCACTTCCTCTCGGGCCGAAAAGCGCGAGCACGGTGCCGGCAGCGGTCTTCGCGGGCATGGGGAGATGGTGAGCTTCCGGCTCGGAGATCCCGGGCTGGGAGAGCGTGCGGGCAGGGCGCGCGCTGTCGTCCTCGGCATTCGGGCCGGTCAGCAAGATGACATCGATCGTGGGTACCCTGACGATCGCCGCGGCGCCCACCATCGGTACAACGATCAACCATGTCCTCATACAGGGAACCTAGGCGTCGCCTACCGGACGCTACTCCGTATTGGGTCCGAGATGACACGGAAGGACTAGGAGTTCTGACCGAACGGGTGTTCCGACCTGATCCTGCTGCCGGGCCACTCCCTGAGGGGGTGGCTCATCTGGCCTCCGTCGAACGCTTCGCGGAAGTGCGCTCGGGCCACACATCACGAACCCGCCCCCGGAGCCAGACGGACCCGGACCCGGCGTGACGGCGCAGCAGGTCTCGGCGAGTCTGGGTCCGCCGCAGGCCACGGCATACCGGCTGCTGAACCTGCTCGTGCAGGACGAGTACCTCGTCCGCCTGTCCGACCCGTCCGGCTTCGCGCTCGGACGCAAGGTGGCCCTGCTGGCCGGGATCGCGAGCTGCCCCTGATCTCGGGAGGAGCCGCGCGGGATCCTGGCCGAGATGCGCGGCCGGATCCGGGACGGTGTGCACCTGACCCACTACCGCTGCGGCAGTCTCGTCCCGGTGGACGTCGACCCGGAGTTCCCGTTGTCGGACCTGGAGCGGATCGCCGGAGACCCCGCATCCCGGCGTCGCACTCGCGCTTCCCGTCCGCGCGGCTCACCGACCACGCTGCGCCGCTCGGCCTGGGCGACACCCCAGCTGCCGGCGCCATCGCCCACGCCGCAATCGACTGGGCCGGCACCTGGACTGCCGCTGACGCGGTGAGATCGGGTCGACCGAGAACCGCTGGCCTTGGGCGCCCGTTGCCGTCACCATGACGGGACGATGTCCCCCGTACTCAGGGTCGGCCTGATCATTGCGGCCTGGGTGGCCCCGGCCGCCTGGATCGTGGCAACCGCCTTGGCTGGGCCGTCGGACGGCACGGTGATCACCTCGCCCTCGATGGTGCCGGGCGCGACGGATTGGGACCAAGCCGTGACGGTCGTCCGCACCTACGGCGACACCCCGCTGCGGGCCGGGGACGTCGTGCGGACCTTCGATGAGGTGCCCCTCGAACAGTGGATCGAGGACCGTCAGGCCGGGTCGCGGGGCCGGGGAGACACGGTCCCGGTCGAGGTACTCCGACCTGCCGCCGGGCTGGACCGGATCATGGTCCTCGAGGTCCGGCTCGGCCGCTACCCGCTCGCCGACGCGGCAGTGCGGAACGGAGTCCCGATCGTGCTCGCCGTCGTGGTCCTGACAGTGGCGTCCGTGGTGTTCTGGCGGCGGCCTCGCGACCGGGCCGCCGCGGCGTTCCTGGTCGGAGCGGCGCTGCTGCCGGCAGCCCTGACCACCCACCCGTTCGGCATCGGCGTCGTCGACCTCGCCGGTGGCCGTGGCACCTGGCCGCACGTCGCCGGTGGGCTGCTGGGCTGCGCCGGCCTCGCCGGTGTGCTGGTGGCCGTGGCGGAGGTCGGGTCCGCGCGCTCAGGTCGAGCCCCCTGGCGTGGTCTGGCGCTCGCGACCGTGCCGTTCCTGGGCTACGGCACCTGGCTCCTGATCAGGCTGCCCCGGTCGTCTCCCGAGGCCGCGCGTCTGCAGGTGACCCTGGCGGTGCTGGGGCCGGCGCTGGCGGCCACTGTCGCGGTGGCGTTCGTGGTCCTGGTTGCGTCCTCCCTGCGGGCGCCGGACCGGGAAGGCCGCCTGGCCGCACGCCTGGTCCTGCTGGCCACCGCTGGAGCCGTCGGTCTCCGCGTGCTCCTGGTCGACGTCCCAAGCCTTGCCCTCGACCGTCCGCTGGTACCGGCACAGCTGGTGAGCCTGTTCGTGATCCCTGCCGTCCTCGGGTGCCTCGCCGCGTCGCTCGTCCGCGAGCGCGTGGAGGAGCTCGAGGTCAGCGTGCGCAGGACCCTGTTCCGCGCCGCCGTTGCCGCTCTGGTGGGAGCCGCCTTCCTCGGCGGGGCGCTGACGGTCGGACTCGCCTCCGACGCGCCGCTGGAGGCAATGGTCACCGGCGGCGTGGTGGCCTTCCTGGTGCTGCCGCTGGCGGTCGTGCTGAACCGGACGGTGCGGCGGTGGATCTACGGCGACCGCGACTTTCCCCGCCGTGTGGTCTCGGAGCTGCGCCGGCTCGACCCGGCCACGTCCGCCGGGGAGGTCCTGGAGGAGACCCTGGTGCTGCTGGCGCGTCGGCTGCGGCTGACGCATGCAGCCATCGTGGTGTTCGGCCAGGATGGCCAGGAGGAGGTCCAGGTCGTTTTCGGAGCCCCCCGGGGGCACGGCACGACCGTCGACCTGGTGGCCGGCGGCGCGGTCCTCGGGCGGCTCCGTCTCGAGGTCGGCCCAACCCGGGACCCCTTCGGGCCGGGGGACCGGCAGCTGCTCGAGGACGTGGGCGCCCAGGTCGGCGCCCTCGTGCAGGCGGTGATGGTCAACCGGGACCTGCAGCAGGCCCGGCAACGGCTGGTCGCCGCGCGGGAGGAGGAGCGCCGCCGCATCCGGCGAGATCTGCACGACGGGTTGGGGCCGTCCCTGGCCACACTCGCGCTCGGCCTGGAGACCGCTCGCGAGCTCATCGACCGGGACCCTGTGCGTGCCGCGGCCATGGTGGCCCGGTTGGCCGAGCGGACTCGCGACGACATCGCGGAGGTACGCCGCCTGGTCGATGGCCTGCGACCTCCAGCGCTCGACCAGCTCGGCCTGGTCTCCGCCCTCCAGCAG
>JALZCZ010000211.1 GCA_030862825.1 Actinomycetota bacterium | reverse complement strand
CCACGCCGTGCGGTCGGCCCTCCTCAGGCCTCGGGCCCCACGTGGTCGTGGTGGTCGCCACCGTCGGAGCCGATGGTGCCCTCCGGGCCGGCCGGCTCGGTGGGCAGGCGGAGCGGCCTGCTGCCGGGCACCTGCTCACCCGGGACGCCGTTGACGTCCTCGGTCGAGTAGGCCAGCGTCAGCAGCGCGAACGCGATCGCGTCGCTGTTCACGCCCAGCGCCTCGAGCGAGACGTTTCCGACGAGGTCGTTCTCCGCGAGGAGCTCGGCGTAGACGGCCGGGTCACGGTCGGGGTGCGTCGGGTTGAGGCTGTCGCAGTTCTCGTGGTAGCAGGGGTCGTAGGACTCGCCTGCGACGCCCTCCCAGATTGCCTCCTGCTCCCCGGTCTTGGGGACCTCGGCGCCGGTGAACAGGCCGCTCGCCGGGATGCCGTTCAGGATGAAGGCCTGGTAGTCGCTGCGACCGGAGAACTCGCTGTCCTCGTAGGGGATCTGCTGCCAGGTGAAGAAGATCTCGAAGAGGTCCTCGAGCGGCTCCGAGCCGTCGGGGATCGGGACGCCGTCGGGCGCCGGGAAGCCGGACTCGTCGGCGTCGTAGACGCCGTAGATGAAGTTCGGAGATCCGATCATGTCGAAGTTGACGTACGCCGCGATCTTGTCGAGCTCGGAGTCCGGGAGCCCGTTCACGTAGTCCTCGGAGCCGACGAGCCCCTGCTCCTCGCCTGCCCACCACGCGAACCGGAGGGTGTTGACGTTGTCGATCTCGCGCATCTTCTGCGCCAGCTCGATGAGCGCGGACGAACCGGTCCCGTTGTCGTTGATGCCGGGCCCGGCCGTGACGGAGTCGAGGTGGGCGCCCGCCATGACGACGTTGTCCTCGTTCTCCCCGGGGTTCTCGGCGATGACGTTGAAGTCCTCACGGGTCTCCGGCGCGAGCACCTCGACGAAGGCGGTGGAGCCGGTTTGGGCCAGGGCTACGCCGTCGTCGAAGCTGGCTCCCACGACCGGGATGGTCAGGTTGCTGGGTCCGCCGTTGTTGTCCAGGTTGGCGGCGGTGCCGACGATGAGGGCCATCCGGTCCGGGGTGTTGCCCTGGTTGAAGATGATCACGGCCTCGGCGCCTGCGTCCTCGGCGTTGCGTGACTTGTTGGCGAAGCCGCAGGTGCCGCGCTGGATGAGCGCGATGTCGTTGTCGCCGCTGAAGTCGAGACCGTCGAAGTCGTCCGCCGTACAGCCGCTGTCGCTGGCCCGTGTGCCCTCGAGGTTGAGGTCGACCGGGATCACGTTGCCCTCGACCGTGCCGAACCCGCTACCGGTGAAGACCCCGGTCTCGTAGTCGGCCGTCACGGGGGTGAGCTGGCGCAGGACCGGCGGGACGAAGTAGGTCACGTCGACGGGGTCGAGCGTGACCTCCCACCCGGCCCGCTCGAGCTGGGTCACCACGTAGTCGGCGCTGGCGTCGTAGCCTTCCGTGCCCGCCGCGCGGGACCCGGGGTAGTACTGGTCATCGTTGGCGTCGCCGATCGCCTGGAAGACGCGCTCGTGTTCCATCACGCTTTCGGCGTCGATGCATTCGAGCAGCTTCTGGTAGGTGTTGTTGCTCTGCTTGTCGCAGGCGTTGGCCGGGGCCGCCTGCGCGGACGGCAGGGCGAGCGGCACGAGGGCGGCCAGCAGGCCCATGGCGGCGGCGGCGGTGGCCGCCACCGGACGGGACCAGCTGCTCCCCCGTAGTGGTGTTGACCGACGGGTCATCGTCGGGGTCCTTTCGGTCAGGTCCGCGACGGCGACCGGATGGTTGCACCGCGCCTTCGGGGCACATTGTTGTGGTACCGGCATCCTTTACCCAGCGCCGACGCTTGTCTAGCAAGTGCGCCGTCCCGATCCACTGGCGCGAACAGATCTATGTTGTGGAGGTCGTGTCGGCCCGAGGGGTCCGTCGCGGGCGGGGCATCCGGGCGGTGCATCGTCGGTCGTTGGGTGCTTGTCACCGTAAGCCGCGCTCGCTGGTAGCAGTGATTTCGCCAGGGCGGCTGATACAAGCGATGCTCGGTGACGTCCCGCTGAGTGGTGGAGTCTCCTCTACACCGTGCGGGTCAGTAGGTCTGATCACGCCGTCATGAGTTCGGGCTCGGCCACCTCCTCGGTCTTCTTCGTGGCACGTGAGGCCATGGCGCGTTCGGATGGGTAGCGGCGTTCGGCGGTGATCCGCCACTCGTCGTGCGCCTCGACCAGAACGGCGCCGGCGAGTCTGAGCACGGCGGCGGGGTTGGGTAAGACGCCCACCGCGTCGGTGCGGCGTTTGACCTTCTTGTTCAGCCGTTCGAGCAGCTTCGTCGACCAGATCCTCTTCCAGTGCGACGCGGGGAACCCGGTGAACGCGAGCAGGTCGTCGTGGGCCTCGCGGAGCACCTGCTCGACCTCGGGCAGCTGTTTGCCGACCATCGTGGCGATGACCTCGAACTGCTCGTGCACGTGGTCGGCGTCGGGCTGGGCGAAGATGGTACGGATCGCGGCCGCGACCGCCTCCTGGTTGCCCTTCGGGTCCACGACGAGCACGTCGCGCATGAAGTGGACCCGGCATCACTGCCACGAGGCGCCGAGGCACACCGATGCGATCGCGGCCTTCATGTTTGGCGTCGCTCATGACCAGCTGGACACCACCGAGACCACGCGGCGGTTGACCCGGGCCCGGGACCCGTTGCGCTGGGTCGTCTGCTGATCAGACTGTTCCCGGGGCCGGCACCGATCACGCCGTCGGCTGGGTCTGCGTGTTGTGCGCGGCATTGGCGGCATCTCCGCGCTGCCGGCCGGAGTCTTCCGAGCACGCCCGCTGGTCTAATCACTGGCCTCATCACTGGCTGGGCGCCGGCTGCGCCGCACCTGCCTGCGGAGGAAGAACGCCGACACGAAGGTCGTCATGGCGCCGCATGCACCCCAGAAGGTGAACATGTTCTTGGCGAACCATGCCTCGGTCGTCAGGGCCGGCAGGACCGGGAGGTCGACGGCCCGGACATCCAGGGCTGTTCCGATCGGATATGGCGTGCTCGCCCGAACCCGGAGGACGCGGTCCTCGACGGGTGCATCGGTCAGGACCGCACACTCCCAGGGTGTGGCGGCGTCTGCTCGCGGAGCGCACGAGGTGACGTAGGCGGGATACGGCTGGGTGGCGGCGGTGTAACCGTAGAAGGCGCTGACTGCGAGCATCACCAGACCACCGGACAGGCACACGGCCAGGGCGGCGGCGCTGACGGTCGGCCACCATCGCGTCAGAGGGCTCCGGTCGGTGCGGCGGCTTCGGACCCGGTCGCCGACGGCCGCGGTGAACAGGCGTGCGAGGTCTCCCCCGTAGCCGGCGCCACGGAATGTGGTCCTGCGAGACGGAGTGGAGACCCGGGCGCGGCACGACGGGTAGAGCCAACGCGCCTTGATGTCCACGGCCACGACGTCTGTGAAGGGCACACGGGCGATGACCGGGTACCTGTCGACGAGATCGGACACCTTGAAGCCGAGGAGCAGCTGTTGCGCTGCCACGATGGGTTTCTGCGCGCCGACGACGTTCCGCCAGGTCGACATCGGGAAGGTTGCACGCAGGATCAGCAGCTCGTACCCACTGAATGCGACGTGGTACTGACGGAGACCCCGGTAACCGTAGATGACGCTGCGAACGCGGTCGGGCTGATCCTCGGTTCCGGCGAACAGCACGGGCTCGCCCGGGTCGGCACCAAGCAGGGCCAGGAGATTCCGGGTCGCCCCGCTGTCGCGGTTCGCGACGAGCTGGTGGACGGCGACCTCGAGGGCCACGGCCTCGCCATCACCCTCGGTGAGAACTTGGCCGTGGATCCAGTCCAGACGGCGGCGCGCTGTGTTGGTGTCGACCAGCAGCGTGGTGAGTGCGGCGGTGACGTGCTCCCGTACGGCTCGAGAATCCTCCCCGTCGCCATCGCCGTCGCTGCTCCCGCGGCCGTCCTGCAGGACGGACTCAAGGGTGTCGCCCCAGCCGTTCTCGACGACGTCGATCACGGTGCCGATCGAGGCAGGCGCAATGCGTCCTGTCATCCGGTCGACGGCCGCGAAGAGTTCGGCGGCTTGCCGGCGGTCCTCCTGCGCCAGGACCCGCTCCGGGTAGTCCTCCCAGGAGATCGCCTCGTTGTCGGCCCGATCCACCGCGGCCGCCAGGAGCATCGACGTGCGCTCGTCCAGCGACCGTCCGGTCCCCGAGGGGGACATGAGCGGCTCCCCGGCATCCGTGACCGTGACCACGCCCCGGAGTCGAAGGTCCACCAACATGTCCACCATGCCCCGCCCGAGCTCCGTCACGGCGACACCGTGGCGGAACGCGAGGTCGGCCCACCGAGCGAGCAACACTCCCCAGGCCTCTTGCGCCAGCGCGACCTGCTCGTGGTGCTCGTCGGTGAGAAGCAGGTCTGCCACTTGGAGCCGGCGGGTTGCTGCGGTCGAGCACGCGTCCTCCAATGCGCCGGCGCGCGACCCGTAGCCGGCGACGAAGCGCCGCACCACAGCGCCGATCAGGGGCGACCGGTTCGCCTGGAAGTCGGCGTCTTGAAGCCGCGCGAGGACCTGAAACGTCCGTACCGCCGACGGCTGCAGTTCCGGCAGCAACGCGATCGCCTGGGCCAGCACCCGGCGCAACGTGTCCACAGGCAACTCCCAGACCAGTGGCGCGCCCACGACCAGCGCCGGTTCTCCCGAGGAGAGGTCGAGCCAGACTTCGGCGACCGGTGTCGACACGACTGCCGGGGGTGCATCCACACCGAGGCGGGCACCGGTCTCCGCCACCAGCCGCTCGATGTCGCCTTCCGCGGCCGTCAGTGCCGTCGTCGGCGGACCATGCCCACCGACCGCTCGCCACACCGAGACGACCACCCAGGCCAGGGTCGCGACCACGAACAGTGCCGCGAATCCGGCCGGCACGACGTGTGCCCCGGCGTCCACCGCCCAGGCGACGAGCCCGACTGACAGCAGCATCAGGGCAACGGCACACAAGAATGACGCCGCTAGGTAGCCGCGCACCATGTTCAGGCGGTGCCGCACGTCGGGGCGGGCCTTCCCATCGGACGTCATCAGGGCCATGCCGAACCTCCCGGACAGCGGCAGAGCCGCGCGGACCGCGTCAGGCTAGGTAGCCGGGGGCGCTGCGGAAGCCGGATTCGGGACTTCCCTCATCAGTTCTGGGGACGCAGGTTTCGGACGGCGACACAGCCTGGACACGACGTCGCATTCCTCAGTGCTTCGGAGCGGCCTCCTGCGGGCTCGGCGGGTTGGCAAGCGGCCTACACCGGACTGAACCCCTCCGCCACCCCAACGGCGCGGACGACCGTGGGGCACCGACGCAGCTCCAGGGCGTGGACCTACCGCGACGGCCTGCCGACCCCCGAGGACCTCCGCCCGCGACGCGACCGACCACCTCGGCCTGCTGCGGAACGCCGCGGAGGGGGTCGAGTGGGACGGCGCGGACAGCGAGCGGAACGACGCGGCGTCGGCGATACTCCGCGCTGAACGCGATCGATCGCTGACATGGTCCGTTAGTGCGTCTCCGACCACCCACCCATGGGGTCAGTGGCCTCATCCGATCGGGCACAGTTCGCGACCGTCCCGATGATCTTCCGGCATTCCGCCCCACTCCCGAGCCCGCGGATCGCAACATGGATGTCCACCGACCGCTGGGGCTTACATGTGCTACGAACCTCGACACCGCGCGACACCAGGGACCGCCCGCCGACTTCGGCGTTCAGTGCGTTCGATGACGCTCGCTACGGTGGCACTCACGACCGCGAGTGCTGGTAGCTCGGCGTTCGTGGTCACCAACGCCGACATCTCGACCCTCACCCCGCTGGGTTCCATCTCCTCGGCGTCCTCCGCCAGGTCGAGCCTGGCGGCCTGGGAAGATCCGGTCGTCGTGACGTCCTCGCGCATGGCCCGCGTCGGCTTCCGGGCCGCTGCCCGCGCAGACGCCGACTGGATCGATGAGATCCCGGGCGCCGCGCTCGTGGCATACCAGCGGTCCGAGGTCGTCCTGCGCGAAGCATCGCCCCGTTGCCGTCCGCGCTGGACACTCCTGGCAGCGGTGGGCCGGGTCCTCACCGACCACGGGCAGCGCGGTGACCGCCGCGTCGACAACGAGGGCAACGTCCGCCCCGCAATCGTCGGGAAGCCCCTGGTCGCCCGAGGAAGACAACGCGTCGGCGACACCGACGCCGGGCTGCTCGATCAGGATCGGCGGTTCGACCGTCCCGTGGGCCCGATGCTCCTGGCCCCGGCTGACTGGTTGGTCGTGGGTGTCGACGGCGACGTTGACGGGGAGCGGAACCCGCAGGACCTCGACGACGCCTCGCTCGCGCTGGCCGTCCTGCTCTGCGCCCGTGGCAAGGAACTGTCGACCCGCGCCGGCAAGCGGGCCGCGCTCCGGCGGATCGACGACACTCCGGGGTTCGTGCGTGCGGTCCTGCGGGTCGATGTCGCCTATCGCCGACAACTCCGGTCCGGCGTGGAGGCGGTGGACGTCGAGCCGCCCACCACGATGCCCACACTGCCGACGGCGCCGACGGCGCCCACGGCGCCCACGGCGAGGCCGACCAAGATGACTCCACAGTCCGACCCACCCGAGGGCTCCGGCAGCGACCCGCACACCGACCCGACCGGGGAGAACCTGCCTCCCGACCAGCCCGACCAAGGCGACGGCCCCGGTCTCCCTGCCTCGGAGCCGGCGCCCGCGCCGGAGCCGGAGCCGGAACCGACCAGCACCGACGTCACGGCGACGTACGACGCCGGGGGCCTGCACATCCGTGCGACCGCCGTGGTGGGCGCAGGCGGCACGGCACCGTCGGGTGCGGTGACCTTCACACTGACCGGGCCCAGCGGCGTCAAGGTGGCTCAGGTAGCGCTTGCCGGAGGATCTGCGACCGCGCAGTTCGAGGTGACGGAGCCCGGCGCGTACACCGTCGCAGCGTCGTACTCGGGCACCCAGGACCAGTCGGGCTCTCAGGACAGTGTTGTCGTCCACGTCACCCTGCCGCCGTCAACCGAGCCCTCGACCGAGCCGTCGACCGAGCCCCCGACCGAACCAAGCGAGCGCGGGTGACTAGCGAGCGCTCGCCAGTTCGATGTCGGGATCCGAAGGAGCCAGACCCGCGGCCAAGCTCCTCGACGGCCACCGCGTCGCACCTCTGCCCGGCTCGGGTTCGGTGACTCACCGCACCGGATCACGCTGCGCATCGCCTCGCCGATGCTCGACGGACCCGACGAGTCACGGTGCTGGCAGAGCCTCGCGCCGCAGGCACCAAGCCGGGTTGCCAGGGCGGCGGACTCGATGGTGCCGCTGGAAGGGCGCCGACGTCACTCGGCGGTCCTCGACTCCCGCGCGGCGCGGGTGCACCATCAGGGTTATGGCGTACGACGTGACGGTGATCCTCGACGACCGACCGGGCGAGTTCGCGCGGCTCGGTGAGGTGGCCGGTGCCGCCGGGGTGAACATCGACGGCTTCGCCGCGTTCACCGGCGACGGCAAAGGCGTCGTGCACGTACTCGTCGCCGACGACCGGCTCGAGACCCTGCGAGACTCGTTGGTCGACGCCGGTATGCCGGTGGCCGACGAGCGTGAGGTGTTTGTGGTCGGTGTCGCGAACGAGCCCGGCGCCCTCGGCGAGGTGGCCCGCCGGCTCGCCGACGCCAACGTGAACATCGACCTGGCCTACACGACCTTCGGCGGCGTTCGACTGGTCTTCGGCACCGACGACGTGAGCAGTGCCCGTGAGGCGCTCGACACCTGACAGCTACAAGGCTGGAGTCCTGACCGAGCCCCAGTTTCCCAGTCGCACCTCAGTTGCCACGACCGCGGCGCACCGACCCGCGGACACCGTGGGCTGCGGCCACGCCGGAAGGGCGTCACAAGTAGCGAGGGACCCGGACCCGGTAGGCGTCATACTCGTCCCCGAACCGCTCGTGCAGCCATCCTTCCTCGCGCAGCACCCACCGATGCACCAGCGCCGCGCTCACCGGGCAGGTGGCAAGCATCCAGCCATTGCGGGTCGCCCCAGCGAGGCCGAGATGGACCGCCGTGCAGCCGACGTAGATCGGGTTGCGGGAAACCCCGTGCAGCCCCGTGGTGACCAGCGCGTCCGGCTCCTCCAGCGACCCCGGCCCCCGCTCCCGCCATGCGGCCACCAGGACCGCGAGCCCGCCGCCGGCGAGCACCAAGCCGGGCGGTCGTGCCCAGTCCGAGAGCCGCAGCGGCCGCACTCCCTGCACCAGCATGGCTGCCACGACGCCGACGAGTGTCTCCGCCGGCAGCGGGATCTGGTCCGCCAGTGACTCGAGCTTCGCGCGGGCGGTCACCGCGGCACTCCCCGAGCGACTGCGGTCATCGGCACCACTCTTGTCGCCGCCAACGAGCGTTCGCGGCGGACGGGGCGACAGCGCAGGTACCAAGAGAGCATCAGCGCCGAGTTGACCACGTAGAACGTAGGCAGGAACCAGATCGGCCCCCGGTGGCAGGTGAGAGACGCAGACGGAGGGCACCGCGTTGCCGACGTTGGCCAGGCGATGTTGCCGAGACTGTACGACGACGGTTCGCGCGTGCGCGGCGCAGTGTGAAGCATCAACAGCATGCTGCCGGCGAAGACGGCCATGCAGACCATTCCCGCGAGCACCTGCAGCGTCGCATCCACGCCTTGACGGTAGGCGCCCGACACGTCGGGGACATCGGGTGAACAGCTCACTCCCTCCCACGCGACTGGGACCAACAACGCATACGCCTCGTAGCAATGCTCGAGCCCGAAGCCGGAAGCCCCCTGCTGCCGCTGTCGGGGCGTAGTGTCCGAACCATGCCGCGATCCGGGCGGTTTGCGGAGGTCCGTCATTCCCGCCGCCTGTCGGCGCACCGCGTGCGACCGGAGTGCCGAGGATCGAGCGTGCCGGTGAACGCGAGCGGGACTCGCAGCGATCGGGCCCGACGGGCAGTCAAACTCGGTCGCACCCGACGCGATGTTGGGGCACGCTGCCTCCCATGACCAGCAGTGACTATTGGGACGTAGAGACGGCGGCGCGCTACGACGACACCTCAGCGTTCATGTTCGAGCCGGACGTACTCGACCCGGCGGTCGACCTCCTCGCAAGGCTGGCTGGCGAGGGACCGGCCCTGGAGTTCGCCATCGGTACGGGGCGGGTTGCGATCCCACTCGCCGATCGCGGTGTCCCCGTGACCGGCATCGAGCTCTCCCAGCCGATGGTCGACGAACTCCACAAGAAGCGACCAGACATCCCCGTGGTGGTGGGTGACATGGCCACGAGCAGAGCGTCAGGCCAGTGCTCGCTCGTCTACGTCGTTTGGAACAGCATCGGCAACCTGAGGACACAGGCCGAGCAGGTCGCCTGCTTCCGCAACGCCGCACTCCACCTTGCCCCTGGCGGGTACTTCGTTGTCGAACTGTGGATCCCCGGTATCCGGCGCTTCCCACCCGGCCAAGCGGCAGTGCCGTTCCACGTCGGAGATCGCCACGTCGGCTTCGACACCTACGACATGACCACTCAACAAGGCACGTCTCACCACTATCGACGCCAGCCCGACGGCTCCGTGGAGTACGGGGCGAGCAACTTCCGCTACATCTGGCCCTCCGAGTGCGACCTCATGGCGCAACTCGCAGACCTGGTCCTCGACCGACGCGTGGCCGACTGGCTCGGCAACCCATTCACCAATGACAGCGAGAGCCACGTATCGGTCTGGCGCAAGCAGGCAGGTCGCTGACTCTGAGCACTACATCCGAACTTCCCATCTGGGCGACGACACCCTCGTCGCGGTCACGCGGTCAGCACTACCCGTCGTCCAGCCGCCTGCGGGGCGCCCGACCACAGCCGCCACCCGCGCTCTCCGACCTGCGTCATATCGGCGCCTGTCGGCCACATCCACACGTCCACACGTCCGCAAGGCCAACGTGCCCGCTTCTGAACGGCCGCTCCTTCCGGAGATGCCGCAGAGAGGGACTCGGGCCGCGCCCCACTCCGCGGACAGCGGCCGAACCGAGGAGTTGCAGTGGTCCCTCTACCCCGAGCGCAGTCGTGACAGGACGTCGGCGAGCTCGTCCTCACGATCGACGGACGGCCAGAAGAGCACGAAGTCCTGGACGCCGGCGCTGCGGAAGTCCGTGGCAACGTTCGACGGATCGACGCCGGTCAGCCATGGATCCAGGGCCTCGAAGAGAAGCACGCTCCGACGCACGTCGGCGGGGCTTCGCCCGGCCGAGCGACAGTCGTCGTCCAGCACGCGGTTGTGGTTGCCCGTGTCCTCCAAGATCTTGTCGTAGGACAACCCGAACCCACCGTGCGTGTTCCACCCGTCGGCCAGCCGTGCTGCCAGCTGGCGCACGGATCGCGACTGGCCCCCTAGCACGATCGGGGGCCGAGGCTTCTGGACCGGCGCCGGCGCGCACGGAGCGTGGAAGGTCTGCACGTGGCCCCCGACGCGCTGGAAGGAGCGGTCCCGGCTCCGGAGGAGGCCGTCCAGCGCCTCGACGTACTCGGTGAACCTGGCCAGCCGCTCGTGCAGATCCCAGTAAGCTACGCCCACGGCGTCGTGGTCGAAGCCGGCGATGCCGGTCCCGACGCCTAGATCGAGGCGGCCGCCGGACAGGTGGTCAACAGTGACGGCTGCCTTGGCCACGACCGCAGGCGGCCGCAGCACCGGATTGGCCACGAGCAGGCCGATGCGAGCGCGCGAGGTGACGGTTGCCATCGCGGCGAGCGTCGTCCAGGCCTCGAACCAGTGCCCGTCCAGGTTTCGGAAGTCACCGGTATGGTCAGCCAGATAGATCGCGTCGAAGCCGAGATCTTCGGCACGCTTCCAGCGCTCGCGCAACGCGGGGAAGGGCGCATTCGGCAAGACGTAGGCGGCAACACGACGCCGCTCCAGTTGCTCGCCCATCCCCCATTATGGGCCTGCGCGCCCTCCGTGCGGCCGGATCCATAGGAAGGTCTCTCGCCGCCTGCGGGACGCCGCTCATCCCGAATTGGAGGCGCCTGGGCGCGTGGCCGACCGCTCAGCCGGGTAGGCCTTCGGTCTGCTGGGGAGGTACTCCCTGACCAGACGCTTCGTCTCGGTGAGCACCTCGACGAGTCACGCACAACCCCCCATTCCACTTCTGGCTCACGCCCGCAGCGTCGCCCTGATCGACGGCGAGGCCAGGTCGACCACGTCGTCGATCGGGGCCGAGGCGATCGGCTCCACCTTCACGACGTAGCGCAGCACCGCGATCCCGATCAGCTGGGCGGCGAGCAGCTCGGTCTTCATCGCCGAGACCTGCAGCCCGCGGCGGCGCAGCGCCGGGTTCACCACGACCCGGTTGACCACCCGGTAGAACCGGCGCCCGGCCCGGGCGTTGCCGGTGGAGCCGCGCACCATCCGCAGCATGGTGCGTCGGGTGCGCGGGCTCTCGCAGAGCACCAGGAAGCGGCGGACCAGGGTGATCGCGAGGTCCTCGGCCGGCTCCAGGCTGCGCACCGCGCTCACCGCGGGCGGGGCGTGTGCGGGTGGTCGGGATCGGCGGCGAAGATCCGCTCGTAGATGTCGTAGATCAGCCCCGCCTTGGCGTTGTTGTAGAGCATCACGTCGGTGAAACCGCGGGCGGCGAGGTCGCGCTTGAGTGCGGCGTACCTCTCCTGGTCGTCCGAGTGCGCGATCAGCCAGTCGCGTAAGGCCACCTGGCGAGCCGACTCGACCGCACCGGGCCCGAAGATGTGCACGTTGCTGGCCGGCTCGGCGCCGCGCACCATCCGGTGCTCCTCCCAGTCAGGCTCGCGGACCCGGAGCACGAAGCCGGCAGCCTCCAGGTCGGTCAGGTACGCCGTCTCGTCGCCGGAGTCGGCGACCGTGAGGTCCACGTCGATGATGGGCTTGGCCCACAGGCCCGGCACCGAGGTCGAGCCAACGTGGCGCACGGCGAGCGCCCGCTCGCCGAGCGCCTCGACGATGCTCGCGCGGACGCTCTCGAACCGCTCCGGCCAGTCCGGGTCGGGAGGGACCACCTCGACCGGCGCCACCTCTGCCGGCGCGACCCGAGCCGCGGCGATCTCCTCGGGGGTCGGCGGATCGTAGGGCCGCCACCAGGGATGGGTCTCGCTCACCCGCCCGAATCTAGTGAGAAGGGTCAGTGGTGGCGTACTTGCCCTGGTAGAAGAGCAACGGCCGCTCTGCGTCGGAGGCGACCAGGTCGAGCACCCGGCCGATCACCACGTAGTGGTCGCCGGCCTCGAGCACCGTGTGGATCGCGCAGTCGACGTAGCCCAGGATCCCTTCGAGCAGGGGCGACCCGGTCGACTCCGACGGGTGCCAGGACACGCCGGCGAACTTGTCGGTGCCCCGACTGGCCATGATGTTGGACACCTCGGCCTGGTCGTCGGCCAGGAAGTTGACGCAGAACTTCCCGGCGCGCTGCATCAGCGGCCAGGCCCGCGAGGTCTTGGCGGGCACGAACAGCACCATCGGCGGGTCCAGGGACACGCTCGAGAACGACTGGCAGGTCATGCCGACCGGTCCATCGCCGCTCATCGTGGTGACCACGGTGACGCCGGAGGCGAAGCGGCCGAGCACGTCACGGAAGCGGCGCGCCTTGGCGACGGCCTCGGGGTCGTCGCCGTGGACCGCGGTGCCCTCGCCGGGACGCCACTCGAAGTCGAAGTCGGCGTCGCCCAGCCACGACTGGATGAGCTCCGGGCTCGGCCAGGTCTCCCGGGCGTCAGCGTTCATGCCTTCCGGAATCTCCGGCTCAGCTCCCGATGTCATGGGCTCCACGCTAGTGGCCATAGGGATCACTGGCCGCCGGCACCGAAGTCGTGACCCCAGTAGGAGACCGCGGTCGACTCTCTCGCGACCCAGCGCGAGTCGTCGACCTGCAGGCCGTCGGTGCCGAACTCCACGTCGAACCCGCCGGGCGAGCGAACGTAGAACGACACCATCTCGTCGTTCATGTGCCTGCCGAGCGTCGCCGACAGCGGCGCCTTGTGCTTGCGCACCCGCTCCAGCGCGCGGCCCACGTGGTCGAGCTCATCGACCTCGAGCATGATGTGCACGCACTTGGCCGGGTTGGGCATCGGCAGGAACGCCAGGGAGTGGTGCCGCGGGTTCACGCCGAGGAACCGCAGCCAGACCTTGGAGCCGGGCTCCTTGCCGACGAACTCCCCTGGCATGCTCATCGAGTCGCGCAGCCGGAAACCGAGCACGTCGGTGTAGAAGCGAAGCGCCTCCACGTCGTCGAGCACCGGCAGCACGATGTGGCCCATGCCCTGGTCGCCGGTGACGAAGGTGGCGGCGTACGGCGTGACGACCGGTCGCGACTCATAGGTGATGCCGTGGAACAGCTCGAAGACGTTGTCCCACGGATCGGAGAACCGGACCAGCTCCTGCACCCGGCGCTCGGCGAGCTCCTCCTTGGTGCCCTCCTCGAACTCCACCCCGGCCTTTTCGAGGTGCTCGCGGGCCTCCTGCAGGGCCTGGTGGTCGGAGAGCTCCCACCCGGTGGCGGCGAGCTGGTCGACGTCGGACGGGAAGACCACCAGGCGGGCCGAGACCTGGTCGATCCGCCAGTACTGGTGGTCGGGGTTCGGGCCGCGGCCGGCAGCCAGTCCGAGGACCTTGCCGGCGAATGTCGCCCACTGGTCGAGGTCGGTGGACGCCACACGCACGTAGCCCATCGACTTGATGCTGATCACAGTTTCCGTCCCGTCACCCTTGATGGTTGCGCGGCCGTGGTGGTCACTTGCCCTCGCTGTGTCTACCCAGGAACGCGGTGGCCACCTCGGCGAACTCGTCGGCCGCCTCGATCTGGGCCCAGTGCCCGCAGTTGGGGAACACATGCAGCTGGGCCTTGCGGATCAGCTTCAGCGCCACCATCGCGCCATCGAGCGGGTTCACCCGGTCTTCTCGGCCCCAGGTGAGCAGCGTGTGCTGGCGCAGCTGGTGCGCCTCGCGCCAGAGCATGCCGTCCTCGGCGGTCTCGGGGTTCCAGAACGACATGCCCATCGAGGCTATCGCTTCCTGGGCTCCCGGCGCGGTGGCGTCGGCGAAACGCTCCTCGACCAGCTCGTCGGTCACCAGCGCCTGGTTGACCACCATGGTCGAGATGAAGGCCCGCAGCGCCTCCCGGGTGGGGTTGGCGCTGAAGTCCATCAGCCGCTGGACACCCTCGGTGGGGTCGGCGTGGAAGAGGTTGAGCGACAGTCCGCCCGGGCCCATCAGCACCAGCCGCCCGACCCGGTCGGAGTGGCTCAGCGCCAGCCGCATCGCCGTACCGCCGCCGAGGCTGTTGCCGAGCAGGTGCACCCGGTCGATCCCGAGCTCGTCGAGCAGCTGGACGACGTAGTCCGCGGAGTGGCGGTAGTAGTTGCCGACGACCGGCGGCTTGTCGGAGTGGCCGAAGCCCGGCTGGTCCACGAGCAGCGTCCGGAAGCTCGCGGCGAACGCCGGCAGCGCGGCACCGAAGTTGGACCAGGCCGAGGCACCGGGTCCGCCGCCGTGCAGCATCACCAGGGGCAGGCCCCCGCCGGCGTCGGTGGGCGACCCGGCCTCGTAGTAGTTGAGGGTCAGGTTGCCGGCCTTGGCCGAGCGCCGCGTGGACTCCTTGGTCAGTGTCATCGCGACTCAGTACATCCCGGGGTCGACCTTGTGCCCGAACTGCTGGGCGCCGTACATCTGCAGCGCCCGCTCGGGGTCGTTGGCAGCGTGCACGCGGCCGGCGTGGGCGTCGCGCCACGTGCGCTGCAGGTAGGTGCCCTCGGCGAGCGCGCGCCCACCGGAGGCCTCGAACAGGGCGTCGATCGCGTCGATCGCGCGCTGGGTGCCGAGCACCTGGTCGCGACGGACCCGCAGCCGGAGCTCGAGCGGGATCTTCTCACCCTCGGTCACGTGCGCCTGCTCCTCGCGGATGTTGTTGACCAGGAGCGCCCAGGCGGCGTCGATCTCCGAGCTCGCCCTGGCGATCCGGACCGCCGCGAACGGGTCGAGCGACGCCTTCTCCCCGATGTACGCCGCGCGCACCCGCTTCTGCTGCATGTCGACGTGCTCGGCGTACGCGCCGCGCGCCATGCCGATGATGGGAGTGGTGATGGTGCCGGTGAAGATCGAGTGGAAGGGCAGCTTGTAGAGGTCGGAGGTGTTCTGCTCCTGCCCCGGCCCCTTGCACTGGCCGGTCTCGCCCATGCTGAGCGTGAACGCCTCGGGGATGAACATCTCGTCGACGACGATGTCGTTGGACCCGGTGCCGCGCAGGCCGACGACGTTCCAGACGTCGATGATCTGGTACTTCTCGCGGGGCACCATGAAGGTGCGGAAGTCGATGACGTTGCCCTCGTCGTTGAGGACGAGGCCGCCGAGCAGGACCCACGAGCAGTGGTCGCAGCCCGAGCTGAAGCTCCACTTGCCGGACAGGAGGAAGCCGCCCTCGGCAACGGTGGCCTTGCCGGTGGGCGCGTACGACGAGCTCAGCCGGGTCGAGGTGTCCTCACCCCAGACCGCCTGCTGCGCCTCGTCGGCGAACAGCGCGACCTGCCACGGGTGGACGCCGACCACGCTGGAGACCCAGCCGGTGGACCCGCATGCGGAGGCGATGTCGCGGACCGCGGTGTAGAAGTCGATCGGGTCGGCCTCGAAGCCGTCGAAGCGCTTCGGCTGCAGCAACCGGAAGAACCCGGTCTCTTCGAGCTCCTTGATGGAGGCCTCGGGCACGACGCGCAGCCGCTCGGCGTCGTCGGCGCGCTCACGAAAGGCCGGGAGCAGATCTCGGACGCCGTCAAGAACAGCCTGGGACATGGGGTTCTCCTGTCTCGGGGGACAGGGCAATACTAGAACACGTTCTTGTTTTGCGCGAGAACCGACCGCGACGTCGGAGTTGTGGGTGTTTCGTTTGGTCACCAACGACAGATAGGACGTGTCTTACCTGTCGTTGGTGACCAAACAACATCCCCCGGACCGGCTACGACCCGTTCGCGGCGCGCTCCCGGACCACCGCACCGACGCCCCGCATGGCGGCGAGGATGTCCGCCACGGGTACCTGCGCGGAGTCCCAGGCGCACAGGACGGCGTACGCGACGGTGCGGGCGCTCCCCCGCACCACGCCCACGTCGGCGCGGACACCGTCGGCGGTGCCGGTCTTGTTCCAGACCGGGGTCTCCTCGGTGACGTCGGTGTGCACGAGCGGGTCGAGGGAGAGGGCGGACAGCGCCATCGAGTAGTCGACGCCGGAGCCGAGCCAGTCGCGCACCATCGCGTCCTCCTCTGCGCCGACCAGCTCGGAGCGCTCGAGGCGTGCGCAGATCGACGCCCAGTCGGCGGCGCAGCCCTCGCTGAGCGTCGGTGGCATGCCAGGCAGCCGCTCGTCGCGGACGTAGTCGTGCAGCGTGCTGCCGCCCGGCGCCAGGCGGCGCGCCCGCTCCCGGACCGCGTCGAGGCCGACCAGCCGGATCAGGGCGTTGGTGGCCCAGTTGTCGCTGACCGCCCCCACGAGCCGGGCCAGGTCGCCGGCGGGGAGCGTGTCGGAGAGCATCGTGTGCCAGAGACCGGAGTCGAGCACGGGGTCGGTGTCGCTCCGATGGAGCGGCTGGCGCAGGTCCAGATCGCCGCGCGCCGCGGCCGCTGCCAGCTCGACGAGCACGAAGATCTTGCCGACGCTGGCGGTCCGCAGCAGCCGCTTCGGGTCGTGGTCGACCAGCGGCGCTCCGCCGGCCACGTCGACCACGGCGATGCTCCATCGGGAGGACGGGGGTGGTCGGCGGCCGAGCAGGTCAGTCAGCTCCATCGCCGCAGCGTAGGACCGGTTGCCCGAACCGCGGCGCAGGCAGCCACATGGGGCGTACGATTTCGCTTCAGCCAGGATTGCTCGGAGGGTGGGTCGGTGCGTCGCGCTTTCTCTCTCTTGACCGCCGGGGTCGCCGGTTGCGCGACCGCGGTCCTGGTGAGCGCCCCCGCGATGGCTGACTCGCAGATCACGGTTCGTGGGGTGGGATTTCCCGACGGTCGGCTCGCGCAGCTCTCGATGGTCGGCTGCTCGACCCTCTACGACCGCACCGACGAGCCGCTGGCTCCGTTCATCGGGCGTGGGCCGGACGTGGCCCCGCTCGGCACCCGCAGCGTGGGCTACGACCTCCAGGGCGGCAACGCGGTCGGGTCCCTGCACTACATCGACTCCGTGCTCGAGACCACGACCGCCGAGCTCGCGGTGCACGCGAAGCTCGGCGCCGAGGGGGTCGCCTACGCCGGCTACCAGGCGCCGGTCGACGCGGACTCCGACGACGTGTGGATCGGCAGAGCCGCGGTGTCCGCCCCGGCCGGCACCTGGGCGCGCGTGCTGGCCACCCACCTGACCTACACCTGGACCAAGTACGACATGGTCACCCACGAGGTCCTGGACACCGGCGAGACGGCCCCGACCGGCACGATGTCGGAGTTCGCGGCCGAGCAGGGAGGCGACGGCCCGGGCTTCTACACGATCGGCTTCGGCTGCGACGGCGCCAGGTTCAGCATGGACGCCTGGCGGATCGGCACCAGCGGCGACGTCACGAGCTACGACCTCGAGGGGCTGACCACCACCACGACCATCGTCGGCTCGCGGAAGCGGGTCGAGTCCGGCGATGAGGTCACCCTGACCGGTCGGTTGCGGCTCGGCATGGGCGACCGGCTGCAGCGCGGCACGCTCATGCTCGAGGCCAAGCCCGTCGGCGGCCGCGAGTTCGAGGTGGTGGAGGTGGTCGAGGCCGCCGCCACCGATCCGTCCATCGTCGTCCGCCCCACCGAGTCCACCGTCTACCGCTTCCGCTTCGCCGACCGGCCGCTGGCCGCGGGCAGCTCCTCCTCGCTGTTCCGGGTCACCGTGGTGGCGGCCCAGGAGCAGCCGGAACTTCCCGAGACGCCCGGCCCCACCGAGAGTCCCACCGACGAGCCCTCGCAAAGTCCCAGCGAGGAGCCCGGCGAGTCGCCCACCGAGCAGGCCAGCGAGTCCCCTGGCGAGACACCGCCCAGCGAGACGCCGTCGACCGAGCCGTCCGACGAGCCCGACCCCACCACGCCACCGGAGACCGAGGCGTCGCCGCCGGGCGAGGTGAGTGCCACTCCCTAGGAGTTGGCGGCTTCCTTCTCGGCCTGGCTCTTCAACATCAGCGCGATGTCGATCAGCTGGTCCTCCTGGCCACCGATCAGCTTGCGCCGGCCGGCCTCCAGCAGGATCTTGGCGCCGGAGACGCCGTAGCGGTCGGCGGCGTTGCCGGCGTGCTTGAGGAACGAGCTGTAGACGCCGGCGTAGCCCATCATCAGCGTCATCCGGTCGAGCTGGCACTCCTCGGGCATGGCCGGCTTGATCACGTCCTCGGAGGCATCCACGATCTGGAGGAAGTCGACCCCGGTCCTCCAGCCGAGCAAGTCGGCGACGCCGATGAACGCCTCGAGCGGCGTGTTGCCGGCGCCGGCGCCGAAGCGACGGACCGAGCCGTCGATCTGGGTGGCTCCGGCCCGGGCGGCGATCACCGTGTTGGCGACGCCGAGGCCGAGGTTCTCGTGGCCGTGGAAGCCCACGGTGGCCTCCGAGCCGATCTCGGCGACCAGCGCGGAGACCCGGTCGGCGGTCTGCTCCATGATCAGGGCGCCGGCCGAGTCGACGACGTAGACGCACTGGCAGCCGGCGTCGACCATGATCCGCGCCTGCTGCGCCAGCACCTCGGGGGGCTGGGTGTGGCTCATCATCAGGAAGCCGACCGTCTCCAGGCCGAGCTCGCGGGCCAGGGTGAAGTGCTGCTGGGAGGTGTCGGCCTCGGTGCAGTGGGTCGCGATCCGGCAGATCTGACCGCCGTTGTCCTGCGCGGCCCGGATGTCGTCCTTGGTGCCGACGCCCGGCAGCATCAGGAACGCGATCCTGGCCTGCTTCGCGGTCTCGGCCGCGACCTTGATCAGCTCCTGCTCCGGCGTCCTCGAGAAGCCGTAGCTGAACGACGAGCCGCCGAGCCCGTCGCCGTGGGTCACCTCGATCACCGGGATCCCGGAGGAGTCGAGCGCCTCGACGATGTCGTGCACCTCCTGCGCCGTGAACTGGTGCCGCTTGTGGTGCGACCCGTCACGCAGGCAGGTGTCGGTCAGCCGCAGGTCCAGGTCGCCGCCGTGGGTCTGCGACCAGGTGCGGGCCAGGGTGTCGCGCTCGTGCATCTCAGTTGCTCCGTCCGGTGGCGAGCAGGTGGCGGGCGATGTTGTCCCCGACCTGGGCGGCCGCGGCGGTCATGATGTCGAGGTTGCCGGCGTACGGCGGCAGGAAGTCGCCCGCGCCCTCGACCTCGACGAAGATCGAGACCTTGGTCTGCCCCTGGGTGGCCGGCGACGGGTCGTCGATCTGCGGCTCCTGCAGGAGCCGGTAGCCAGGCACGTACTCCTGCACCGCCTTCTCCATCGCCACGATCGACTGCACCACCGCGTCGGTGTCGGCATCGGGCGGGATCGCGCAGAAGATCGTGTCGCGCATGATCATCGGCGGCTCGGCGGGGTTGAGGATGATGATCGCCTTGCCCCGCTGGGCACCGCCGATCGTCTCGACGCCGGCCGCGGTGGTGCGGGTGAACTCATCGATGTTGGCCCGGGTGCCGGGCCCGGCCGACCTGCTGGAGACGGAGGCGACGATCTCGGCGTACGACACCCCACCGAACGGCAGGGCCGCCCGCGAGACCGCGGCGACCATCGGGATCGTCGCCTGGCCACCGCAGGTGATCATGTTGACGTTCCACTTGGCGACGTGCTCCTCGCCGTTGACCGGCGGGATCACGGCCGGCCCCACGGCGGCCGGGGTCAGATCGATCGAACGGATGCCGGCCTCCTCGTAGCGGGGTGCGTACTCACGGTGCACGTAGGCAGAGGTCGCCTCGAAGATCAGGTCGGGCAGCTCGTCCTGCTTGAGGAGCCAGTCGACCCCCTCGTGACTGGCCTCCAGCCCCCTGTCGGCGGCCAGCTTGAGACCTTCGCTGGTCGGGTCGACGCCGATCATCCAGCGCGGCTCGATCACCTCGGAGCGCAACAGCTTGTACAACAGGTCGGTGCCGATGTTGCCCGGCCCGACGATGGCGGCGGTCAGTCTGGTCGTCACGCTCTACTCCTCAGCACTCGGTCTTCCCAGTCACTCGTCGAACAGGACTCTCAGCGGGTCGAACCCGCTGATCGACGCCTCCACGCGGTCTCCCGGCGCGAACGGCACGAACGGGCCCAGGGCCCCGGACAGGACGAGGTGGCCGGCCCGCAACGGGTCACCGAAGCGCCGGGCCTGCACCGCGAGCCAGCGCAGCGCCTCGAGCGGGTCACCCAGGCAGGCCGCACCGTTGCCGCTGGAGCGCACCTCGCCGTTGATGCTCAGCGACATGACCACGTCTCGCGGCTCGAAGCCGTCGAGCCGGCGACCCTGGCTGCCCACCACGTAGAGACCGCTGGATGCGTTGTCGGCCACGGTGTCGGTGAACCCGATGTCCCAGTCGGCGATCCGGGAGTCGACGATCTCGAGGGCCGGCAGGGCGACCTCGACCGCATCGCGCACGCTCTCCAGGGTGATGTCGTCCTCGTCGGGCGGGTCGATGTCGTGCGCCAGTACGAACGCGACCTCGGCCTCCACTCGCGGCTGCAGCAGCCGCCGCATCGAGACCGGATCGTGCCGGCTCACGTCCATCTCGTCGAGCAGGTAGCCGAAGTCCGGTTGGTCGACGCCCAGCTGCTGCTGAACGGCCTCGGAGGTCGCGCCGATCTTGCGGCCCGCGACCGCGGCGCCGGCCGCGAGGCGCTGCCGCACCAGGCCCTGCTGGACGGCGTACGCCGCCGCCAGGTCGTCACTGCCGATCAGGTCGCGGACCGCCGCACACGGGACTCGCGTCTCCAGTGCGGAGGCCAGGCGCTCGACAGCGGCAGCAACAGCGTCCTCGGAGGTCACGCCCCGATACTAGAACCTGTTACAGTTTGGCGCCATGACGGGTAGTTCGTCGGCAGCCTTGCCGGCCGAGGTCGACGTGGTCGTCGTGGGTGCGGGCGGGGCGGGGATGACCGCCGCGCTGGCTGCCGGCATCCGGGGCCTGGACACCGTCGTCGTCGAGAAGAGCGCGTACTTCGGCGGCTCGACGGCCCGCAGCGGCGGCGGGGTGTGGATGCCCGGCAACTACGCGCTGAGGGCTGCCGGCCAGACCGACGACCCTGAGCTCTCCAAGCAGTACCTCGACGCCATCGTCGGCGACGTCGTGCCGAAGGTGCGCCGCGACACCTACATCGACCGCGGCCCCGAGGTCCTCGACTTCGTGCGCGACCACACCCCGGTCCGGTTCACCTGGGTGCCCGACTACGCCGACTACCACCCCGAGGCACCCGGTGGGCGGGCCAAGGGCCGCAGCTGCGAGCCGGTCCCACTGGACGCGCGCTTCCTGGGCGACGAGCTCGACCGGCTGCACCCGCAGTACACGAAGGCGCCGGTCAACCTGATCGTCACCCAGGCCGACTTCCGCAAGATCAGCCTCGGGCTGCGCACCCTGAGGGGACCGCTGACGATGCTCCGGGTGCTGGTCAGCCGGATCATCAGCGGCCTGCGCGGGCGCAAGATGTTCGCGATGGGCAACGCGATCGCGATCGGCCTGCGCAAGGGGCTGATGGACGCTGGGGTGCCGGTGCACTACGACACCGAGCTGACCGACCTGGTGATCGAGGACGGCCGGGTGGTCGGCGTGACCGTGCGGCGCGACGGCGCCGAGCACGTGATCCGTGCCCGGCGCGGCGTGATCCTGGGCAGCGGCGGCTTCGAGCGCAACCTGGAGATGCGGGAGAAGTACCAGCCGCAGCCCACCTCCGTCGACTGGACCACCGGCTCGCAGTTCAACACGGGCGGCGGCATCCTGGCCGGCATCGCAGCCGGGGCCCAGACCGACCTCCTCGACGACGCCTGGTGGGGGCCGACCATCCCGCTGCCCAACGGGCCGTGGTTCTGCCTGGCCGAGCGCAACCTGCCCGGCTCGATCATCGTCAACCAGGCCGGGCGCCGCTTCATGAACGAGGCGCTGCCGTACGTCGAGGCCGTGCACGAGATCTACAAGGGCGAGGCCACCGGGATCGGCCACGTGCCCGCCTGGATGGTCATCGACCAGCGCTACCGCAACCGCTACCTCTTCGCCGGCCTCTCGCCCCGTCAGCCCTTCCCCGGACGCTGGTACCAGGCGGGTGTGATCAAGAAGGCAGCGACCGTCGAGGCCCTGGCCGCCGAGATCGACGTACCGGCCGACGAGCTGAAGGCGACCCTGGACCGGTTCAACGGCTTCGCCCGCGCCGGCACCGACGAGGACTTCCACCGGGGTGAGTCGGCCTACGACCAGTACTACTCCGACCCCCGGGTGAAGCCGAACCCGTCGCTGCACGCGATCGACAAGTCGCCGTTCTACGCCGTCAAGATCGTGCCCGGCGACCTCGGCACCAAGGGCGGCCTGGTCACCGACGAGCAGGCCCGGGTGCTGCGCGCCGACGGGTCGGCGATCCCCGGCCTGTACGCCGCGGGCAACGTCTCCTCCGCCGTGATGGGCCGCACCTACGCCGGTCCCGGCGCCACCATCGGACCGGCGCTGGTCTTCGGCTACCTCGCGGTCGAGGACATCCTCGACAGCCAGGTGGTCGAGCCGGGCGAGCGCCAGCGAGCACGTGTCGAGACCCCGGAGAGCGAGACCGCCTGATGCCCATCGACCCGTCCGTCGCGATCGGCGCCGACGTGGGCGAGCGCACGTTCTCGTGGGCCGAGAGCGACGTGCTGCTCTACCACCTCGGCATCGGCGCCGGTGCCCGCGCAGGCGACCACCTCTCCCCCGTCGCGCTCCGCTACACCCTCGACGGCCCGTCGCTGCAGGTGCTGCCGTCGTTCGGTGTCGTGGCGCCGACCTTCCACGAGACGGACCCACCGCCGCTGGACCTGCCGGGCTGCGACATCAACCTGGCCCAGGTCGTGCACGGCTCGCAGTCGATCACGCTCGACGGTCCGCTCCCGACGTCGGGCACCGCGACCATCTCCACGACGCTCACCGACATCTGGGACAAGGGCAAGGCCTGCGTGATCTGGCAGGAGGGCGTGGCCACCTCGGAGTCGGGCGAGCGGCTCTGGACCGTCCGTTCCTCGATCTTCGTGAAGGGCGAGGGCGGCTGGGGCGGCGACCGTGGCTCATCCCAGGCGATCGAGCTGCCCGACCGCGAGCCCGATGCCGACACGGCGTACGCCGTCACCCCGCAGCAGGCCCTGCTCTACCGTCTCTGCGGCGACCGCAACCCGCTGCATGCCGACCCCGACTTCGCCAAGGCGTCCGGGTTCCCGGCGCCGATCCTGCACGGCCTCTGCTCGTACGGCATCGTGCTGCGCGAGCTGACCGACGCCCTGCTCGGCGCCGACGCCACCCGGGTCCGCGGGTTCAGCGGCCGCTTCGCGGGTGTGGTCTTCCCGGGCGAGACGATCCGGGTGCGGGGCTGGTGCGAGGACGGCCGGATCGTGGCCGCGGCGTCGATCGCCGGCATGGGCGAGCGCGACGGCGCGCCCGTGCTCGCCGACTGCGTGCTGACTACCGCCTGAGCACGCCCGGTCAGGTCAGCCGGGCTTGCGCGCCAACAGGTAGAACCGCTCGGTGGTCTCGTCGCGGGTCGCGCTCGGACCGCGGTGGTACCACTCGAGGTCGACGAGCCCCTGCGCTTCGGCCGCGGCCCGGACCTGTGCCGGGTCGTGCAGCACGAAGTCGAGATCGACCTGGATGTCCCCCCACTCGTCGAGGTGGCGCACCTCGGCGCCGGCGTGCAGGGCCACCACCAACCAGCCACCGGGCCGCAGCGGGCGGGTGAGCGCGCCGATGCTGCTGGGCAGCTCGGACGCGGCGGCGTGCACTAAGGAGTACCACGCCAGCACGGCTCCCCAACCGGCATCGTTGACCGGCCTGATCAGCAGGTTGAGATCGCCGACCTCGAACCTACGCTCGGGGAAGCGGCGCCGCGCCTCTTCGACCATGCCGGGCGCGAGATCGATGCCCATGACGTCGGCACCCGCCCCAGCGAGGAAGTCGGTGACGTGCCCGGGCCCGCAGCCCACCTCGACGACGGGATGGCCCCCCGCGAGGTCGACGATGCGACGCAGCAGCCACGTCTCGAACGGCAGCTGCGCCAGGTCGTCGGGGGGCTGGTCGGCATACGTCGCCGCGACGGCGCTGTAGGACCTCCGGATCCGCTCGTCCCTGGCCTGGGCGCCCTCGGCGAGCACGACGTCACGGTCGACCGGCGGCTCCGCGGGCGTCGCGTCGCCGGTGTCGACCGGCCCGAGCAGGTGGACCCAGCGGTTGTCGTGCTGCCCGGCGCGACGGGGCAGCTCGCGGACCAGCGGCGTCTCGCGGGCGGCCATCCGGCGCAGGCAGTCCTCCGCCTCGGCGCGGTCACCGAACGCGTGCAGCCGATCCGTGCGGGTCTTCAGCTCCCCGGGTGCCTGCGCGCCGCGCAGGAGAAGCACCGTGAGCAGCGCCCGTTCGTCCGCCGCCAGGCCGAGGCGCTCGACCAGGGTCTGGTGGTATTTCAGGGTCCGGCGTCCGGTCGCGGACCACACGATCCGCACCAGCTCGCGTTGCTTGAGGTCACGAGCGGTCTGCTCGACCAGCTGCTCGTCGTAGTCGGTGACGGGATCGCGGCTGCTGCTCTGGTTGCAGGCGGTGCACAGCGCGTTGAGGCTGAGAGGGTACGACGCCGGCACCGTGATCTCCTTCTCGAGGAGGCTGCCGAGGATGCGTTGGTCGACCGCGTCGAGCACTGGCAGATCGGGCACGTGAGAACACTAGTGCGCCCTTCGCCATACTCGGCGGATGGCACTCCTCGACAGCTGGGCCGCAGGCGCGCACTCCGGCGACTCCCTCGACGGCCGCAGCCTGACCTTCCCGACCTACCGGAAGGGCACCGGTCCGGGAGTCATCGTGATCCACGAGATCCCCGGGCTGACGCAGGCGGTGGTCGGCTTCGCCGACGAGGTGGTCGCGGCCGGGTTCACCGTGGTGCTGCCTCATCTGTTCGGCGCCCCGGGCACCAGGTACAACCCGCTCACGGTCGCCACCTCGTTGCGGCAGGTGTGCGTCAGCAGGGAGTTCACGAAGCTGGCCACCCGGGAGACTTCGCCCATCGCCGGATGGACCCGCAGCCTGGCCCGCGACCTGCACGCCGAGCTCGGCGGTCCGGGCGTCGGGGCGCTGGGCATGTGCTTCACCGGTGGTTTCGCGCTGGCGATGATGGTCGACGAGTCGGTGGCGGCGCCAGTGCTCTGCCAGCCGTCGGCGCCGTTCGCGGTCAGCAGGAAGCACGGGGCCGACCTCAACCTCTCTCCCGCCGACCTGGAGACGGTCAGGGACCGCGCCCGCGGCGGCTGCCAGGTGCTGGGCCTGCAGTACGACAAGGATCCGGCCACGGGCTCCCGGTTCGAGACCCTGACCCGGGAGATCGGCGACGCGTTCATCCGGGTGGAGTTCCCGGGCCGCAAGCACTCGACGGTCACCGAGCACCGACAGCCGGAGGCCGTCGACCGGGTGCTGGAGTTCTTCTCGGAGAAGCTGGCCGGCTGACCCGCACCATCGCCAGCCCGGCGAGGCCGGCCACGGTGAACCAGACGTCCGCCCCGAACCCCACGCCGGTCATGTTGCCGGTGGCGACGTCGAGGCCCAGTGCCGGTACGCCGCGGGCCAGGGCCAGCACCGAGCAGCCCACCGTCGCACGACGCAGGAGCGGCGTCTCCCTGCCCAGCGCGAAAACGACGCAGGCCGCCGCCACGGCGTACATCAGGAAGCCGGCGAGCAGGTCGTAGGCCAGGAACCACGGGCGCTCCGCGATCGGTACGGCGTCGGCCGGCAGACCGGCCTCCCACCCCACCGCCCACGCGACGTGGACGCAGGCGAACCCGGCGCCCCAGACGGCCAGCGACGTGGCGAGGACGACCCTGCGGGCCCGGGTGCTCATGGGTCTTATCCTTCTGCACCGCGATGGTCCGGCACATGCGGAACAACCCCGGGATCCACCCCGGACGCGCCCCTATGCTGACCCGGTGGACCTGAAGTTCAGCGGGGAGATGTGGTTCTGGAGGGGGCCGGCGCCCTGGCACTTCGTCACCGTCCCGGATGAGGAGTGCGCCGCGATCGAGGTGGCGTCTGCGACCGTCACCTACGGCTGGGGCATGATCCCGGTCGCGGCTCGGATCGGCGCCACCGAGTGGACGACGTCGCTGTGGCCGAAGGAAGGCCGCTACATCGTGCCGGTGAAGACCTGCGTACGGAAGGCCGAGAGCATCGAGCTCGGCGACCTGGTCACGGTCCGCCTCGCAGTCGACGTCTGATCGGTCCTTCTGGACCCGATCCCCTGGACCACGGTGGCCGCCGGCACTAGCGTCCTGTCATGGAACCCAATGTGCGGGTCCGGGTCGCCGAGCGCCGGGACGCGGAGGCAGTGGCAGGGATCGGCACCGCAGCGATGACCGCCCAGTACGTCGGCCTCGTCGATCCCGCCGCTGTGCGTGCCGCGGTCGCCCAGACCTACTCCGTCGCCGCCGTCGGCGACTGCATCGACAGATGCGGCTCGGCCGAGCTGGCAGAGTTCCTGGTCGCCGAGCGCGACGGCGACATCGAGGGCTTCCTGCACTTCGACTCGTTCGGCCCGGAGCCCGAGCTGCACCGGTTGTACGTCGACGCGAAGGCCCGGAGCGGCGGGCTCGGTGGCCTGCTCATCCAGGCGCTGCATGACCGGCTGCCCGAGTCATTGCGCTACATGCTCCTCGTGCTCGAGGGCAACGACCGCGCGATCGCGTTCTACCGGCGGCACGGCCTCGAGATCGGTGACCGCGTGGAAGGCCTCGCCTACTACCAGGAGCGCATGGGCGTGACCTTCCCTCCGTCCACCCGGCCGTTCCACCTGGTGCTGATGCGTCGCACCTGACGAACGCGGACCGGGTGGCCGAGCCGCGTCGAGACCCGCCGACGATGTCACCGCTACGCCCCCGAGACCCGTCCCGAGGGGGCTCGGCTCGCCCACCTGAACTACGCGGAGAGGATCAGGCCGCTGGTCGGGACTCCGGTGCCGGCGGTGACCAGGACGTGCGCGGGGTCCGGTACCTGGTTGACCGACGCGCCGCGGATCTGGCGGACGCCTTCGGCGATGCCGTTCATGCCGTGGATGTAGGCCTCGCCGAGCTGGCCGCCGTGGGTGTTGAGAGGCAGCCGGCCGCCGATCTCGATCGCGCCGTCGGCAATGAAGCCCGGGGCCTCGCCGCGGCCGCAGAAGCCGAGCTCCTCGAGCTGCATCAGGACGTACGGCGTGAAGTGGTCGTAGAGGATCGCCATCGGCATGTCGTCGGGCGAGAGCCCGGACTGCCGCCACAGCTCGCGGCCGACCACCCCCATCTCCGGGATACCGATGTCGTCGCGGTAGTAGGACGTCATCACGAACTGGTCGGCGCCGCTCCCCTGGGCCGCTGCCGCGACGTACGCCGGTTTCTGGGCCAGGTCGCGCGCCCGCTCCGCCGAGACGATGACCAGGGCCACCGCGCCGTCGCTCTCCTGACAGCAGTCGAGCAGGTGCAGGGGGTCGACGATCATCCGTGAGGCCTGGTGGTCCTCGAGGGTGATCGGCTTGCCGTGGAAGAACGCCTGGGGGTTGGTGGCCGCGTGCCGACGGTCCGCCACCGCGACCCGGCCGAAGTCCTCCGACGTGGCGCCGTAGTCGTGCATGTAGCGGCGGGCCTGCATCGCCACCGTGGCCGCAGGCGTGCCGAGCCCCAGCGGGTAGGTCCATGCGTTGTCGAGGCCGTTGGTGTTGACCTGGGTGGCGGCCGCCAGCGAGAACTGTCCGAACCTGCTCTCGGACCGCTCGTTGAACCCGCGGTAGGCGACCACGACGTCGGCCACGCCGGTGGCGACGGCCATCGCTGCCTGCTGGACCGTGGCGCAGGCGGCTCCCCCGCCGTAGTTGATCCGGCTGAAGAAGCGGAGCTCCTTGATGCCGAGCTCGCGGGCCACCGCGATCTCCGAGGAGGTGTCCATCGTGAACGTGGTCAGCCCGTCCACGTCGTCCTTGGTCAGGCCGCCGTCAGCCAGCGCGTGCTGCACAGCCTCGACGGAGAGCTGGAGCTCGGAGCGTCCGGACGCCTTGGAGAACTCGGTGGCGCCGATCCCGACGATCGCGGCCTTGCCCGACAGCCCGCTCACACCGCCACCCGCACCGTTCCGGTGACGTGGTCGCCGAGCGAGACGGTGCCCGTGATGTCGATGGTCGCGATCTCGCCCTCGACCGAGGAGACCGTGCCGGTGAAGGTGAGCGTGTCGTAGGGGTGCGCGGGCGCGCCCAGCCGGATCGCGATCCCCTTGATCTCGGCGTCGTGACCGACCCAGTCGGCCACGAACTTCTCGACCAGCCCGTTGGTGGTCAGGATGTTCATGAAGATGTCCTTGGACCCGGCCGCCTGGGCGATGTCGCGGTCGTGGTGGACGTCCTGCCAGTCCCGGGTCGCGATCGCGGTGCTCACGATCGTCGTAGGGGTCATCGGCAGGCTCCACTCGGGGAGCTGCTCCCCTGCGGTCAGGTTTCTCATTCCCCCTCCTTCGCTCGTCGAGTAGCAGAGGGACGAGGCGTATCGAGACGCCAGATCGGCAGGGTCAGCTCGTCGTCGACCCGGCGGTAGTCGACCTGCAGCGGCATCCCGATCGCGATCTCGTCGTCGGCCACACCAACCACCTCGCCGACCATCCGGACGCCCTCCTCCAGCTCGATCAGCGCGATCACGATCGGCAGCTCCTTGCCCGGCACGGGCGGGTGCCGGTGCACGACATAGGAGAAGACGGTGCCGCGGCCAACGGCGGTCAGGTGACCACGATCGAGCGCGCCACAGTCCGGGCAGGCAGGCCCGGGCGGGAACCTCCTGGCACCACACGTGTTGCAGACCTGGACGCGCAACTCGCCGGCCGCGGTGCCGTCCCAGAAGAACTGGGAGTCGCGGTTCATCATCGGGCGCACGGTCATGGCGATGTCTCCCTGTCCCTGGGGATGAACTTCAGGACCCGGAACAGCATCGTTGCCACCTTCTCGTCGGCTACGTACCAGGTGTTGCGAGAGGTCACGAAGTAGCCCATCCCCATGGCGGTGTTCTTGGGGCCGACCACCGAGTCGAGCGCGGTGGTGACGCGAAGCCGCTCGCCGACCTTCAGGGTCCGCTCGTAGGTCTGCTCGCAGTTGGTGCCGAGCACCGCGGTAAAACCCTCGCGGGTCAGGAGCTCCATCATCCCGTGCAACGGGTCGTCGTCGGGGCGCCGACGGCCGAGGCCGGGCATCGTCCAGACCTGGGCCATGGACGGCGGCGCCTCACCCGAGACATAGCGCTTGTTGTCGTAGCCCATCGCGTCCAGCCAGTTGCTGATGGTCGGCTGGTTGACCGGATGCGGCGCCTCGGTCCCGGAGCACTCGCCCAGGGCGATGATCCGGTCGGCCTCGGCCATGATCCGCTCGTGGCGCTCGTCGGTCACCGGCCCACCATTCATCGGGGCACCCGCGGGAGGCCGAGCCCGAACATCGCGATCAGCTCGCGCTGCACCTCCTGCACGCCGCCCCCGAACGTCAGCACCAGGTTGCGCTTGGCCTGTGCGTCGAGGTAGCTCATCAGCTCGCCGGTCTCGCGGTCGGCCGGGTCGCCGTAGCGGTGCACGATCGACACCAGGTCTGCCGACAGGTGCTGCACCTGGTCGGCGGCGAACACCTTCGACGACGACGCGTCACCGACACTCACCTCACCCTGGGCGCCCGCTCTCGCGACCTCCCAGTTGAGCAGCTCGTTGACCCGGAACACCGCGGTCACCCGGCCCATCACGTCGCGGACGTCGGGTCGGTCGATGACGCCCGCCTTGGTCGCCCACTCGGCGACCCGGTCGCGCAGCCCCTCGATGCGTCCGGCCGGGCCGAGCATCACCCGCTCGTGGTTGAGCTGGGTGGTGATCAGCTTCCAGCCCTCGTTCTCCTCGCCGACCAGCATGTCGACCGGCACGCGAACGTCGTTGTAGTAGGTCGCGTTGACGTGGTGCGAGCCGTCGGCGGTGATGATCGGGGTCCAGGAGTAGCCCGGGTCGGTGGTGTCGACGATCAGGATCGAGATGCCCTTGTGCTTGGGGGCGTCGGGATCGGTCCGCACGGCGAGCCAGACGTAGTCGGCCTGGTGGCCGCCGGTGGTCCAGAGCTTCTGGCCGTTGACGACGTAGTGGTCGCCGTCGCGACGCGCGGTGGTCCGCAGCGAGGCCAGGTCGGTGCCGGCGTCCGGCTCGGAGTAGCCGATCGCGAAGTGCACGTCGCCTGCGAGGATCCGCTTCAGGAACATGTCCTTCTGCTTCTCGGTGCCGTAGCGGATCAACGTCGGCCCGACCGTCTGCAGCGTCACCGCCGGCAGGTGCACGTCGGCCCGCTGCGCCTCGTTGGCGAAGATCGTCTGCTCGAGCTCGCCGAGCCCGTGGCCGCCGTACTCCTTGGGCCAGCCGATGCCCATCCAGCCGTCGGCGCCCATCTGCCGGATGACCTTCTGGTAGGCCTCGCCGTGCCGGTCGCGCGAGCCCTCCGGGCCGGGGTCGCCGTGCGCATCCTGGCCGGCGATGCCGGTGAAGTAGTCGCGCAGCTCCGCCTTGAGGGAGCGCTGGTCCCGGGTGAGCTCGAGGTTCTTGGTCGTGGGGTCCTCGACCGGCACGTCACTGGCGACGGCGCCGAGGGCATGCCCGATGTCGGTGACCCAGGAGAAGTACGTCGGCAGGGGGTAGGTGACATCGAGCCCCATGCCGCCGTGGAGGTGGTGGCAGGTGCGCAGCGTCTTCGGGCCCTCCGCGCACACCCAGTAGGCCGCCACGGCGAGGTCGTCGGCCGCGGGCAGGCCCGCACTCACCCGCCACGCGGCGTTCTCGGCTGCGAGGTCGATGGTGCGCGACGCGATGTAGACGTCGGCGATCTGCATCGCGACGGCCTGGAACTCCGCCAGCGCCCGGCCGAACTGGGTGCGGCCCTTGATATAGGCGGCGGTCAGGTCGCGGGCGCCCGTGACGAGGCCGGCCGCGGTCAGCGCCAGGCCGGTGGCGGCGTGCTCGACCAGGATGCGGGCGGCGTCCGTGCCGAGCAGGTCGGCCCGGGCACGGTCGAGGACCACGGTGTGGTGCGTCTGCCCGCTGGAGGAAGGGCTGGCGAGCAGGGTGACACCCGGATCGGACGGGTCGACCAGTGCCACGACCTGGTCACCGCCAGCGGCGGCGGTGACCAGCAGGCGGGCCGCATGCTCGGCGTACGTGACGCCGATCTTGCGGCCGGTGATCGTGCCGTCGGCGTACGTCGCACGCGGGGCGTCGCGGATGCCGACGCCAGGCTCGCGCAGGGCAGGGGTGAGCACGGCCTCGCCGGCGGCGATCCTCGGCAACCAGGTGCGCTGCTGCTCCTCGGTCCCAGCCGCGGTGAGCGTGAGCGCGCCACAGCACAGCGTCTCCCAGACCGGGAGGTGCGCGGCGCGGGCGCCGGACTCGCGCAGGAGCACGGCCACCTCGGCGAGGCCGACTCCGTCGCCGCCGTGCGCCTCCGGCACCGCGAGCGAGAGCAGGCCGGCCGAGGCCCAGGCCGCCCAGTCCGCCTCCCACGACCCGGCACCGCGGTCGAGCGCCTCGCGGACGACCGCGCGCACCGCCTCCACGGACTCCTGGTCTGCCGGAGCGAAACCATCCGATCCCACGCGTGTCTCCTGCCGATATCGGGTACTGACGGGCTACAAAACTGTAACGTGTTCTACCCCAGAAGAACACGGACGTCGAGAGCAGGAGCCACGTATGAGTCTGTTCTCCCCGCGGGACCTGCTCCGGCGGCAGGTCTACCTGCCGTGGGCTCGCATCCCCGCAGGACGGATGCTCGAGCTCCCAGGACGCGGAGGCTCGACCTACGTCACCGACACTCCGGGACCGGCGCCCGAGTCACCGTCCGTGGTGCTCCTCCATGCCCTGGGATGCACCGGGCTGCTGACCTGGTACCCCGCCATCGACGCCCTCTCTCAGCGTTACCGCGTGGTCACCCTCGACCTGCGCTGGCACGGGCAGGGCATCCAGGGCGAGGAGTTCTCGCTCTACGACTGCGCCGACGACGTGGCCGCGCTGATCGACGTGCTCGGGCTCGAGGACGTGATCGTCGCGGGCTACTCCATGGGGTCGATCGTGGCGCAGCGCACCTGGCGGCAGCACCCCGACAAGGTCCAGGGCCTGGTGCTCTGCGCCACCACCGACAAGTTCCAGCTCACCCCGCAGGAGCGGTTCTTCTTCGCCGGGATGGGCATGGCGATGTTCGGCACCCGCGGCATCTCGCGGTCGCGGACCGCACTCCGGGCGGCACGCGCGGCGGCCGACGCCGTCGACCTCGAGCCCTCGGACATCCAGGAATGGGCGTTGCGGGAGTTCCGGTCGACCAGCCCGTGGGCGGTCGGCCAGGCACTGGCGGCGCTCGGCCGGCACCACTCGCGACCGTGGCTCGGCAAGATCGATGTGCCGACGGCGGTGGTGGTCGGCACCAAGGATCGCGTGATCCCCCGCGAGCGCCAGATCGGGCTGGCCCGGGCGATCCCCGGCGCGACCACCCACGACTTCGAGGGCGGCCACGCCGCCTGCGTGCTGGAGGCGGAGAAGTTCGTGCCGTGCGTGGGCGAGGCGATCAACACCGTCAACGCCCGGCGCCGCGACCTGCCGCGGCGCGGCGGTGGGCAGCAGACCGCCTGACGCCACACGACCGAATCTTTTCCGCGGGGGCGATGGATCGGCCCGTTGCCCCGGATCGAACTAGGTGAGCGGCGACGTGTGTCGCCGGAACCCAGCATCGTGAGGCGGCATCCATGGCCACGCTCCAACCATCCACGACCGCGACCCGGTGGGTCGTCGTCCTCACCGCCATCGGCTCGCTGATGGCCGCGCTCGACACCCTCGTGGTGTCCACCGCGCTCAGCACGATCCGGCTCGACTTCGACGCCTCCATCGAGCAGCTCGAGTGGACGGTGAACTCCTACAACCTCAGCTTCGCCGTGCTCCTGATCACGGCCGCGGCCCTCGGTGACCGCTACGGGCGCCGCAACCTGTACGCCGTCGGGCTGGGGGTGTTCACCGTGGCGTCGGCCGCCTGCGCGCTCGCGCCGGACATCGGCTGGCTGATCGCCGGCCGCGCGGTCCAGGGGGCCGGGGCGGCACTGATCATGCCGCTGGGCCTGGCCCTGCTGAGCGCCGCCTTCCCCCCGGAGAAGCGAGGTGCCGCGATCGGCATCTTCAGCGCGATCACCGGCCTCTCGGTCGCGAGCGGCCCGCTGGTCGGCGGCGCGGTCGTGGAGGGCATCAGCTGGGAGTGGATCTTCTGGCTCAACGTGCCGATCGGGCTGGTCGCCATCCCCCTGGTGCTCGGCAAGATGAAGGAGAGCTTCGGACCGGACGCCGCGCTCGACCTCCGGGGCCTGGTACTCGTGTCGGGTGGAGCTCTGGGCCTGGTCTGGGGCCTCGTCCGCGGCAACCAGGCCGGCTGGGACTCCGCCGAGGTGGTGGCCACGCTCGCCGGCGGCGCCCTGCTCTTCGCGGCCTTCGTCGCCTGGGAGCTGCGAGCCCGGGAGCCGATGCTGCCGATGGGGTTCTTCCGCTCGCGCGCGTTCTCGGCCGGCAACGCCGCCATTTTCCTCACCTTCGCCTCCCTGTTCACGGGCGTGTTCTTCTTCGCGCAGTTCCTGCAGACCGCGCTCGACCACGGTCCGCTCGGCGCCGGTCTGCGCCTGCTGCCCTGGACGGCCACGTTCATGACCGTCGCCCCGCTCGCCGGCGCGATGGCCGACCGGATCGGGGAACGCCCGCTGATGGTGTCCGGCCTGACCCTGCAGGCGGTCGGGCTGGGCTGGTTCGCGCTGATCGCCGAGCCCGGGATGGCGTACTCGTCGATGCTGGCGCCGTTCGTCCTGGCCGGGGTCGGCGTGTCGATGGCGATCCCCGCGGCCCAGAACTCCGTGGTCGGCTCCGTGGCGCCCGAGGCGTTGGGCAAGGCCGCCGGGGTCAACACCATGATGCGCGAGCTCGGCGGGGTCTTCGGGATCGCGGTGACCGTCGCGGTCTTCGCGGGTACCGGCAGCTACCTGTCCGCACAGACGTTCGTCGACGGCTTCGGGCCGGCGATCGGAGTCGCAGCCGCGATGGCGGCACTGGGCGCGATCGCGGCCCTCGGGCTGCCGGCGCGGCGTACCGTCGGAGCCGACGTCGCCGCCGACGCCCGGCCCGTCCTGGAGCCGGAAGGGGTGGCCTGACGTGGGATCCGTGGTCATGGTCCGCTACGAGGTCAAGCCCGAGGCTGCCGCGGACAACGAGGCACTGGTGCGGGCGGTGTACGAGGAGCTCGCGGCGACCCAGCCGGCCGGGCTGAGCTACGTGACGTTCGCGCTGGACGACGGGGTGGGATTCGTCCACATCGCCACCAACGACACCGACGACGGTCGCAGCCCGCTCGAGCGCGTGCCCGCCTTCGGGCGCTTCCAGGAGGGGCTCAGGGACCGCCTCGTCGCGCCTCCCACCTTCACCACCATCCGCACGGTCGGCTCCTACCCGGCCGTCGATGCGTAGCGCCGTGTCGCCGCCACCGGTCGTGCACCTCGAGCTGCACACCAGGGACCTTCGACAGGCCCGCGGGCTCTACGCCGAGCTCTGCGGCTGGCGCGCGGAGCAGGTCGACGTCGGTCCTGCGTCGTACCTCGCCCTGGAGCTGGGTGCCATCGGAGGTGGCATGGTCGAGTGCGGGACGACCCGCCCGGTCTGGGTGCCGTACGTCGAGGTGGTCGGGATCGACGAGGTCACCGACCGGGCCCGGCGTCTCGGCGCCACCGTGCTCCTGGAGCCCCGCGAAGCCGCAAACGGATGGCGCAGCGTGGTCTCGACGGTCCAGGGTGGGGAGATCGCGTTCTGGCAACCGAAGCACGGTCCCAGCTATCGGCGCGGGCGATGAGAGGGGACGTCGTGGACGAGACCGACCTGCTGGCGGCCGCCCAGGCGGGCGACGAGGACGCCTTCGCCACGCTGGTGGCGGCACATCGTTCAGCACTGCACGCCCACTGCTATCGGATGCTCGGCTCGGTGCCGGACGCGGAGGACGCGCTGCAGGAGGCGCTGATCCGGGCGTGGCGCGGGCTGCCGCGCTTCCAGGGCCGCAGCTCGCTCCGGTCGTGGCTGTACCGGATCGCGACGAACGCGTGCCTCCGGGCGATCGAGGGCCGGCCCACCCGGGTGCTGCCGGTGGACCACGGCCCGGCCGGCGACCCGCACGGGGAGCTCGACGAGCCGTTGGTCGAGTCGGTGTGGCTGGGGGCCTACCCGGACGAGCGGCTGGTCGCCGGAGACCACGAGCCGGGCGCCCGCTACGAGCAGCGCGAGAGCGTGGAGGTGGCGTTCGTCGCCGCGCTGCAGCACCTGCCGGCGCGGCAGCGGGCCGTGCTGATCCTGCGCGACGTGCTGGGCTTCTCCGGCGCCGAGGTGGCAGACGCGCTCGACATGTCGGCGGCGGCGGTCTACAGCGCGCTGCAGCGTGCGCATCGCGCGGTGGAGCAGAGGCTGCCCGAGCAGAGCCAGCAGTCCGCGCTGCGGTCGATCACGGACGCCCGGCTGCGCACCCTGGTCAACCAGTACGTGGACGCCTGGGAACGCGCCGACGTGGACGCACTGGTCGAGCTGCTCACCGAGGACGCCACCATCGCCATGCCGCCCTTCCGGACCTGGTTCGCCGGCCGGGACAACGTGGCCACCTTCCTGCGCAAGACGCCCCTCGCCGTCAAACGCTGGCGCGTCTTCCCGAGCCACGCCAACGGCCAGCTGTCGTTCGCGCACTACCTGTGGTCCGACGACGTCGGCGCCTACTGCTGGCACGGCGTGGAGGTGCTCGGTCTCAACGGCGATCGGATCGCGCAGATCATCGCCTTCATCGACCCGGACGCGCACGCCGCCTTCGGGATGCCGGCGACGGTCGACGGCCCGCGACCGGGGTGAGCGGCCTAGGGTCGGGCGCATGAGCAACATCGATCCCAGCGCCTGGGTGGCGCCGTCCGCCGTGGTCACCGGAGACGTGACCGTCGGCGCCGGTTCCCGGGTCCTGCACGGCGCGGTGCTCAACGGCGACCTCGGGCCGGTGGTCGTCGGTTCCGACGTGATGGTGATGGAGCATGCGCTGCTCCGCGGTCGCGCCAGCCATCCGCTGACCGTCGGGGACGCCGTGATGATCGGGCCGCACACCCACCTCAACGGCACCACCGTGGAGGACGAGGTGTTCGTCGCCACCGGAGCCTCACTGTTTCCCGGCTCGCGCGCCGGCACGGGCTCCGAGCTCCGGATCGGCAGCGTCCTGCAGGTGCGCTCGACGCTGGCGCCCGGCACGGTCGTGCCGATCGGCTGGATCGCCGCGGGAGACCCGGCGGAGCTGTTCTCACCCGACCGACACGACGAGCTGTGGGCGGTCCAGGAGCCGCTGGACTTTCCCGGCACCGTCTACGGCGTGCCGCGTGGCACCTCGATGCGGGAGATCATGCGCCGGCAGTGCGCCGCGTTCGGCGCGGAGTCCTAGGACTTCTTGGCCGCCTTGGCCCGCGGCTTGGTCAGAGGGGTGGCGGTCTCACGTGCGGCGACCGCTTCCTTGAGCCGGTCGAGCTCGGCCGGGAAGTGCCGCACCAGCGCGTCCACGTCCGGCATCGACTCGCGACAGGCGATCACGCCGACGTGCATCTCGCCGTTGTTGGACATCACGGTGACGTTGAGGCCGGCGCCGTGCATGATCGGGCCGAGCGGGTAGAGCGCCTTGATCTCGGCGCCCATGAAGTAGAGCGGCACCGGCGGGCCGGGCACGTTGGAGATCACCAGGTTGTGCACGACCGGGTGCTTCTCGGCGAGCCGCAGGCCGGCGTACGCGCGAACCGCGAGGCCGAACGTGCGCGGGGCGGCGAACTCCGCCCAGTCCTGGAGGGCGTCGGCACCGATCGCCTTCTGGTGCTCACGCGCGTTGCGGTTGCGCTCGGCCATCTCCTCGAGGCGTTCGAGCGGATCCTCGGTGTCGGTGCCGAGCTTGGCGAACAACGCCGAGACCTTGTTGGCGCCGCTCGACCGCTGCGTGGTCTCCCGTACGCTGACGGGCACGGTCGCGAGCAGCGACGACTCCGGCAGCTCCCCCCGCTCCTCCAGGTAGGCGCGCAGGGCACCGCCGGAGACGGCGAGCACGACGTCGTTGACGGTGGTGCCGGTGGCGGTCTTGACCGCCTTGATGTCGTCGAGGCTCATGTCGGCCAGGCCGATCGAGCGGTGCCCGGTGATGGTGCCGTTGAACGACGTGCGCGGCGCGGTCAACGGCGCAGCCATCGCGGTGCCGGAGCGGGCCCGCCCGACGGTCTTCGCGAGGAGCTGGCTGGTCGGTGCCACGAGCTTGACCGCGGTCACCGGCCGAGCCAGGTTGCTGACGACCGCGCGGCCGAGCAGCTCACGCGAGCCGACATGCCGGCCGTGTCTCTCGTCCGATCCCAGCGCGAGGGGCTCGGCGTCCGGCTCGAGGGCGCACAGATGGGAGACCAGGTTGGCGCCGGAGACGCCGTCGACCGTCGCGTGGTGCATCTTGCTGAAGACCGCGACCTTGCCGTCGTCGTAGCCCTCGATCACCCACATCTCCCACAGCGGCCGGGACCGGTCGAGCGGCAGGCCGGCGAGATGGGCGCAGAGGGTCGTGAGCTCGCGGTAGCCGCCAGGGGCTGGCAGCGCGAGCCGGTGCACGTGGCGCTCGATGTCGAACTGCCGGTCCTCCACCCAGATCGGGTGGTCCAGCCCGAGCGGCACCCGGCGCAGCTTGCGGGTGAACGACGGAACGTCGCGCACGCGGCGCTCGATCTCGCGCTGCATGCCGTCGAAGGAGTAGACCGTCGGCATCGTGGCCGGGTCGAGCACCATCACGGCACAGACGTGCATGAGCTGCGCCGGCGTCTCGAGGTAGAGGAAGCTGGCGTCGAGGCCCGACAGTCGCTGCATGCCGGTCAGCATAGGGTCGGGGCGAGAAGTAGTCGTCCGGTGGCGTGCTCAGGGTCGGTGCATCGCGAAGCGGCGGAGCGATGGCGTGGTGGAGTCACGTCGAGCGACGCCAACGAAACGAGGTGCGTGCGATGCGCGCGCGAGGCGGCGGCCACTAGCCTGGAGGCATGGGATTCTTGCGCCGGCAGGTCGTCACCGCCGCCCTGACCGCCAACGCGATCCGCCCGCTCCCGGGTTTCGAGGTCGGGATCCCGGCGTTCTTCGCGGGCTGGCTGACCGGGGAGCTCGCCCCGCACGTGCTGGCCGTGACCGCGGCGGACGCCGCGACGCACGCCACCGACAAACGACGCGACCCGGTCGGGCTCGCGCTCGCCGCCGGGTCGATGGCCGGCCTGTCCTACCTGATCGCGCAGAGCCGGAAGGTCCACACCGTCGCCGAGCAGGCCCTGGTCGAGGGCATCGGCGCCGACTACGTCGAGCAGCTCGACGACGAGCCGACACCGGCCGAGGTGGCCACGCCCTGGCGGCAGCTGGTGTTCCCGTTCAGGATGCGCAACACCGCGGTCAAGGTCGAGAAGAACATCGCCTACAACGCGCACGGCCGCCGCGGCGTGCTCGACGTCTACACGCCCGCCGCGGGAGTGCCCGAGGGTGGCGCGCCGGTGCTGCTGCAGGTGCACGGCGGTGGCTGGACGATCGGCAACAAGGACCAGCAGGGCATCCCCCTGATGCAGCACCTCGCCGCCAAGGGCTGGGTCTGCGTGGCCATCAACTACCGCTTGGCGCCTCGGGACCCGTTCCCCGCCCACGTGATCGACGTGAAGCAGGCGATCGCCTGGATCAAGGAGCACATCGCGGCGTACGGCGGCGACCCGGACTACATCGCGATCACCGGCGGCTCGGCCGGCGGACACCTGGTCGCGCTCACCGCCCTGACCCCGGACGACAAGAGCTGGCAGCCCGGTTTCGAGGACGTCGACACCTCGGTGCAGGTGGCTGTGCCGCACTACGGCGTCTACGACTTCGCCGGCTCGACCGGGCTGAAGAACGCGGTGAAGATGCGCGACCGCTTCCTCGGCAAACGGATCCTGCAGACCACCTGGGAGAAGAACCCTGAGCTCTTCGAGGCCGCCTCCCCGATCCTGCGGATCACCCCCGACGCACCGGACTTCTTCGTCCTGCACGGCTCCTATGACACGCTGGTGCCCGTCGAGCAGGCCCGGTTGTTCGTGGCGAAGCTCCGCCAGACCTCCAAGCGCTCGGTGGTGTACGCCGAGCTGCCGGGCGCCCAGCACGCCTTCGACATCTTCCCCTCGATCCGGTCGAGCCACATCGTGCGCACCATCGACCGCTACCTGCACTGGCACTGGAACCAGTACCGGCGCGAGCACGCCCACATCACTGGTTGACCGGTGAAGTGGGCAGCTCAGCGCGGCAGCCCGAGGATCCGCTCACCCGCGACGTTGCGCAGGATCTGGGTGGTGCCGCCGGCGATCGAGAGGCACCGGGTGTTGAGCATCTCCCAGGCCGCCGCGCGGACGTCGTCGTCGGGTGCCACGATCCGGTCGCCGTAGAGCTCGAGCACGAGCTCCGCGCTGTCCTGGCGGTTGCGCACGCCGAGCAGCTTGGCCACGCTCGACTCCGCGCCGGGGCCGAGCCCGGCCAGCGAGCGCAGCGTCGACCGGACGGCGAGCAGCATGCACACCGTCGACAGCGCGACGGAGTGGCCGACCGCGACCCGCTGGGCGGCGGTGAGCCCGCCGGCGACGAGGCCGACGGCGCGCTCGGTGCTCTTGTCGAGGCGGCTGGTGGCCATCGCGACGCGCTCGTTGGCCAGGGTGGTCCGGGCGAGCTTCCAGCCGTCGCCCTCCTCGCCCACGAGGCAGTCGTCGGGCACGAACACCTCATCGAGGAAGACCTCGTTGAAGAGCGCCTCGCCGGTCAGCTCCCGGAGCGGGCGGATGTCGAGGCCTTCCGATTTCATGTCGACGAGGAAGTAGCTGATGCCCTTGTGCGGCGGCGCGTCCGGATCGGTCCGGGCCAGGCAGATGCCCCAGTCGGCACGCTCGGCGACCGACGTCCACACCTTCTGGCCGGTCAGCTTCCACCCGCCCTCGACTCGCTCGGCGCGGGTGCGCAGCGACGCCAGGTCGGAGCCGGAGCCGGGTTCGGAGAAGAGCTGGCACCAGACGAGCTCACCGAGCAGCGACGGCCGCACGAGGCGTTCCCGCTGCTCGTCGGTGCCGTGCTCCAGGATCGTGGGCAGCGCCCAGCCCGCGATCACGATGTCCGGACGCGCCACGTCGGCGCGCGCCAGCTCCTGGTCGATCACGACCTGGGTCACCGCGCCTGCGCCGAGCCCGGCCGGCGCCGGCCAGTGCGGGGTCAGGTATCCGGTCTCGACCAGGGCGGCGCGGCGATCGTCGGCCGCCGCGATCCGCTCGGCGGTGGCCCTGATCTCGGGCCTGATCGGCTCGTCCCGCCCGTCGAGGTCGACCTCGACCCGGCGGCGTACGCCGTCGGCGGCCCGCGCGGCCAACCGCTCAGCCGCCGCGTCGGTGTCGCCGAGCAGCCCCCGCAGCACCAGCGCCCGCCGCAGGTAGAGGTGCGCGTCGTGCTCGTAGGTGAAGCCGATCCCGCCCAGCACCTGGATGCACGACTTGGCCACGGAGACCGCGCCCTCGAACGCCACGGCGGCTGCCACATCGGCCGCGAACGCCCACTGCTCGTCGTCCCCGAAGGCAACCGACGCGACGTCCCAGGCGGCGGCGGTCACCGACTCCGACGTCTCGAGCATCTCCGCACACAGGTGCTTGACCGCCTGGAAGCTGCCGATCGGCTTGCCGAACTGCTCGCGCACCTTCGCGTACTCCACCGCGGAGTCCAGGCACCAGCGCGCTATCCCGGACGCCTCGGCGGCGGCGTAGGTGACCGCGGCCCGGCGTGCGAGGTCACGGGTCAGGCCGGGCACACGTATGACGTCGGGTGCGGCCGGTTCGAACTCCGCCGAGCCGAAGCGACGGCTCAGGTCGATGCCGACGCTGGGTGCGACGGCGGCCGCGTCGGCGGGCACCACGAACCACTCGTCCGCCTCGTTGCTCACCAGCAGGTGGGTCGCCGACGGCGCGTCCCACACCGCGTCGTTGCTCAGCCCCAGGCCCACTACCGCGCCGGCGCCGATGGCCTCGGCCACTCCGGTCGTCTCCGCCAGCAGTGAGGCGGCGATGACCGGGCCCAGCAGCGGGCCGGGGACCAGCTCGTGGCCGGAGGCCTCCAGGGCGACCGCCTGGTCGAGCACCGATCCCCCGCCCCCGCCGGCCGCCTCGGGCAGGGCGATGGTCGCGATGCCCATCTCGGTGACGGCCTTCCAGGTGTCGGCGAAGGTCGCCTCCGCGTCTCCCTCCGCGGCCCGCGCCACCTCGGCGCCGCCGAGCGACGCGGCCCACTTGCGCAGGCTCGCGGCCAGCTCGACGTGCTCGTCGGAGATCCCGATCGACATGCGGCGCCTCTCTCGTCGACCCGTCAGAGGCTCTCTGACCGGTCACCATGAATCCGACCCGCGCAGGCTCTGGGCTCTGGCAGGGTGACTAGAACGTGTTCTAATCCTACTAAACTCTCCGGGTGACGAACATGCCCGCCGACCTGATGGACCACGCCCGCGCTGCGAAGGGCTTCATGCCCGAGGAGGAGGGGCTGCTGCTGCACCAGGTGGCCAGGGAGAGCCTGCCGCACGGCCCGGCCCTCGAGGTCGGGACCTATTGCGGCAAGTCCGCGATCTATCTGGGCGCCGCCGCGCGCGAGGTCGGCGGCGACAGCGTGGTCTTCACGGTCGACCACCACCGCGGCTCGGAGGAGAACCAGGCCGGGTGGGAGCACCACGACCCGACCCTGGTCGACCCCGAGCTGGGCCTGATGGACACGCTGCCGGTCTTCCGCCGCACCATCGCCCTCGCCGGTCTCGAGGAGCAGGTCGTCGCGATTGTCGGCCGGAGCACCACCGTCTCCGCGCGGTGGCGCACTCCCCTGTCCCTGCTCTTCATCGACGGCGGCCACGCGGAGGTGCACGCCCAGAACGACTACGCCGGCTGGGCTCCGTGGGTCATGCCCGGCGGCGCGCTGGCCATCCACGACGTCTTCGCGGACCCGGCCGACGGCGGCCAGGCGCCGTACCACGTCTTCCAGCGCGCGCTCGAGTCCGGAGCCTTCCAGGAAGCCGAGGCGGTCGGCTCGATGCGGGTGCTACGACGAGCGCGAGGAGAAGCTGGCGACCTCGTCGGATGAGGCACAGTCGCACTCGAGCATCAGCTCGCGGAAGTGCGGCGCCAGCGAGGTGCCGCGCATGATCCCCGACCCTGCCGTGCTGTGGCCGTGGGTCTCCCCCAACGCGTCGACCGCGAGGATCACCGCCGCCGCCGTGTACGTCGTGTGCTCGACAGGCCAGTAGACGTCGGGGTTGTCTCCCTCGTAGACCCAGCCCGTCCAGTAGCTGCCGTCGTCCTCACGCAGGTGCTGCATGTCCGCGAGCAGGTGCAGCGCCCGGCGGTGGTCGCCCAGGGTGTCCAGGGCCATCGCC
>JALZCZ010000203.1 GCA_030862825.1 Actinomycetota bacterium | reverse complement strand
GAGCAGAACAGCACGGCAGTGCGCACCGGCGCCACGAGAGCCACCCACCCGGCGAGCACGCAGATCCCGAACCACCCCAGGTTGGACGACTGCTCGTGCCCGAGCACCACGATCCCGCACCCGGCCGCCAGCAGCCCGACACCGAGCATCCAGCCGGTCACCCCCCGCCAGGCGAGCAGTCCCCCGAGTGCGACGACGGCTGCACCCACGGACGCGGCCAACGCGGTCGGCCGCTGGCTGATCACTGTCCCCACGACGGCGAACAGCGCGAGGGCGGCAGGGCCAGCCACTCGCGCCGTCCGGTCCGTCATGGCCGAAAGCCTAGGTGTCACAAGGCCGTACGTCGTGCCGCCAGGGCCGAGGCGACGACCGCGACTGCCGCGACGGCGACCAGCGATCCGGTCGCGTTGCCGAGGCCGAGCCACGGCTCGCGGACGGCCTGGTTGGCCAGCGCCAGAGGGAGCACGTCCGCGACGTTGCGCAGGCCATCCGACATCGCCTCGGGCGGCGGGCCGCCGACCCCGAGCAGGAACGACGGGAAGAACAGCAGCAGGCCGATCGCCTGGGCGGCCCGTGCCGACGGCAGCAGCGTGCCGAGCAGGACGCCGATGGCGACGAAGGCGACCGACCCGACCGCGATGCCGGCGGCGACCCGCAACGGGTCCTCGATGGCCGGGACGCCGTAGACCGGAGCAGCGACAGCCAGCAGCAACGCTCCTGCGATCACGATCGCGATCAAGCCGACCACCAGCTGAGCCAGGGCGAAGGACCAGCGCGGGAAGCCCGACGCCGCGAACCTGCGCAGCACGCCCCGCTCCCGGTACGACGCGATGTGCACCGGCAGCATGATCAGGCCGGTCGCGCCGATCACGACGGTGAAGTACGACGCGACGTACCAATGCGAGGGGTTCACCGGGAACGCCTCGTCCGGCTCGGTGCCAAAGGACCCTCCGATGATCAGCATCGTCACGATCGGGAAGACCAGCACGAAGGTGAGCGTGAGCGGGTCGCGGGTCATCAGCCGCAGCTCCGCGGACAGCAGGCGACGGGTCACCGACCTCGCACGGCGCTGCCGGTTGACCGGGACGTTCTCGGTGGTCGGTGGGGCGAGGGTGGTGGTCATGACGCGACTCCCATCGGGGTGGAGGTGGCCTCGGGCTGGTCGAGCAGGGTGAGCAGGGCGGCCTCGAGGTCGGGGATGTCGACCCGCAGGTCGGCCGGGATCGGCGTGCCCCGCTCGACGAGCCAGGAGCCCACGTGGGCGATGACGTCGCGGCCGCCACGGATCGCGACCTGGTCGCGCTCGTGCGTGACGCCGTGCACGCCGGGCACGCGGTTGAGCGCCTGCAGGGTCTCGGCGGTCGTGGCGAGGTCTGCCAGCGCGAGGGCCGACAGCCCGAAGCGGACCGTCACCTCGCCGGCATGGCGCGCGACCAGCTGGGCAGGGGTGCCCTGGTCGAGCACCTTCCCGCCGCGCAGCGCAACGACCCGCTCGCACAGGGCCTCGGCCTCCTCGAGCTCGTGGGTCACCAGCAGCACCGTCGTACCGGCATCGCGGAGCTTGCCCACGGCCGACCAGACCTCGCGGCGGGCCGCCGGGTCCAGTCCCTGGGTGAGCTCGTCGAGGATCACCAGGCGCGGCTGGTTGAGGAGCGCCAGCACCAGGAACAGCCGCTGCTGCTCCCCGCCGCTCATGCCCGCAAACGGCGTGCGCCGCTTGTGCGCCAGGCCGAACTGCTCGAGCAAGGCGTCGCCGTCCTTGGCGTCCGGCCCGGTGAACAGGTCGACGGCCTCGGAGACCCGCATCCGGTCCGGCAGCGCGGAGCTCTGCAGCTGGCTGCCGATCCGCGGCCGCAGCCGGTCCGCGTCCTTGATCGGGTCGAGCCCGAGCACGCGGACGTGACCGGAGTCCTGCCGCCGGAGACCCTGCAGGATCTCGACGGTCGTGGTCTTGCCGGCGCCGTTGGCGCCGATCAGGCCCAGCACCTCGCCTGGCTGCAGCTCGAGGTCGAGCGCATCGACGACCACGCGGCCGCCGTACGACTTGGTCAGCCCGCGCACGGTGACGATCGGCTCGTTCTGATGGGTGGTGATGTGGGGTGTGGTCATGGCGACCATCGTTCGTGGGCGGACCCTCTCCGCACATCGGTCCGGGGCCAGAAGTCCGTCTGTGCCCGGGGGCAGAGGCAGGGACGGCAAAGTGGGTGGATTCGGGCTTCGATGGGTCGGCCGTGCGGGGGTGCCGCGATCTGGTTCATGTGGGTAGGTATGCCCGCCACGGTCGGCCGCCGCGCCCGGCTCATGCGATCGGTGTCCAGAACCGGCGTCCATGACACCAGTCAGACGCCACATCTGACGTCATTACGTGTTGACATGACATCACTCTGATGTCAGGGTGATGCACATGGACATCACGCCGTACGTCGACAGCCTCCGCCGGGACCTCATCTCGGCAGCCGAGAGTGCCGGCCCGGAGCTGAAGCAGGCCGCGGAGCGGCTGGCGTTCGCGCTCGACCCGGCGGCCCGGCTGGCGCTGATGGAGGCGATCAGCCAGGCGGCCTCGGAGATCACCGCCGAGATGCCGGCCGGGGGCGTCGACGTACGCCTCGACGGCCGTGACCTCGACTTCGTGGTGCACGCGCCCGCCGGGCCCCCGCTCCCGCCTGCGCCCCCGCCGCCGTCGGCGGCAGAGCCGGAGGAGGACGGTGGGGTCGCCCGGATCACCCTGCGGCTGCCGGAAGGCGTCAAGACCAGGGCCGAGGACGCCGCGGCCGCCGCCGGCACCAGCCTCAACACCTGGCTCGTCAACATCGTCCGGGCCGCGACCCGCGACGGCAGCCACGCCATCAACGTCGACATCGACCTGTCCAGCATCCCCTTCATGGGGGGCAACGACCCGTTCGGAGGCAAGCGCGGCCAGCGCCGCATGACCGGCTGGGTCTGACCGGCCACCAGGGCAGCCCACATCCAGTCCGACCCGGGTCCAGCGCACAGGCTGGTCCCGCGGGAGAGCACACCCTCAACCAGGAGCAACCATGACCGACTACCAGTTCGAGACCCACCAGCCCGTGCAGCTCTACGTCGAGCTCGGCGCCGGGACCGTGTCGGTCCAGGCCCAGGAGACCACCCAGTCGCGGGTCCAGGTCAGCGGCCGCGAGGCCGACCGGGTGGCGGTCGAGCTCGACGGCGACCACCTCAGCGTGATCGCACCCAAGGACCGCACCGGCTTCCTCGGCGGCGACCGCAAGCTCGACATCCAGATCACCGTGCCGACCGACAGCATGCTCCAGGCGAAGGTCGGCAGCGCCGACATCAACGCCCGCGGCCGCTACTCCACCACCCACGTCCGGACCGGGTCCGGTGACGTCCAGATCGAGGTGATCGGCGCCCAGGGCCTGGTGGAGACCGGGTCCGGCGACATCCGGATCGGCTCCGCCCAGCAGGAGCTGCGGATCAAGAGCGGGTCGGGCGACATCATGATCGGCGAGGCCGACGCCGCGGTCTCGATCTCGACCGGATCGGGCGACGTCGAGATCGGCACGAGCAGTGGTCCCGCGTCGGTCAAGACCGGCTCCGGTGACCTGAAGGTGGTCGAGGCCAACACCGACGTGTCCCTGTCGACCGGCAGCGGCGACCTCGTGATCGGTACGGCGCACCGCGGGCGGGTCATCGCGAAGGGCGCCTCGGGCGACGTCCAGGTCGGCGTGCCGGCCGGCGTCCCGGTGTGGACCGACGTGTCCACAGTGTCCGGACGGATCAGCTCCTCGCTCAGCGGAGCCGGCGAACCCGAGGACGGCGCCGACTACGTCGAGCTCCGCGCCAAGACCGTCAGCGGCGACATCGTGCTGACCGAGAAGTGAACACCCACAACCTCACCCACCGGGTTCCAGCCCCCCTGAAGGAGCGTCATCATGAACGACCACCTCGTCGAAGCCGTCGCCCACCAGCAGATCAAGGAGCGCATCAGCCGCGCGTCCACACCGAAGATGCGTCATCACCGCCGGCACCAGCTGGCCAGCCGGCTGCGCCGGGTCGCCGACCGCCTCGACGGCTGACTACGACCGCATCGCGACGCCGACCCGCCAGTAGCCCATGAAGCAGACCTGGTGGCGGTCGATGCCGCGATCCCTGACCAGCGCGCGACGCAGGCCGGTCACGACCTTGGCCTCCCCAGCGATCCACGCGTAGAGGCCGTCGTACTCGTGGCCGACCGTCCTGACCGGCACGTCGACCTCCTCGCCGGACGACGAGTACGTCGGGGTCTCCCACAGGTCGGGGTCGACCTCGTCGATGACGGGCTCGGCCACGTCGGCGCCGAGCAGCTCGAGCACCGCGCCGTGGATCTCGGACCCTCGGGGGCGCCCGTTGCGGGGCAGCCAGGTGATGGAGATGCCCGGGAGGGTGCGCAGGTCCTGGATGTCCTCGGCGAGCGGCACCTCCACGAAGACCGATCCCTTCGCCTCGGCCGGCAGGTCCTCGAGGATCCGCGCGATCGCGGGGACGGCGGTCTCGTCACCGACCAGCAGCAGCCGGGTCGCACCCGCCGGGTCGAACTCGATGCCGCCGAACGGCAGGCCCTTGCGGGGGACCATGGCCACGAGGCGCTGGCCGACCTCGGCGTGCGCGCCCCACTCACCACCGGGGCCCGACGGGTCGTCCGGACCGTGGATCACGAAGTCGACGACCAGCCGCGTGTCCTCGCCCTCGCCGAGCACGTCGCGTACCGAGTAGGTGCGCATGTAGCCCCGCTCCTCCTCGGGACGCTCGTACCAGGACGCCATCGCGGCCTCCTCGGTGCTCCGGTCGAACGACGGGAGCCCGTGGGCGCCGGGGAAGATCAGCTTGATCCGCTGGTCGTAGAGCGGACCGTCCACACCGAAGTCGGCGAGGGCCGGCGATCCGAGCTCGACCCGCACGAAGCTCGGCGACAGCCGCTCGACTCGGACCACCTCGACCTCCTCGAGGAGCATCGGCAGGCCGGTCAAGGCGGTCTGTTCCGTCGTGGTCATCGGTGGCGTCCCCTAGTTAGGCAGTCCTAAGTAAGGGTGACCTTACGGGATTCGCAGGAGGTCGGCCAGCCGGGGTCAGATGGGCGTGCGGTGGAAGTTCTGGAACGACCGCGACGGCGTCGGCCCGCGCTGTCCCTGGTAGCGGGACCCGTACTTCGCCGATCCGTAGGGGTGCTCCGAGGCCGAGGACAGCCGGAAGAAGCAGAACTGACCGATCTTCATGCCGGGGTAGAGCTTGATCGGCAGCGTCGCGACGTTCGCCAGCTCGAGGGTGACGTGCCCGGAGAAACCGGGGTCGACGAAGCCGGCGGTGGCGTGAGTCAGAAGGCCGAGCCGCCCCAGCGACGACTTGCCCTCCACCCGGGCGGCGATGTCGTCCGGCAGCGAGATCACCTCGTACGTCGAGCCCAGCACGAACTCGCCCGGGTGCAGGATGAACGGCTCGTCGCCCTCCGGCTCCACGAGTCGGGTCAGATCGGACTGGTCTGCTGCCGGGTCGATGTGGGGGTAGCGGTGGTTCTC
>JALZCZ010000184.1 GCA_030862825.1 Actinomycetota bacterium | reverse complement strand
CCACTCCGGCGTGGTCGGAGCTGGGCACGACCTCGCGTCTGTCCGGCTGGCCCGCTGCATCCGCTGCATCCGCGGCAGCGGGGAAGCCGGGCCGTCCGGGTCGACCCGTACGGGTCCTGGTCGATGGGTTGGGCGTCGACGCACCCGTCGTGCCCATCCGGGCTGCTCGGGGCGTCCTGACGCCGCCCGCCGACCCCAGCACCGCCGGCTGGTGGCGGGGTGGCGCAGTTCCCGGCGGGCAGCGCGGTTCGGTCGTGATCACCGGCCACACGGTGCACGGCGGTGTGGGAGCGTTCGACGAGCTCGGTTCGCTGGAGCCCGGCGACCTGGTCGCCGTCGGGACCGGTCGGAGGCTGGTCCGCTATCGGGTCACGTCGACGGACGTCTGGTCCAGGTGGGCTCTCGCGAAGCGGTCCGCGCGGCTCTTCGACCCGGTCGGGCCGGCGCGGCTGGTGCTGGTGACCTGCGACGACTGGGACGGTACGGCGTACCGCAGCAACGCGGTCGTGACCGCGCGGCCGACCTGAGCCCCCGGCGGTCGTTGCTTGGTTGCGGGCAATGGCCGTCGCCGCCCGCCGCAACCTGGGCGCCCCAGGGACCGACTCGATCGAGTCCAAGGCCGAACTCCCGCCGGCCGAGGTCAACAGCAGGGGAATACGGGCACGTTCCCCTTTCCGACCATCCGATTCGCCATCGGACGTGTCCCGGTCGTGGTCCGACTCGACGTGCCGTCTCGGTCCTGGAGGTGGCGGGGCGACCAGCGGCGTCCAGACACTCCACCGCGCGACGGTCAACACGTGCCCACACCTCATATCCACGGCTGATGGATCAGGGTCCCGGGTGTGGGGAAGAGACAGCGAGACCTCTCCGCCCGGATGCCACTAGGAGGAGAGGTCTCATCGAGTAGGGCCGACACGCCGTCGTATGACAGGTCGTCCATCACGTAGGTGGAGCTGGCGGGAATCGAACCCGCGTCCTCGAGCGTCGAACCAGGTCTTCTCCGGGTGCAGTCAGTGAGGTCGTTTTCTCGGCCCCGGCGCTCGCACTGACACGTCGCCGACAGGCCCAGTCACGGAGAAGTCCCGCTCACCCTCCGCGACGCGGAATGAGCAGCAAGTCTCCTAGATGACGCCAGGGTCCGGGACGGAGACGGATGCCCGGTCTGACGCTTCGATCACCGCTCAGGCGGCGAGTTCGAAGGAACTGCGATTAGCGTTGGCAGTTATAGGTTTCCAGCGATCGTTTACGAGATGACGCTGGCTTCTCGACCCGCTTCTCCTGGAACTAACGTCCCAAGTCGAAACCGATCAGCCCCTCTTGAGTTGTGGGTCGATCCTACCTGCCCCAACGGACAGGAACTATTGGCTATTCCCGCTGATCAGCGTCGCAGCCAGGCGGCGAGGGTCTCGGCGCCAGGGCCGGAGAGACGGTCGACGACGGCGTCGCGGCCGCACATCACGGTGCCCAGCGCCGCGGCGGGTCCGCTGACCACCGGGCCGGAGCCGTGCGACCACTCGACGTCCGTGGCGGCGTAGGTCAGCTCGGGCAGCCGGCCCGGCACGAAGCCGGTGCGGGCCTTCTTGGTGACCAAGAAGTCCAGCGCGTGCTGCCATGCCTCCACCGGCCGGTCGCTCGAGAGGCCGAGCGGGACGGCGATGTCCTCGCGGTGCACGAGCACGTCGGTCAGCGGCGCGTGCCAGTCCATGGTCGGCGGGCTGAAGCGGCTGTCGGCGTGGTCGCGCAGGATCGCTACGACGTCGGCCCGGCTGAGGTGGCGGCGCCGCTCGACCAGGTGCTCGCTGGCGGCGTCGAAACTGCCGCGCCCGCGCACGAGCGCCACCAGGAACGCCGACATCCGCGAGGTGGGGCCGACCATCACGTGGGCGCCGATGTCCTTGACCGTCCACTTGCCGCACAGGCTCGGCGTGGCCAGCTGCTCGTCCGTCAGGCCCTCGAGCAGGTCCGCGAGGGCGTTTCGCTCCGCGGCGATCAGGTCCCAGTGCGTCATGGGCGTCAGTGTGACGGCATCCGGTGCTCACCGAACAGGCCGACCCCGTTGTCCCAGCACACCGCCCGCAGCCAGTCGTCGCCCAGGTCGAGGCGGGCCAGGCTCTCGAGCTGATGGAAGTAGGGGTAGGGAATGGTCGGGAAGTCGCTGCCGAGCAGGACCTTGGGCTGCAGGTCGGCCAGCCGCGGGAGGAGGTCGGGCGGGAACGGGAAGAAGAAGTCGGTGAACACCATCGTGGTGTCGAGACACACGCGCTCGTAGGTCTCGGCGAGGTCCAGGAACTCCGCGAACTCGGGCGCACCGAGATGGGCGATGATCGCCGGAAGCCGCGGGTGCCGCTCGAGCACCCGCCGCATCGGGTCCGGCCCGGTGAACGCGTTGCCGACCGGTCCCGAGCCGGCATGGACGACGACGGGCGTGCCGGTGTCCGACAGCAGCCCCCACACCTTGTCGAGCAGAGGGTCGTCCAGGTCGAACTCCCCCACCTGCACGTGCACCTTGAACACCTCGACGCCCTCGTCCACCAGTGAGCCGACGTACGCCGCGGCCTCGGGCTCCGGGTAGAACGTGGCCGACCACAGGCTCTCCGGCACGTCGACGGCGAAGTCACGTGCCCAGTCGTTGAGGTACGTCGCCACCCCCGGCTTGTGGGCGTAGGGCAGCGTCGAGAACCGGCGTACGCCGAAGGAGCGGAGGATCTCGACCCGCTCCTGGTGCGACTGGCGGTAGCGGATCGGCCACTCGCGGCCGATCTTCGGGCCGGCCGCGTCGAACACGGCCCAGACCGCACGCTGGATGGGCGGCGGCAGGAAGTGGGTATGGACGTCGAACAGCCCCGGGAGGCCGAGCCCCTGCCAGAAGGCTCGGGTCTCGGCAGGGTCAGTCATCCATGCCCTTCAGCCGCCGCCCGACCGCCTGCTCCTTCTCGCGGTCGGCCTGGCGCTCCGCGAGGGCCTGTCGCTTGTCCCATGACTTCTTGCCCTTGGCGAGTGCGATCTCGACCTTGGCCCGGCCGTCCAAGAAGTAGAGGGCCAGCGGGATCACGGTCAGGCCCTTCTCGTTGACCCGGCGCTCGATCTTGTCGATCTCCGCCCGGTTGAGCAGCAGCTTGCGCTTGCGTCGGGCCGCGTGGTTGGTCCAGGTGCCCTGGGTGTACTCCGGGATGTGGACGCCGTGCAGCCACGCCTCGTGAGCGTCGATGTCCACGAAGCCGTCGACGAGGGAGGCGCGGCCCATCCGCAGCGACTTCACCTCGGTGCCCTGCAGGACCAGGCCGGCCTCGTAGGTGTCCTCGATGGCGTAGTCATGCCGCGCCTTCTTGTTCTGCGCGACGATCTTGCGCCCCTGCTCCTTGGCCATCGGGCCAGTCTAGGTGGGCTACATGTAACCCATGGGATCGACGGGGTTGCCGTTGCGCAGCACCGTGAAGTGCAGGTGGCAGCCGGTGGACCAACCGGTCGTGCCGACGTAGCCGACCACGTCGCCGCGGCCGACCCTGCTGCCCTCGCCGACCTTGTAGCCGGACGCGTGGTTGTACACCAGCGTCAGGTTGGCGCCGTTGACCCGGCCGACGTTGAGGAAGAGGCGGTTGCCGTAGACCGAGTCGTAGTACCTCTCGACCACGGTGCCCTGGGCGCCGGCGAAGAGCGGCTGCCCGCAACCGGCCCCGAAGTCGGTGCCGTTGTGGAGACCCCAGTAGCCGTAGATCGGGTGACGCCGGTAGCCGAACGGCGAGGTCACCGGGCCGTTGACGGGGTAGTTGAGGAACCCTCCGGTCGCGCCGTTGAACGTGTTGCTCTCCTGGTCGGCTGCCGCGAGGATCCGCTGCTTGATCTGCTTCTCGCGCTCCCTCAGCTTCCGCAGGGTCGCGGCGTCACGGGCGCGCGCCTTGACGGCTTGCTGCCGGGCCTGGCGGCTGCTCTCGACCAGGTCGCGGACCCGCTCGGTCGCCTGCCGGGTCTGCTCGACCAGGCTCTGGGTGGTCGCTAGGTTGACCGCGGCCGCGCGGCGCTGCACCTCGGCCTCCTCCGCGGCGTCCTGGACCTCCTGCTCCTGCGCCTTCAGACGTGCCTCGGCCGCCTTGAGGTCGGCGTACATGTCGGCCTCGCCGGAGACGATCGCCTCCTGCGCGGCGGAACGCGTGGTGAGGTCCTCGAGCGACTCGGCGTTGACCAGGGCGGTGAAGGCGAGCAGCTGCGGGTCTCCCTGCTCGTAGATGTCGACGACCGACTCCGTGACCTGCTCCCGCTGGGCGACCGCTGCCGCGCGGCCGGCAGCCAGCTCGGCGCGGGCGGTGGCCAGCCGGGCCTCGGCCGCGGCGAGCTTCTGCTG
>JALZCZ010000180.1 GCA_030862825.1 Actinomycetota bacterium | reverse complement strand
ACCGAGCCGCGGCCTCTCCCTTGCCCAGGGAGCAGATGTCACCCGGATCACCGGTCATGGCTCTCTCCCACAGTGCCCGCCGCCCTCGGAGCCGACTCGCAGCCAGGCGATGAGCTCCCTCACCTCGGCGTTGTTGTGTTCATGACTTCGCACGGCGGCGTCGAGCGGCGTCGGGCGCGAACCTGGCGCGCAGCCGGTCGAGCGGGCCGAGCGCCGCCTCCACGTCGAGCACGGTGACCGCCCGATGGTCGTCCGGCGACGGATCCGGGTCCGCTGCCCGTTGGTGGCCATGACGCGTCAACTTAGGGCCTCAACCGCAGTGCAAGGTCAAGGCCCCGACCGGCTCACGACGTGGCAGACGCCTTGCGCGTCGCAGTCCGCGGGGTCGAGCTGACGGCCGCGCGCGACCAGCGTCCGCAGCTCACCCTGCAGCTGACGCAGCTGGCGGATCTCGGCGCCGAGCCGCTGCGTACGCGCTTCGAGCAGATCGAGCACGTGCGCGCACGGCACCCGCCCCTGCTCACGCATCGCGATGACCTCGCGCAGCTCCGACAGCGTGAGGCCGACCTGCTGCCCGGCCCTGATGAACTTCAGCCGATCCACGACCCCTGCGTCGTAGTCGCGATAGCCGGCACTCGTGCGAGCAGGCTCGGGAAGCAGGCCCCGACGCTCGTAGAACCGGATCGCCGAGGCTCGCAGCCCGGCGGCCCGGGCGACCTCACCCACCCTCATCCGTCACCTCACTGCTCCTTTTGACATTGAACCACGGTTCAATCTCTAGCGTTTCCGGCGTGACACCTGATCGCCGCGTTGACCTCTGGTTCGACACCGACTGCCCGTTGGCCGCTTCCGTCAGGAGGCTGGTCGCGGCCTGCATCGCCGAGGCCCGGCCAGGATGGGTGCTCCACGAGCACCGCGACGCGGGTGTGGTCTCACCCACGGTGCTGGTCGCGGGCGAGCCAGTTGCCGGGGTCGAGCTCGTCCGGGCTCGTGGCTGCCGGCTCCGCGTGCCCACCAGGGAAGAGGTCCTGGCCATGCTGCGAACCGCTGAGGCGGCGTCATGACGCCGGCCCGGGCCGCCCTGCCGGCGTCGTCCCTGCTGGCCCGCGCCGATCACGGTCAGGAGCAGGACCGCCGACTGGCGTCCCTTGGGCGTCGTCGGCTCCCCCGACTGCGAGGTCATCGCCCTGCCTCGGTTGGTGCTTCGCCGCCCGAGCCGGTGTGGTGCCCGCCCTACTCAGCGGTCGACGTCACCGAGGCGCACCACCAGCCCGCCGATGGAGACCTCAGCTCCGCAGCGCCCCGAGGACGTCGTCGCTGAGACAGACCGTGCCGAACCTCGGGAGGTCGAGGCGCACGGAGGCCTCGTGCTCCTCGGCACTCAGTGCGGTCATGGCGTCCTCGACGAAGAACAGCTCGTAGTCGAGGTCGGCGGCCACGCGGGCCGTGGACTCGACGCCCATGTTGGTCGCGATGCCGGTCAACACGATCGTGTCCACGCCTCGTTCGCGCAGCAGCTCGTCGAGGCCCGTGGCGTGGAAGGCGCCGATCGAGCGTTTGACGACGACGAGATCACCGGGTCGGACCAGGTCGGCGACGAGGTCGCTGCCGGGAGGCTGCTCGGCGACGTTCGGGCGCTCGACCCGTACCGCCACGACGGTCGCGCCGGTCTCCCGAAACGCCGCCGCGAGCGCCAGCGACCGCTCGGCCACCACGCTGCCGGGCCGTGGCCCCAACGGCAACGCAACGATGCGGTCCATCAGGTCGACGGCCACGAGGGCGGTACGGCGAGGCTCCAGGCTGACCATGGAGGAACCCTAGGTTGCGGGTCGCCCCACCTGGAGTGCGACCGCCAGCGGGCCCGGTTGGCTGAGCGCCACCAGGTGGCCGCCGGGGATCTCCTCGACGTCGAGGCCCAGGCGCTCCTTGGCGACGTGGCGCTGGAAGTCCGGTGGGAAGAACCGGTCGTCGCGGCCGACCACCACCCGGGTCGGGATGTCCGGCCAGGCGCCGAGCGGCCACGGGTCCGCGAACGGCCGGTCGGACTGTGCGAGGTCGTCGCGGCCGAACGCCTCGCGGGTCACGTGCCCTGGCACGTCGTGGAAGAAGGCGTCCTCGAGGTCGAGCTCCGCAGAGACGGTGCGGCCGTCCGCCTCCGCCTGTGCCCGGCTGGCGGCGGCCTGGCGGGTGGTGGCCCACCAGTCGCCCGCGGTCTCTCCCGGTCTCGGGACCATCGCGTTCACCAGCACGATGCGGCGTACGTCGAGCCGGTCGACGGCCAGGGGCGCCGAGAGGCCACCCAGCGACTGGGCGACCAGGGTGATGTCGGTCAGCTGTCGGCCAGCGGCGACGATCGCGTCCGCGTAGTCAGCCAGGCCCGCGGAGTCGTCGGCCGCCGGGAGGGTCACCGCTACCGCGTCGTCGAGGAGGGGCAGCACGAGGTGCCAGTACCAGGCACTCCCGCCGGCGCCGGGCACGAGGAGGAAGCTCATGTCGGATGGGACCAGGCCGGCCCGGCGAACTCATCGTTGCCCGGTCAGGGATCATTCGGTTCATGGGAGCCGGACACTCGCATCGCGCAGGCGACGACTTCGAGGTGCCCCGGGTGCGCCGGCTGGTGCTGCTCTGGGCGCTGGGCCTGACAGCCGTGGTGACCGTCGTGGGTGTCGTCCTGCTGTGGCCCGACGGCGGTGACGTCGACGACGTGCAGGAGTCGGTCTCGTTCGCTGCTCCCGGGGTGACCTTCCCGGAGGCGACCGTGGACGACGCCGAGCCGGCCTGTGCCGACCTGGCACCGTCGGACGACTGCGGCGCGGTGAGCGCCACCATCTCCGAGGGCGACGACAGGGGCAAGGAGGTGCGGGTCGCCGTACCGCCCGAGGTCAGCGAGTCGGGACTCCAGAAGGGGGACACGATCCGGATCATCAGCACCCCGGAGACCGACGCGAGTCCGCACACCTACAGCTACTTCGGCACCGGCCGATCCGGAACCCTGTGGGTCCTGGCCATCCTGTTCGTGGTCGTCGTCCTGGCCGTGGCGCGGCTGCGCGGCCTCTTCGCCCTGGTCGGCCTGGGCTTCACCGCGGTGGTGGCGTGGACCTTCATGCTGCCGGCGCTGCTGGTCGGGGAGTCTCCGCTGCTGGTAGCCCTGGCCGGTTGTTCGGCGATCATGTTCGTCGTCCTCTTCACCACGCACGGCGTCTCGATCCGGACCAGCGCTGCGCTGGCCGGCACCCTGCTCGGCGTGGCGCTGACCGCCGGCCTCGGCGCGGTGTTCGTCGGTGCGAGCCGGCTGACCGGCGTCGCGGACGAGAGCGGAAGCGTGCTCCGGTCCTACGTCGACAACCTCGGGTTCCAGGGCCTGCTCACCTGCGCCGTGGTCATCGCCGGGCTCGGCGTGCTCAACGACGTGACCATCACGCAGGCGTCGTCGGTGTTCGAGCTCCGCGCCGCCGCGCCCGCAGCGGCCCGCCGCCACCTCTTCGCCAGCGCCATGCGGATCGGCCGCGACCACATCGCCTCCGCGATCTACACGATCCTCTTCGCCTACGCCGGCACCGCGCTGCTGGTGCTGCTCGTGCTGCAGCTCTACGGGCTGCCGATGGACGTGCTGCTGTCCACCGAGGAGATCGCCCAGGAGGTGGTCCGCTCGCTGGTGACCAGCCTCGGGCTGGTGCTCGCGGTGCCGATCACGACGGCGATCGCGGCGATCACCGTGCCGGGCGCACGGGCCCGGGCCGCGTAGGGCTCAGTCGCGCGATCTAGCGAGCAGGTCGCCGAGCGCGGCGTACGCCTCCGCGTGGTCGAGACCGGTGCTCTGCTGGATGGCGCCGCGCTGGATCGCCTCCATCACGACCGCCGCCACGGCGCCGACGAAGTGAGGGTCGGTGGTCGAGGTGGCAGGGAGGGCCGACTCGACCAGCTCGCGGACCCGGTCGGCCGCGGCCTCGGTGTTGCGGCGGTAGATCTCCCGGGCCGGCCCGAAGCCCTCGACGTCGCGGATGAACGCGCGGCCGGCCGGAGTCAGCTCCTCGGCAATGGCGCGCAGGTAGCCGAGCAGCCGGTCCTCGTCGGTGCGCGCCTCGGCGGCGCTCGCCTCAACCCGCTCGGTGGCGGTCCTGAAGAAGTGGCGGACCGCCCGGGTCACGATCTGCTCCTTGCTGGGAGCCAGGGCGTAGAGCGTGGACTTCGAGCAGCTGAGCCGCTGAGCCATATCGGCGACACCGAGGTGCGCGAAGCCCTCGTCGAGGAAGATCTCGATGAGGCCGTCGAGGACTTGCTCGACCCGCCCCCCAGGGCGCGTACGAGCCACGTCGGAGGTGGGCACGCGACCATTGTCGCAGAAGGAACCGCTCGGTGTACCGAGTTACGCTCTGCGGTACTCCCGGGAGTACCCTGGGGCCATGCCCCCCGTCGACCGCCTCCTCCCGTCCACCGAAGCCGACGACTTCCTCGCCGTGGCCCGCACGATCGTCGCCAAGGACCTCCGTCCGCGGGTCGACGAGGCCGAGCGCAACGGCGAGTTCCCGCGCGACGTGTTCCGCACGCTCGGGCGTGCGGGCCTGCTCGGACTGCCGTTCCCCGAGGCGGTCGGGGGCGGCGGACAGCCCTACGAGGCCTACCTCCAGATCCTCGAGGAGGTCGCCGGCGGCTGGGCAAGCGTGGGCGTCGGTACCAGCGTGCACGCCCTCTCCTGCTTCCCCCTCTACATCGCCGGCACCGACGCGCAGAAGACGCAGTGGCTGCCGGATATGCTCGGCGGCGACCAGCTCGGCGCCTACTGCCTCTCCGAGGCCCACGCCGGTTCCGACCCCGCCGCGATGCGCACCAAGGCTGTGCGCGACGGCGACGAGTACGTCATCAACGGCGCGAAGGCCTGGACGACCCACGGCGGAGAGGCCGACTTCTACACCGTGATGGCGCGTACGTCGGACGACGGCGCTCACGGCATCTCCTGCTTCCTGGTGCCGGGCGACGCCCCCGGCCTGAGCGCGGACCACCCCGAGAGCAAGATGGGCCTGACCGGCTCGACGACCGCCACCATGATCTTCGACGACGTCCGGGTCGCGGTCGACCGCCGGCTGGGCGAAGAGGGCGAAGGCCTGTCGATCGCCCTGGCCGGCCTCGACAACGGTCGCCTCGGCATCTCCGCCGTCGCCACCGGTGTGGCGCAGGCCGCCCTCGACGTCGCCGTCCGCTACGCGCAGGAGCGCGAGACCTTCGGCAAGCCGATCATCGACCACCAGGGGCTCGCGTTCCTGCTCGCCGACATGGACGCGGCCGTCCAGTCCGCGCGGGCGACGTACCTCGCCGCCGCCCGGTTGCGCGACGCGGGCCGCCCGTTCGCCCGCGAGGCGTCGATCGCCAAGCTGATCGCCACCGACAACGCCGCCAAGGTCACCTCGGACGCCGTGCAGGTGCTCGGTGGTGCCGGCTACACCAAGGACTTCCCGGTCGAGCGCTACATGCGCGAGACCAAGGTGATGCAGATCTTCGAGGGCACCAACCAGATCCAGCGGCTGATCATCGCCCGCGCCCTCGACCGCGCTGCTTCCTAGTCGTCGAGCGCCGACACGGACTCGCCCGGCTCGACCGCCTGAACACTCACCGTCTCAGGCGGTCGAGACGCAAGGAACGCCAGCGACGAGCGCGTCGAGACCCTGGGAGCAGGTACCCGACCCGTCCTCAGCCGAGGCCTTCTTCGATCGACTCGATCACCCGCGGCCGCAGCCTCGCCACGGTGACCACCTCGTCGACGGAGCCCACGCGCACCGCCCGGTGGATGTCGTGTACGCCGTCGAACTCGGCCGCGACCTCGCCGATCTTCTCCGGCCGGATGGCGGCTCTCAGCTCGGCCAGCTCCACGACCAGACGGCTCCGCTCCGGTCCGGTCGCCTCGGCGACCTGCGCCTCGAGCTCGCGGAGACGTTCGTCGGACGATGTTCGCTTCTCGACCTCGCCGGCGAAGACCACCGCGGCCGCGGGAGCGCCGCCGATCACCGAGGCGAAGGACCCCTCGAGGGCGAGCACGGTCATGTTCGGGTTCAGCGCCTTGGAGAAGACCACGAACGCACCACCGTGGTAGCGCGAGATGACGCAGAAGACGATCGGTCCGTCGAAGTTGACGATCGCGCGGCCGATCTCGGCGCCGTACTCGAGCTGCAGGTTGCGCATCGAGTCCGGCGAACCGTCGAAGCCCGACAGGTTGGCGAGCACCACCAGCGGGCGGTTGCCGCTGGCAGCGTTGATCGCCCGCGCCGCCTTCTTCGACGACCGCGGGAAGAGCGTGCCCGCGGTGTAGACGTCCGGCCCGTCGGTCGGCGGGAAGCCGCGCCGCGGCACCGGCCGCGACTCGATCCCCAGCAGGCACACGGGAAAGCCGCCCAGGTGGGCGTCCTGCACCACGGCCGTGTCGGCGTCGGCCATCCCGGCCCACCGCTCGAGGGTCGGGTGGTCCTGGTCCGCGAGCGCCCGCATCACGGTGCGGATGTCGAAGGCCTTCTTGCGGTCGGGGTTGGCGGTCGCGGAGAAGATCTCGCCGACGGTGGTGAAGTCGCTGTCGCCGATCTCGTGCGGGTACGACGAGATGTCGCGGTCGACCGGATCCGACGAGGCAGCGCGGCGTGGCCGCGACTCCCCGGGTACGACGTACGTGTGGTCGTAGTGGGCCATCAGGATGCCGAACGCGCCGGCGAGATCGGGAGCCCAGTACTGCGCCTGCCCGTTGGGACCCATCACCCGGTCGTAGCCGCCGATGCCGAAGTTGTCCTCGGCGGAGACACCTCCGGAGAAGTCCAGCGACTGCTTGCCGGTCAACACCATCGCACTGTCGGGGGTCATCACCAGGATGCCCTTGGTGTGCATCAGCATCGTCGCCTCGGCGTTCCAGTAGGGCTGGGCGCCGACGTTGATGCCCGCGACGACGACGTTGATCTCGCCGCCCGCCTGGGTGAACTCGATGATCCGCTTGAGTCCGGCCGCGACCCAGTCCATGTTCTCGGTGCCGGAGTCCATCGAGATCCGGGCGCCCGCCGAGAGCGCGAACCACTCCAGCGGCACCTGCATCCGCTCCGCGAGGTCGATGGCCGCGATGATCCGCGTGCACTCCGGCTCCGACACGGCCCCGAGCGCCTTGGTCGGGTCACCGCACAGCACCACCCGGGTGACGCCCTCGGGGTGCAGGGCGGTCGGGGTCGTGACCACGGCGACCAGGATCCCGGCCTTGTTGAGCCCGGGCGGCCGGTCGACCGGCACGAGCACGCCGGTGTCGTCGAGGTCGTGCTCGACGAAGCCCCCTTCGGGACCGGTGAGCACCCCCGCGAGCTCGTAGGGATAGACCAGGCCGCGCCGACGCGCCCGCACCACGTTGCCGGCGTACGTGTCCAGCGGCTTGAGGCGTTCGCTCGGCGGTCCTTCCAGGGTGGCCGTCACCCCCGCGCCGGGGCGCGCGCGGAACCTGATCGCAATAGGGGTGGGGCTCCCGTCGTCGCCGATCACCCGGCCCTGGGCCAGCACCTCCTCGATGCCGGCGCCGTCGGTCAGCGGGGTGATCTTGCGCTGCAACGTGGCCAGCTGCTCGGGCTCGGCCTCGACGATCGGCCAGACCTGCACCCACACGTGGTTGGTGTCGAGCCGGCTGCCCGACGCGCCGCGCGACGTGCGCACCCGCCGGATCGCCTCGAGGCAGTTCTCCACCGCCCGCTCCGCGTGGGGCAGGCCGGTGACCCGACCCTCCTCGTCGCGTACGACCGCGAGCTGGCGGACCTGCGCCAGGGCGACCAGCCGGCGGTCCGCGGGGTTCTCCTTGGCAACGCACTCGTAGAGCAGGACGTCCTCGGGCGCGTCGATGCGGGTGACGTCGAAGTCGCGAAGCCGCCACAGGTCCAGGCGGCGGCCGACCATGGGATGCACGCCGCGGACCAGGTCGTCCTCGACGACTCCCCCACCAGGGGCGGGTCGGTAGGTGAAGTAGTTGACCGGCCGGTCCTGGCCCGGACAGACCGCCACGGCCACGCGCCGTACGTCATCGAAGAAGGGAAGCGCGTCGACGATGCGGGCGAGCTCGTCGGTGGCCTGCTCCGGCGCCTCCGGCGCGTCCGGCCAGTGGAGGTAGAGGTCGACCACGGCTTCGTCGCCCGGGGTGCGGGCCGCGACCTCGGCGCCGACCGCTGCCGTCAGGGCACTGTCGGCGTCGGCGAGCTCGGCCACGGTGCCGACGGTCGAGACCAGTCGGGTCGCGCGGTGATCGAGCGTGTAGTCGGCCACCGTGAACGTGCGGTCCGCGCGCAGCTCGGACCGGACGCCGCGCAGATCGTGCTCGCGGTAGTGGCGCCCCACGAGCACCTCGAGCATCGGCTCGTGCTCCGGGATGCCGCCCTCGAGCCGCTCGGCGAGGAACCGCACGATCTGCTCCGGGATCGCCGCCAGCGCCTCGATGCGTTCGGCGCGGTCGGGGGCGTCGGGATGGGCCGCGAGCGCCGCGACCTCGTCCCGTACGCCGGCCAGCACGCTGGACCGCTCCTCGTCCACCAGCGGCTGGTCGAACCAGCGGAAGCGGGTGCTGCGGGCCAGGTCGCCGACCACCGGGAACCGGAGCTGGGTGGCCCGGACCAGACGCTCGAGCAGGTCGCGGGCCGGACCGGCCAGCTCCTCGCTCGGCGGCGGCGCCGCGATCCAGCGCTGGAGCACCTCGGTGGCCAGATGTACGTCGGGCGCGGAGCGCTGCTGCGCCAGGAAGATGCGGAACACCGCCTCCTCCAGCTGGGGCGTCCGGTCCCAGTCGGTCACGCCGTAGTGGGCGAGCACCCGCGCGAGCCGCTCCTTGAACAGCTGCGGTAACCCGTCGCGGTCGACGTCGAGGCTCTGCAGGTAGGCATGGAAGTGCTCCTTCGGGCTGTGCACGCGGAGCTCGGTGTGCAGCTCCTCGCCGGCGGGGCGGTTGCGGCTGAGCTCGGCGAAGTCGGCGAACAGGCTGAGCAGCTCGATCTCGTCGGCCACCACGTCGTCGCCGGACGCCACCAGCTCGTCGCGGGCCGCGAGGTAGTCGGCGATCACGCCGGTCTCCTCGCGCGGATCGACGTCGTAGCCACGGAGCAGGGCGGCGACATCGGCCCGGCTCCGGGCGACGCGCTCCTTCGCGGAGAGGTCGTTCGGACCGAGCGGCAGGTCGAGCGCCGGGCCGGCCTGCTCGGGGACTGCCGGCGTGTCGGCGGCGTCGTCGTCGACGGGCTCGAGGCGCACCAGCGGGGCACCGGTCTCGACCTGGCTCCCGGTCATCACCAGCAGCTCGCGGACCAGTGCCTTGAACGGCGCCCGCAGCAGGGTCTCCATCTTCATGCTCTCCAGCACCAGGACGGGGCTGCCGGCCTCCACGGTGTCACCGACCGCGACCGGCGAGGCGACCACGAGAGCAGGAGCCGGCGAGCGGAGCACTCCGCCCTCGTCGCGGCTGACCCGGTGGGCCACCCCGTCGGCCTCGATCATGTGCACCGGGTCGTGGGTGGCCGTCACCAGCCGGTAGCGCTGGTCGCCGATGGTCATCCGCAGGTGGAACTCGTCGAGCCGCTCGACGTCGGCGACCACCACGCGCTCGATGCCTGCCGCAGCCACGCCGACCCGGAAGCGCTGGGCACCGATCTTGATGACGGAGACCTTGTACGCCGTACCCCGCAGCTTGAAGTCGACCACCCGGCCGACCTTGTGCTGCACCTGGGGCCGGCCGCCGTGCGCGCTCTCGAGGAGCCGGGTGATCTCGACCTGGGCCTCGTCCTCGTAGGCCTCGATGCCCGCTGCGACCACGGCGGCGCCGGAGTGCTCGTGGTTGACCAGCCGGCCCTCGGCGCGCACCCTGTCGATCCAGCTGGTGTCCGCCCAGCCGTCCTTCCCGTCGACCACCTCGGACTGGGCGAGCAGGTCGAGGATGAAGCTCTTGTTGGTGGCGCCGCCCTCGATCACCACGGTGGTCTCCGCCATCGCCCGGCGCAGCCGGGCCAGCGCCTCGTCGCGGGTACGGCCGTAGGCGATGATCTTGGCGATCATCGAGTCGAAGTCGGCCGGGATCGTATCGCCCTCGCCGACGCCGGTGTCCACGCGGACGCCGGGCCCCGACGGCAGCTCGAGCAGTGCGATCCGGCCCGGCGACGGCGCGAAGTCGCGGTCCGGATCCTCGGCGTTGAGCCGGGCTTCGACGGCATGGCCCTTCTCCGGCGGCTTCGGGCCCTCGAGGTGACCGCCGGCCGCCACGTGCAGCTGCGCCTTGACCAGGTCGAGGTCGGTGGTCATCTCGGTGATCGGATGCTCGACCTGGAGCCGGGTGTTGACCTCGAGGAACGCGAACGTGCGCTCCCCCGGGTGGTAGAGGAACTCCACCGTCCCCGCGCCGACGTAGCCCACCGCGATCGCCAGCCGCTCCGCCGAGGCCTTGACCTCGTCGGTCTGGTCGTCGTCCAGCAGGGGCGACGCGGACTCCTCGATCACCTTCTGGTTGCGCCGTTGCACGGTGCAGTCCCGTACGCCGACCGCCCAGGCGGTGCCGTGGCGGTCCGCGATGAGCTGCACCTCCACGTGGCGGGCGCCGGTCACCAGCCGCTCCAGGAACACCACGCCGCTGCCGAAGGCGCGCTCGGCCTCGTCGCGGGTGCGCTGGTAGGCGTCCTCCAGCTCGGCCGCGGAGCCGACCTTGCGGATGCCGCGGCCGCCTCCTCCGGCGGTCGCCTTGAGCATGAGCGGGTAGCCGATCTGGGCGGCGGCGGCCAGCGCCGCCTCGAGGGTGTCCACGCCTCCCCTGCTCCACGGCGCGACCGGCACCCCCACCTCCTCGGCCAGGAGCTTGGACCCGATCTTGTCGCCCAGCCGGCGCATGGCCTCGGCGCTCGGACCGACGAAGGTCACTCCGAGCCGCTGGCAGAGATCGGCGAATGCGGGATCCTCCGCCACGAACCCCCACCCGACCCACGCGGCGTCCGCCCCAGTCTCGACGAGTGCCCGCTCGAGTACAGCGAGGTCGAGGTAGGGGCGGGCGGAGGCGGGCCCCAGCGCGTACGCCTCGTCAGCCTCCCGCACGAACATCGCTGTCCGGTCCTCGTCCGTGTACAGCGCGATCGTGCGGACCTGCGCCCCACCCTCCGCGTTCAGGTCACGGACGGCATGGATCAACCTCATCGCGGCCTCGCCGCGGTTCACGATCGCAATCCGAGAGAACACCCGCCGACCTCCCCGACGGCTCACCTCCGGAACCGTCGTCGCGAGACTGCCACGTCCACGGGGTTACGAGCCAGTCACCTGGCGCAGCGCGCAGCGGGCGCCGCGTGCGAACTGCTCGATGGTCCCGTCCGTGGTCCTGCCGGTTGAACCTCGACGCGAGTGTGGCGCCTGGGGCGACGGCGGGCGATGATGGTCGCAACGGCATCCTCGCGAGGGAGTGGCCATGCACAGCGACGAGACGCCAGAGATCCCGATTGCGGAGCACGTCCTCGACGACACCTCGGCCACCGTCGACGGTGCCGTCATCGGTGCGATCGACGGCCTTCTGTGGGAAGACACGAGCGGCGTCGATATCGTCTGCGTCACGATCGATGCGGGCCAGGTCGCGGTCCCGGTCGACCACGACGAGTGGCGAGTCTCAGGCGTCGTCGAACTCCGGTACGACGAGACCATGGTCAAGGACGCACCTCCGCTGGGTCTGCTCCAGCACCTCGCGTCCACGGACGTGATCGAGCAGATCGCGGACCACTACTCCGTCAACTTGGGCGGCCCGCCGCCAGGACCGGACCCACAACCCCTTCCTCCCTGGTGGAGCGCCGGGGAGGATCAGTGACGGAGATTGCCAAGGGCGTCCTGGGCGGCTCCTGGACACTGATCCTCGGCTGGATCCTTCCCAGCTCGCTGGGACTGACGCTGTTCGGAGTCATCGTGTTGCCCAGCCTGACCGACCTCGCGCCGTTCGCCGACGTATCCGGTGCAAGCGCCTCGGCCCAGGCCATCATCTTGTTGACTGCCTCGGTCATCCTCGGGCTGACGCTCGCGAGCCTGGCGACTCCGCTCTATCGCGTGCTCGAGGGATATCTGCTGTGGCCGTCGTTCTGGGTGGAGAAGCGGACCAACAAGCACATCGTCGCCCGCCGCCGGGCAGCTGCTGAGGTCACCAGCACGCACGACGGCAGTCGGACCAGTCTGCGCGGATCGTTGGCGTTGGAACGGTTTCGGAGGTATCCCGACCACGAGGGTCAGATCGCTCCGAGTCGACTGGGCAACGCAATCCGGAGATTCGAGTACTACTCCTATGACCGCTACCAGCTGAGCTCACAGCTGCTGTGGAATCAGCTGCGCGGAGCCTCAGCCGAATCGGTGGCGAAGGACGTCGATGACGCCCGCGCCGGCGTCGACTTCTTCGTGTGCCTGCTCTACGTCTCAGGCGCCGTGTCCCTGTCCGCACTGCTCGCGCTGCTCGGCGACGAGGGCCGCGTGGCGACCCTGATCGCGGGTGCTGTCGTCAGCGCCGCGGTCGCCATCGCGTGTTATCCCCTGGCGATCTTCGCCACTGACGCATGGGCGAGCGCGGTCAAGGCGATGGTCGACTTGGGCAGGTTGCCGTTGGCGCAGGGACTGGGTCTCAGGATGCCGGACACACTCGCCGAGGAGCGGGAGATGTGGCAACAGGTCGGGTGGTTCCTCGGCTACCAGTTCAACGCCGGAGCTGTGGCCAACCTGGATCCCTACCGCGCTGCCAGCGACGAGGACGAGGCAGTGACCGAGAACTGAGAGCCGATCTCCTCGTCGGTTCGGTTCAGGGGCAAGGGCACCCACCGCTGTGCGCAGGGGCAGCAGACGAGACCGTTGCCGTTCCGTAGACCAAGAGGCGGTTGGCCATCTGCACCGGTTCACGAGTGTCGGCTGGGTAGGGTGCCGCCGTCGTAGGGCTCCGTCGTCGAGGGGGCGCCTGCGACGTCATCGCCGTGGTCGTGCGCGAAGGTCGAGCTCGCTCGTCGGCTGATCCGGTCGCCGCGATTCGCCGACAGGCGGGAAGACGCACGGCGCGCGACCCCACGCCTCGAGCCGAGACCCATTGCTCGGGGGCTTCGCAGGCTGGTCCGACCGGCTCCGGGGCGAGTAGCGTCCGAAACGGAGGGGCGCCAACCGCGGTGCCGCAAACCGCAACCCAGCTGGAGGGGTCATGGGTCTGAATGAAGGCAGGATCGGGGCCGCGATCGCGGTCACGGACATGGGGCGGGCAGTCGAGTTCTACGAGGGCAAGCTCGGGCTGCGCAGCAGCGGTGAGGAGCCTGACGGGGGCCGGACCTACCAGTGCGGCGGGGGAACCACCCTGCACGTCTTCCCATCACCGCTCGCCAAGGCGTCCGGTGCCACCGCCGCGGGGTGGGTCGTCGAGGACGTCGAGACCACAGTCGACGAACTGATCACCGGCGGGGTCACCCCCGAGCAGTACGGCGATGGTCCCTTCCGGACCGACGAGAAGGGGCTGGCCCGGATGGGCGACTACGTGGGCGCGTGGATCAAGGACCCCGACGGCAACGTACTGGCCATCGGCAGCGGATAGGCCACCCAGCGTCCGCGATGCCCACCCGGGTCGTGACGCTTCCTCCGGGCCGGACTATGAAACAATCCACTCCCGGATCGTGTCCTTCGCACCGCACCGAGTCGCACACCTGAGCGACCGCGCCTACGGATGGCGGATGCGTCGAACCGTCGATCCGTTCCCCCTGTTTCGGGGTACACGCCGCCATGACGCACCTGTGCGGCGCTGCCGTCGGGGATGCTCACGCCACCGACCACCAATTCGCGGTATGTCGGACGGACCGTCCAGCGCGCACACTCGTGACATGAGAAGAAGCTGGCTGTTCAGCCTTATCGGAGGTTCGCTCGTCGGTGCCCTGATCTTCGCCGTCATCCTCGCCGGCGCCCAGACCGGCCACGGCAAACGGCTCGCGGCGACGGCCGCCCAGAGCGCCGCCGTGGCCGGCGAGGACGGCGAGGACGGCGAGGCCGGCGAGGCCGGCGAGAACGGCAAGCGCGAGGGGCATGGCCCGCCTCCCTGGGCTGGAAAAAAGGGCGCCAAGGGGAGCTCGGACCAGTCATGGCAGGAGGCGTGGCGCGCACTGTCCCCGGCACAGAGGAAGCAGAAGATGGCTGCCCTCGTCAAGGCTCACGCCCAGGGCATGCAGAAGTGGGGGCGCTGTGTGGCCGCGGCGCGCGAAGATGCGTCGAAGCGGGCGGGGTGCGAGAAGCCAGTGCCTCCCGGGCTCGCGAAGCGGCTGCCCTAGCCGCGAAACGTCCAGGCAGGTGAGCCATGGGTCGATCGCCGAGCAGTTCCGGTCGACGTCTCGTTGTCATCGTCGCTGCCGAGTCCGGGATGAGCGGCGTCGTGGCCTGCTGACCTTCGAGACGGGCGTCCCGCTCAACCGGATGGCCGAGCCCGAACTCCTCCGGCTGGCCCGTCTCAACGAGCGCGATACCCGCAGGGAGGACCAAGGCGCACACACCCGGCGGACGTGCACGACCATCGGTGGGCGCGCAGGCGCTGGAATGATGCAGCCGGGGAACCCCGTGCGGGGCCGGCGACGGCCGCTCAGGCAACTCCTGAGGGCCCTTCCCGGTTCGTCCGGCGAGGCCCGAAGGCCCTCGTCCACACCGAGCTCCCCGGCGTGGACGCCGGCCGACACCTGATCCCCGAAATGGGGGTGATCGAGACCCATTCTCCCGCCGCTTGGCGGCCGCGCTGCAGCATCCAGGGCACATCGACTGCCCTGGAGCCCGACATGCCTCTTCGTCCCCGATCCACTCGTCGGATCATCGCCAGACCCCTCTCGGTCGCCGCCGTCCTGCTCGTGACGCTGCTGCCCGGCGTGGCTTACGCCGCCCAGGAGACCAAGTTCGGCAGCGCCAAGCAGGTCCAGCTCAGATGCGGCGCTGACCAGCACGGTTGCGGGAAGGTCGTCGCAGTCGTCAACGTCACCGCGGTCAAGGACAGCCCGGGACGTCCGTGGCACAGGCAGCGCACCATCCAGCTGAGCCCCTTCACCACAGGTGGCAGGTTCAACACCACGACCGAGAACCCGCCCGGCGTCCAGATCTGTACCGAGCTGCGCATCCTCGTCGCAGCCGGAGGTCAGATCGCGTCCTCGGCCCCGTTCGGCGACATCGGCCTAGCTCTCGATACCTACGAGATCACGACGACTGGTAACACGTCGTTCCTGGCTGGATACAAGTGCCGCTCCATCAACGCGTACCAGGCCAGCATCAACGTGAGGCCGGACAACGCGTTCATCGACTCCGGCCGTAGTGCCATCGACAAGGTCACGATCAAGGCGAGGACCACGCTCTACTTCTGGGCCCAGCACTACTACAAGACCCCGTGGGCCAGGGACACCATCAACTTCGACTGATCGCCGCGGGACGTGGTGCGGTGGTCGGGACCTGAACGTCCGGTGGGTGCTCTGACGTGTTGATCCAGGCTCGTACGACCTCGCCTCCGGGACTGGCGCCAGCCCACCTTTCCGCGGCGATGGGACGCAGGTGCCGTCCTAGAAGTGACGCAAGGACCGCGAGCCCCTTCCGCGAGACCGGCGTCACGCTCCTCCCGGGCCAGCAGCGCTGGCCAGAGCGACGTCGCAGACGGACGCCCGCAGGGGGGAGCTGCCGCTGACCGGGTCGCTCGGCGTCTGTCGCAGCACCAGGTTGAGGTTCGCGCTGTTCGGCCCATACGGCGGGTAGCCGGCCAGTCCCAGCTCGTCACAGCCCTCCCACCAGCCGTGCTGGCCGAAGACGACCTGCGGGTCGAGGCTGGCGTTGAGTTTCGCCCGAGCCCTGACGCTGCCGTACGGGGTGGCTACGGCGACCCAGTCGCCAGAGCCGATACCGCGGGCCGCGGCCGTGGACGGGTGCATCTCGACCTGCGGGTCAGGCGCACTCTTGCGCAAGGCGGCGACCTGACGATGCTGGCTCTCGCAGAAGAACAGCGATTTCGCACAGCTGAGCACCAGCGGGTAGCGGTCGGCGAGGTCCGGCCGGGAGCGAGGGCTGGTGAGCGGCTCCTCGAAGTCGGGCAGCGGTGAGTACCCATGGGCTCCCAGCGTGGCCGAGTACAGCTCCACCTTGCGCGACGGGGTTGCGAACCCGCCGTCGGCGTACTTGCGGTACCGGGTGGTCAGCGGCACCCGCACTCCTTCCGGGTGGGCGCGCAGCTCCTCCAGGGTGATCCCGCTCGGCGCGAGTTGATAGCGGAACGCCGCCTCGATGTCGCCGTCCCAGAAGTGCCCGCCGAGGCCCAGTCGCGTCGCGAGGTCGAACACGATCTGCAGGTCCGAGCGGGCCTCTCCCCGCGGCCGCACGAGCCGCTGCCGTAACTGGACGAGCGACTGCGCCTCCTGGCTGTACTCGAAGCCGATCTTCAGTGCCTCGGACTCGAACGGCGTCGTCACAGGCAGCACGATGTCGGCGAGCTCGGCAGTCGGGGTCATGAACAAGTCGGCCTGAACGAAGAAGCCCAGGGCTCGTAGCGCCTCGCGGCCGCGGGTGCTGTCCCCGTGGGCCATCACTATGTTGCCGCCGAAGCTCACGAGTGCCTTGATCCGTCGGTCGAGGGCAGCCGTGTAGAAGTCCTCGCCGGTGACGAACTCGAACCGGGCCGGTCCGAGCGGCCGCTCGGCGACGCCCACTGCTGGCGGGCGCGCCTCGGACAGGAACTCCCTCCCGTCGATCGGGTTCGATGGCACCGATTCGAACAGCACGTTCCCACCTGGTACGTCCAGGCTGCCGGTCAGGGCGTAGAGGATGTTGATCGCGCGCATGGTCTGCGTCGTGCCGCTGTGCTGCTCCAGCCCGCTCCACGTGTAGAACGCGACTGGCCGGGCCTCCCAGAGAGTCCGCGCAGCCGCCACGATGTCTGCAGCCGCTACCCCCGTGATTTCCGCGGCTACGTCCGGCGGGTAGTCGGCACAGCGCGCCACGAGCAGCTCCCAGACGGTACAGCCATCGACTTCGTCGGCAGCGTTTGTCCAGTCTCGGACGAAGTCGACGTCGTACCAGCCGTTCTCGACCATCACGTGCGTGAGGGACAGGGCGAGCGCCGCGTCAGTGCCGGGCCGTACCCGCAGCCAGTGGTCAGCCCTGGCGGCGAGGCCTGCCTTGCGCGGGTCGACGACGATCAGCTTCGCGCCTCGCCCGACCGCGGCGACGGTGCTGGTCGCATGGGCAAGACGGGCCACCGAAGGGTTGTACCCCCAGAACAGGATGCAGCCCGCGTTCTCGAGGTCCGGCAGATAGACGCCGGGCACCGAGGCGCCGAACGTGTAGAGCGGTGCCAGGTACCGGCCCCACCCGCACAGCTCCATGTAGTTGCAGTAGTTCGGGCTGCCGAAGGCACGGATCAGCCGCTGAATCCAGTCGACGGTGTCGCTGATCGCCGACGTGGAGGGAGAACTCGAACTGAACCCCACCGACTCGGGCCCGTCCGAGGCTGCGAGAGTCAGTAGCCGTTCGGCCACCGCGTCCAACGCCTCGTCCCAGGTGATCTGCTCCCACCCCGGGTCCGCGGAGTCCTTGGGGCGGGTCCGCCTCAGCGGGTGCAGAAGCCTGGACTCGTGGTAGACGATCTCGGGTGCAGCTTTGCCCTTCAGGCAGATGGCCTTGCCGGTCGGATGGGACGGGTCCGGGAGCAGCGCAAGGAGAGTCCCGTCCGTGACCTTGGCGCGCGCCCCGCAGCGCGAGACACACAACGGGCAATACGTCGGAACCGGGCCCCCACCCATCACGCAAGTGTCGCGCGCAGCCCAGTCCCCGGCAACTACCATCCGTGACCAAGCAGCCCGGCAGCCCCGCCCAGTTGCCAGGGCGACACCGCGGTCTCGACCGTGACGAAGCCGCGCAGGAGTCACCTGGCTGAGGACCTGCCGGGGGCTGACGAGTCGGTATGACGCTCCGGCCCGAAGGGGAGTCCGCGACGAGATCAGCGGACTTGGAGGTGCGTACCCTCAGCTTGGCATCCAGGACGTCTGCGCGCCGTGTGAGCCGCCAACGCCGGGTTTCGACACACCGACGATAGGCGCCGACTCGGACCACGGAACGAGCATGCGCGTGCTGATCGTCGAGGACGAGCCCTACCCGGCGGGCCGTGTCCCTATCACCGGTCACACACGTCCTGCGATCCCGGTGACAGCACCTCGGTGGTCATCACAGACAGGCGCCAGGAGTCATGCCCGGTATCGCCGGCCTGCACCCCCGTCTGGGGGCCCGCACAAGGTCACGGGGGCCGGATGCGGGCACTTCGACCTACTCATCGCGCGAACCTCCGGTCTGGTGCAACGCTGAACGGCTACCGAACGACATAGAAGGTGTGATGCCGACGGAAAGGGCTTCGGCCGGGTTCGAGGAGACCTACCGCGCGCTGCGACTACCGCTCCTGCGGTTCGCCTATCTGCTGTGCGGCTCGCGGGAGCTGAGCGAGGACGTCGTGCAGAGCGCCTTCACGTCTGCTCAACCGCGATGGGACGAGATTCAGAATCACTCCGCGTACCTCAGGCGGTCAGTCCTGAACCTGGTGAAGGACGGACAACGGCGTCGGATCCGACTGGCGTCGCTGGTCTCGGTCACCCGAGCGGAGGCGGTCGCGCTTCCACCGGAAGTGGACGAGACCTGGGCGCTCATCCAGCACCTGCCATGGCCGCAACGAGCGGTCGTGGTCCTGCACTACTACGAGGACCTCCCGTTGACGGAGATCGCACAGGTCCTCGAGCGGACCGAATCGACGGTCCGCTCCGACCACCGTCGAGCACTCGACCGGCTGCGAAAGGCACTGCAATGACCACAGAAGAAGCCATCATCGATCCTCAGCTCGACCAGCACCTACGTCACGTGCTCCAGACTGTCGCCAGCACCGTCACCGCCGAAGAGGATGCCGTGCCGGCACCTGATTCCCACGGACGGACAAGTCACCGCCGCCGGCGTATCGGACTTGTCATTGGAGTAGCCGCCGTCCCGGTCGCCCTGGCCGCCGGCGCGTACCTACGGTCGGGACCGGAGTACGTCGACCAGATCCCGCCCGAGTCGATCATCGTCGAGGGAAGCGTGGACGGCAGCGAGTACCTGCTGGCGGAGAACCGTCGAACCGAGTGCGGTGCGCCAGCAAAGGGTGTCGAGCTCGTCGCAAAGAGCGAGAACCTTCTCGGCAGCGAGTGGAGCACCGTCGGCGCAGAGTACGGGGAGCGCATCGACGACTGCCGCGTGGACACCGAGCGATACCTGGCGAACCCGGCCCTCTTCAATGACGGCGGAACCGACGTCGGTGACTCGGTGGTGTGGATGTGGGCGGTCCACCCGGACGTCACCCGGATACGGATCACCACTTCTGACGACGTCGAAACTCTTCCGGTGTACCCCGTGGACGGCGCTGGTTACGCCCTGTTCGAAGTTCCCCAGGACGTCGACAGCTACACCGCCGAACTCCTCATCGGCGGCGACGTCGTTCCCGGCTCGTCAGAGCTCCACAGGGTGATCAGTCGGGACTGAGGCGAATCGTCAATGCCGAAACGGTCTGGGCGCTGTGGTCGGAGACCGCGGAACCCGGACCTTCCATCTCGAGCGCACGGGCATCGGCCTGAGGGCGCGGACAGCGTCCGGACGTTGCAGCACTTCGGTGTCGAAGTGTCGGGTGGTCCCCAACGAGGTTCCCTCAACTGTCGGGAGCGGTTCGGGCAGGTGCCGCCCAGGATGCAAGCAGGTGGAGTCGTTCGGCGGAGGGAGACCCTGGTTCGGCGGTGTAGATCAGGAGCACGAGGCCGGGTTCGGCGGTGAAGGCCAGCTCTTCGTAAGCGAGGGTGAGCTCGCCGACGATGGGGTGGTTGAATCGCTTGGTTCCGGTGCCGTGGGTTCGGACGTTGTGGTCGGCCCACAGGCGGCGGAAGGTGTCGCTGCGCGTGGAGAGCTCTCCGATCAGGTCTTGCAGGCCGCGGTCGTGGGGGTCGCGGCCGGCTTCGGCGCGCATGACGCCCACGCACATCTCGGCGAACAGGTCCCAGTCGGGGTAGAAGTCCCGGGACGCGGGGTCGAGGAACTGGAACCTTGCCAGGTTCGGCTGGCGGCCTCCCTCGCCGACCACCGGCGAGTAGAACGCCCGGCCCAGGATGTTGGTGGCGAGCAGGTTCTGGTGAGGGTCCCGAACGAAGGCGACGCCGTCCCTGATCGCCTCGAGCGTCCATTGGAGGCTGGGTCGTGAGACGGACCTGCTCGGGGTTCGACGACGGGAGCGGCCCGAGGTGGGAATGCCGTCGGCGGCGCGGGCGAGGTCGAACAGGTGGGCCCGTTCGGTCTCGTCGAGCTCAAGTGCCCGAGCGATCGCGTCGAGGACACCGGCGGAGGCGCCGGCGATCTGTCCTCTCTCGAGACGCGCGTAGTACTCCACGCTGAGCCCTGCGACGGCCGCGACCTCACTGCGCCGCAGTCCCGGCACGCGCCGGGTGCCGACCGTCGGGAGGCCGACCTGGTCGGGGGTGAGGCGGCCGCGGCGAGTGGTGAGGAACTCGCGGACCTCTGCTCGGTTGTCCACGTCGTCGAGGGTATGCCGATCCCGCAGGCCGGCCGAGCGGCCAGAGGTGCCCTGTCAGTGCACCCATCGACAGGGACTCCCGCCCCGCGGACCCGGCGGGTTGACTCAAGGTCGCAGGGCCACCCGGTCCGCGCCGTGGGGAGTCGCCCGCGAACCCCGAGCAACGATGTGGAGCATCCGCCATGCGTGGTGTTGTCATGTACGCCCCCGGTGACGTCCGAGTCGAGGACCGCGAAGACCCGCGGATCGTCGAGCCGACCGACGCCATCATCCGTCTGTCCGCGACCTGCATCTGCGGGTCCGATCTCTGGCCCTACCGGGGCGTCGAGCCCGTCGACCCCACGTTGATGGGTCACGAGTACGTCGGCGTCGTGGAGGAGGTCGGCGACCAGGTGCAGACGCTCAAGCCGGGCGACTTCGTCGTCGGTTCGTTCGTCATCTCCGACAACACCTGCGAAATCTGCCAGGCCGGTTTCCAATCCAAGTGCGTGCACGCCGAGTTCGTCCACGCCGGCATCGGGACGCAGGCCGAGAAGGCGCGCATCCCGCATGCGGACGGCACGCTGGTTGCGACCCCTGGGCAGCCCGACGACGACCTCATCCCGTCGCTGCTGGCTGCCTCCGACGTGCTGGGCACGGGCTGGTTCGCCGCTGACGCTGCCCAGGCCGGCCCCGGCAAGACCGTCGCCGTCGTCGGTGACGGCGCGGTTGGGCTCATGGCGGTCCTCGCCGCCGAGCAGCTCGGCGCCGAGCGGATCATCGCCATGTCGCGCCACCCCGAGCGTCAGGAGCTCGCCCGCCTCTACGGAGCCACCGACATCGTCGAGGAGCGCGGCGAGGCAGGCGTGGCCAGGATCAAGGAGCTCACCGGCGGACTCGGCGCCCATTCGGTCGTCGAGGCGGTCGGCACCCAGGAGTCCTTCATGCAGGCCGTGGGCGCGACCCGAGGCGGTGGTCACCTCGGCTACGTCGGGGTCAACCACGACGTGCAGATCCCGGGGATTCAGCTCTTCTTCGCCGGCATCCACGCCCTCGGCGGACCGGCCCCCGTGCGCCGCTACCTGCCCGACCTCATCCAGCTCGTCTGGGACCGCAAGATCGACCCAGGCAAGGTCTTCGACCTCACCATGCCGCTCGACCGCGCCGCCGAGGGGTACCAGGCCATGGACCAGCGCACCGCCACCAAGGTCCTGCTCACCGTCTGAGTCCGATGTCCCTCACAAGAACGATGCTGACCGTGGTGCCCACGATCACCCTGACCGCGCTACTCGGCGCCGGATGTGGCGAGAGCAGCGACCAGAGCACTGACGACGTCAACTCGACCCAGTCAACCCCGATGCCGGGACCCACACGCCGTCCCGCCGGCGACGGGGCAGGTGAGCCGAGCCAGGAGAACCGCATGAACATCCAGATCATGATCGGCGACCTGACCTTCGGCGCCACCCTGCACGACAGCCCCGCGGCGCGCGACCTCGTCGCCCAGCTTCCGGTCACGGTTGAGATGACCGACCACGGCGGCGTAGAGAAGACCGGCCCGCTGCCCGGTCCGCTGTCGCTGGAAGGTCGGCCCGAGGGTGCGGACCCCGACGTGGGGGACCTGGGCTACTACGCCCCCGGCGACGACCTCGTCCTGTACTACGGGGACCAGTCCTACTTCCCCGGCATCGTCGTCCTTGGCCGAATGAGCGGCGACGCCGCCGAGCGGATCGCGGACATGGACGGTTCGGTCACTGCGATCGTGGAGGCACGGTGACCGCGACGGAGCTGCAGGACTTTTCCGCCCACGTGGATAGCGGTGCGCCATCGAGGGCGGCTCCGAGCAGCACCGGTTCATGCACGACGCCGCGCAGGAAGCGTCCCGGGTCACCGCCCAGATCAACAACGGGTACCGCACGCCCGACGAGGTCCGCGCCCTGTTCGCAGAGCTCACGGGCAAGCCGATCGATGACTCCGTCGTCGTCGTCCCGCCGTTCCACAGCGAGCTCGGCGAGAACCTGACCTTGGGCCGAGGCGTATTCATCGACCTCGCCTGCCGCTTCCAGGACACGGGAGGCATCACCATCGGCGACGGCACCCTCATCGGACACGGCAGCACGCTGACCACCCTCAACAACACGTCGACCCGGACCGGCGAGCCGACATGGTGCCCGCCCCGATCCGCATCGGCCGCCAGGTGTGGATCGGAGCCACGGTCACCGTCGTCCCTGACGTCACGATCGGCGACGGAGCGATCGTCGGCGCTGGCGCGGTCGTGACCAAGGACGTCCCGGCCAACGCCGTGGTCGCCGGCGTCCCAGCGCAGCTCATCCGCATGACCGGCTTCGACGCGCAACCTGACTGACCGGGCTGCTCGCACATCGGCTGCTTGTTCCATTGACGCAACGGCCGGGTGCTGGGGAGCCATGTCGCCAGTCCCGAACGTTGAACCGGCGTTTCGGTCACACCGTCGCGGGTCGCCAGCTGCGGGTCTACTCCTCCTCGCTGAAGACCACCTCTCGCCTGCGCCGTACGGCGGGCAGCACCGCCACCACCAGGGCTGCCACCGCCACTAGGAGCAGGACCGCCGATATCGGCCGGGTCACGAACACGCTCGGATCGCCACGGGAGATGATCATCGCGCGCCGGAGGTTTTCCTCGAGCAGCGGACCGAGCACGAAGCCCAGCAGCAGCGGGGCCGGCTCGCATCCCCACCGGATCAACGCGTAGCCCAACACGCCGAAGATCGCGATCGCGAGAACGTCCCAGGGGTTGAGGCCCAGCGAGTAGCAGCCGATGGCGGCGAACGCGATGATCGCCGGGAAGAGCACGTCGTACGGCACGGTGAGCATCCGGACCCACAGTCCGATCAGCGGCAGGTTGAGCAGCACCAGAAGCAGGTTGCCGACCCACATCGACGCGATCAGTCCCCAGAACAGCTCGGGCTCGTCGTCGATCACGTTGGGCCCAGGGGTGATCCCCTGGATGATGAAGGCGCCGACCAGCAGCGCCATCACAGGGTGGGCCGGCAGCCCGAGGGTCAGCAAGGGTATGAACGAGGTCTGTGCCGCGGCGTTGTTGGCCGACTCCGGCGCGGCGATCCCCTCGATGGCGCCCCGGCCGAAGCGCTGCGGGGTGCGGGAGATGCGCTTCTCCAGGGAGTACGACGTGAAACTGGCGAGCACGTGCCCGCCGCCGGGGAGCACGCCCAGCATCGACCCCAGGGTGGTGCCGCGCAGCACCGGCCCACGGATCGCCCGGAACTCGTCGCGGTTGAGCCAGAGGCCCTGCACCTTGCGGGTCGTCAGGCTGCGGCCGTTCGTCTGCTCGAGGTTGCGCAGGATCTCGGCCAGCCCGAACATGCCCACGGCCAGCGACACGAACTCCAGGCCGCCGTAGAGCTCGCGTGTCCCGAAGGTGAACCGCGGGACCCCGGTGTAGAGGTCCTGTCCGATGGTGCCCAGGAGCAGTCCGAACACGATCATCGCCAGCGCCTTGACCGTGGATCCGCTGGCCAGCGCGATGGAGGCGATCAGGCCGAGCACGACCAGCGAGAAGTACTCGGCCGGGCCGAACTGCAGCGCGGCCCGGGCCAGCGGTGGGGCGAACAAGGCGAGCAGCACGGTGGCCACGGTGCCCGCGAAGAAGGAGCCGAGTGCAGCGGTGGCCAGCGCCGGCCCGGCGCGCCCCTGTCGGGCCATCTGGTGGCCGTCGAGCGCCGTCACCGCCGAGGAGGACTCGCCGGGCAGGTTGATCAGGATGGCAGTGGTCGAGCCGCCGTACTGGGCGCCGTAGTAGATGCCGGCCAGCATGATCAGCGAGGCGATCGGGTCGAAGTTGAACGTGATCGGGAGCAGCAATGCCACCGTGGCGGTGGGCCCGATGCCGGGCAGCACCCCGACCGCGGTGCCGAGGGTGACACCGAGCAGGCAGATCAGGACGTTGCTCGGCTGGAGGGCCGTCTCGAGACCGAGGACGATGCCGGAGAGGTCCACCGTCAGCCTCCCAGCCACGGGCCGAGAAGGGGCAGGCGCAGTTGAAGGAGGCCCACGAACACGAGCAGGCACAGGACGGTCAGCCCGGCCGCGGTCACCAGTGCGCGCACCACACTCGGGCGACGCCCTGCCAGCGCCGCGAGCAACGCCGTCACGAAGAGCGTCGGGGCGAGGCCGAGGCCGCGGACCGTGACGCCGAAGAACACGATGCCGACCACCAGGAGCGCCCCACGCACCCACGGCACCGACTCACGCACGGTCTCCACCGTTTCCAAGTGCGGGTCACCCCCGACGAACGCCAGGCCGACGATGACGAGACCCAATCCGGCGAGGATGACTCCGAGGAGCAACGGGACGTATCCCGGCCCCATCCGGAGCGCCGACCCGACGTCGTACCTCGCCCCGCCCACCGCGAACGCGATACCGAGGGCAACGAAGACGCCCCCGCAGAGGAGATCGGGCACGGAGAGGCGTCGCCGCCCCTCCGTGTCACGCGTGCGGACCTCTTGGGGTTCACTCACCAGTGACACCCGCCTCCTCTATGACAGGGGTCCAGAGGTCGATCTGCTCCTCGAGCAGGCGCGCGTGGGCCTCGGGAGTGACCTCCTCCTGCGGCACCGGAGCCGTGCCGAGGTCGGCCAGCTGGTCGATGACCCCCTGTTCCTCCAGGGCCACGGCGAGGGCATCAGTGAGGGTCTCGACGACCTCATCAGGGGTCTCGGCGGGCACGTAGAGCCCGTGCCATACACCGACCTCGACATCGGGCAGCCCCGCTTCGGCCGTGGTCGGCAGGTCGGGCAACGCGTCGATCCGCTCGGGCGTGGTCACCGCGTAGGCCTTGATGTCACCGGACCGGATCTGGCCGGCGGTGTTGGTGGTCTGGTCGCACATGAAGTCGACCTGGCCGCCCACGAGGTCGGTCAGAGCGGGGCCGGTGCCGTCGTAGGGCACCTCCGTGAGGTCGACGTCGATCGCCTGCTCGATGAGGAGCCCGCACAGGTGCGAGGCTGCGCCGATGCCGGCGTTGGCCAATGTCACCGTATCCGCGTTGTCCCTGACGTAGTTGACCAGCTCCTCGACGGTGTTCGGCGTGAAGTCGCTCCGCGCGACGATCGTCATCGGGACATTGGTGATCAGGCCGATGGTCTTGAAGTCCTCGACCGGGTCAAAGGGCAGATCGGGATAGAGGGCCGGCGCGGTCGACATGCCGACGTGGTGGATGAGCACCGTGTAGCCGTCGGGCTCGGCGTTGGCGACCTGGCCGGCTGCGACCGTGCCCCCGGCGCCCGAGACGTTCTGCACGACGATCTGCTGGCCGAGCTCCTCGCTCATCGGTTCGGCGACGAGCCTGGTGACGGTGTCCGTGGGTCCGCCGGCGTCGAACGGGACCACGATCGTGATCTCTTGGTCCGGGTAGTCAGCCGGGTCGTCCGAGCCCCCGCCGCAGGACGCGATGAAGAGTGCGGCGGTCGCGGCGAGCCCGATGCCCGCGAGCCGGGGCGTCGCTCTCCGGCATGAGGAGACGGGCCTGATGTGACGCGCGGAGTGACTGTCCATGACTGCTCCCTTGTCGCTGGGATCGAGTGATCCAGATCACACTCTGTACCCGAACACGACCCGATCCAGCCCTGGTCGAGCCTCCCGGCGCTCGGTCCGGTGACCCGACCGGCTAGAGACCTTTCGTCAGGATCGGTGTCTGGCCCGACGCCACTCGAGGCTCGTGGCCCGGATGCGCAGCTCTGGACGGGCCCGCAGCAGGGCATCGATCAAGCCCAGTGGCGTGGTGGAAGTAGCGGCGCGTGAGCGCACTGCTGATGTGAACTATGCCGTGGCGGCGGCGGGGGTGTCGATCACCTCCTTGCTGGCGGGGGTGGCTGGGGCGATCTGGGTGGGTGCGGGTGGGTTGAGTAGGGCCATGGAGCTTTCGGAGAGGTAGCGGCGTTCGGCGACCTGCCACTCGTCGTGGGCCTCGATGAGAACGCAGGCGGTGAGTCGGTGCAGGGCGGCGGGGTTGGGGAAGATCCCGACGACCTCGGTGCGCCTCTTGACCTCGCGGTTGAGCCGTTCGAGGGGGTTGGTCGACCAGACCTTGGGCCAGTGCGCTTCGGGGAAGTCGGCGAAAGCGGTGATCTCTTCTCGGGCTTCGCGCAGCATCGCGGCCACGTCGGGGAGCTTGGGCTCGAGCATGGTCGCGACGACCTCGACCTGGTCGCGGACCAACGGCCCGGTGGGCTGGGCGAAGATCGTGCGGATCGTGGTCGCGACCATCGCCGAGGACGCCTTGGGGACCCGGGTCAGCACGTTGCGCATGAAGTGGACCCGGCAGCGTTGCCAGGTGGCGCCGGCCATGACTTGGTCGACCGCGGCGATCAGGCCGCGGTGGTGGTCGGAGATGACCAGCTGAACGCCGTCCAGGCCGCGTTCGCGCAGGCCGCGCAGGAACTCGGTCCAAAACGCCTTGGACTCGCTGTCCCCAACCCTGGAGCCCAGCACCTCACGGCGTCCGTCGGCGGAGACGCCGGTGGCGATCACCACGGCCTGGGACACCACCCGGCCGTGCACACGAGCCTTGCAGTAGGTCGCGTCGAGGAACACGTATGGGAACGCGCAGTGGTCCAACGGGCGGGTGTCGTAGGCGGCGACCTGCTCGTCGAGGCCGGCGCAGATCCGGGACACCTCGGACTTGGAGATCCCGGTGTCGACACCGAGCGCGGCGACGAGGTCGTCGACCTTGCGGGTCGAGACGCCGTGGACGTAGGCCTCCATGATCACCGCGTGCAGCGCGACGTCGACCCGGCGGCGGGGCTCGAGCAGGGTCGGGAAGAACGACCCGGCCCGCAGCTTCGGGATCCGCACGGTCAGGTCGCCCGAGGTGGTGGACACGGTCTTGGGTCGGGTGCCGTTGCGGTGCGTGGTGCGGTCCTCGGTGCGCTGGTGCGGCTCGGCGCCGATCACCGAGGTGGCCTCGGCATCGACGAGCGCTTGGAGCATGAGGCCGAGCATCTGACGCATCAGATCGCCGCCATCAGCGGTGCGCAGCATCTGGGTGAGCTCGAGCAGGGCAGACTGGTTCAGGGTCATCGCGTGAGTCCTGTTCTACGAGTTGATTAGAGCCTTCTCGCAGAGCCTCACGCGATGGCCCGCCATCGTCTTGGACGACACCCCGAAGGACCTGGTCCAGGATCAAGGACGGGCTGCTACTTCCACCACCCCAAGGGACTTACCCGACACCACGGGCACACCCGCCGGCCCAAGGTGCCGCAGCAAGTACCCGGTCTAACCGACTCTGGAGCCGAGCCAGTGGCAGAACCTGGCTCTGGAGGCTGCCCAATGGACCACCAAGTACTTCGGTT
>JALZCZ010000165.1 GCA_030862825.1 Actinomycetota bacterium | reverse complement strand
CGTCGGACCCTTGTGGTCCGGCGGGTCGCGCAGATTTCACGGGTTGACCACGGAACTGCGCAGGGCTAGCCGCAGCTGGGGCTCAGCTCGGGGCGCTCGAGGCCCCTGAGCAGGTAGACCGGCCGGTCGTCGCAGCCGAGCCCGTGCTCGACGTACCGCTCCTCGACGTCCGCGCGCAGCTGCTCTCCGGCCTCGCCGTTCCAGGCGTCGAAGTCGACCCACTCCACGATCCAGGTGGGCGGGTCGTCGCCGTTGACCACTCCTCGGAGGCCGGCCAGGTCGGGGTCGAGGGTGCGCATGGGCAGGCTCCAGAGGTGGCGGTACGGCGACGGCAGCCCGGCCAGGTACTGGATGTCCGCCCGACCACCGAAGACCGTCAACGTGTCGCCGTCCTGAGCGACCTCGGCGAGTGCCTCGCCGGTGCGGGCCTCGGTGTAGGGCACCAGGCCGGCCGCGGTGATCACGCACCACACGACCAGCGAGACCACGCAGGAGGCGACTGCGCCGAGCACCAGCACCCGGGTCGGCCGGTGCGCGGGATGTCGCCGGGCCAGCTGGGCAACGCAGAGGGCCGTGCCGGGCACGAGTCCGTGGAGGTAGTCGCGCCAGTAGCTGCCTCCCGCCACGACCGCACCGACCTCGACCACCACGACCGCAAGGGTGGCCGCGGTCAGGACCCGGTCCGCCGACCACTCCTCGCGCAGGTGCGCGAGGAAGACACCGATGACGAGCGCGATGCCGGCGGCGACGGCGATCGCGAGCAGGAGCAGCGCCCGCTCGGTCCGGGGACCGCTGCCCTGGTCGGCCAGCACCAGCGAGGCGTCGGCGCGGAAGCCGAACGTGGCGTACCAGAGCGTCTCCATCCGTACGCCGGCCAGCTCCGCCCAGGCGATGGTCAGGGCGGCCGGCACGAGAGCGCCGGCGACGCCGACCGAGCCGAGTCGGAGCGTCGCCTTAGTAGAGAGGCGACCGGCCAGCCGAGCGCCCACCAGCACGACGGCGGCGAAGACCAGACCGCTCACCAGGTTCTGCTTGAAGCCCGGCGCGATGCCTGCGCAGAGACCGGCCAGCAGGGCCAGCGAGGCCGACTCCCGCCGGAGGGCCACCAGGGTGCAGAGCGCGCTGAGGAGCACGAACGGCATCCCGAGCTGCTCGCCCTTGATCGCCACCACGTCGATCACGGGGTTGACCAGCAGGGCCGCGACCACCACCGCGGTCCAGGCCGCCGCCCGACGGCCGCCGATCTCGAGACCCACCCGGGCAGCGACCAGGACCAGCACGCCGAACCACAGTGCCCCGAGCACCCGGAGCAGCTCGGGCTGGCCGAGCAGGTCGACCCCCCTGATCACCGCGATCAGCACGGGCGGCCGGTCGACGAAGAAGTGGCCGTAGAGGCTGTCCGGCTGCGGGTCCCAGGACCGGGCCACCAGGAGGAACCCCGCCTCGTCGGCACGGATCGGCATCAGGGTGCCGAGCAGCCGGGCCAGGACCACGCAGGCCGCTGCGATCCAGACCACGCGTCGGTGCTGCTCCATGAGGTGTTTGTACACGGGCAGGACGCGCCCGGAAGTGTTGCCGCGGCGAAACAGCCCCGACCTCGTTGTGCAACTCGCCCGAGGGATTGTCAGACACATGTTGTGGAGAATGAGAGCGGCCCTGCCCGACCGGCCCGGTGCGCTGGCCGCCCTGGCTCAGGAGTGCGGCAAGGCGGGCGTCAACATCGTCGGGCTGCAGGTCTTCCCCGGGGTCGACCGCGTGACCGACGAGCTCGTGCTCAGCGCGTCCGACGGCTGGACCGAGGCGGACCTGCGCGAGCTGGTGGAGCGGTCGGGAGGCGAGTCTGTGGTGGCCGCGACCTGCACCGAGGCGGCCCTGGTCGACCAGCCCACCCGCTACGTCCAGGCTGCGCGCGCGATCCTGACCGAGCCGGCGTCGTTCCCCGACGTCGTGGCCCACCTGTTCGACGCCGACGTAGACGCGGGCGAGGACGTGATGGAGCTGGCCGTCGGCGACGTGCAGGTCCAGGTGCGGCGCGAGGCGCCGTTCACCGCCGTCGAGCACGCCCGCGGCGCGGCCATGGCCGAGCTGGTCAGCGACGTCCTCCGCCGCGAGATGCCCGACGTCGGTTCCGCGTCCGGCCGGATGGGCCAGGGCATGACTCCTGAGTACGCCGTGGCCGGGACCACCGTGACCGCGCTGATCGGCGACGAGGTCGTCGGCGCCGCGACCGTGCGGCCGTCGTCGGTCGACGAACCCGACTCCCGGACGGTCGACCTCCAGGTCGACGGCGCGTGGCGCCGGCGGGGGATCGGCACCCGGCTGCTGGCCGAGGCCGCCCGGCTCGCGCACACCGACGGCGCCGCCGAGATCGTGCTGACCGCGCGGGCCGACAACCAGGCCGTGCTGCCGATGGTGCTGGCGGCGGGGATGCGGGGCCGGATCCGGATGGCCGGCGACCTGCTGACCGTCCGGATCGGCGTACGCAGCCTCTGAGCCGGCCGGCTCTCAGCCGGCCGCCACCCAGGGGCCCAACCCACGCCGGAGCGGCGCCCAATCGGCCGGCTCGTACTCCATCCAGGTCTCCACAGCGAGCCGGACCCGGCGGGGCGGCGGCTCCGTTGCCGCCGGACGCAGGCATCGGCGCGGAACACCGAACTGCACCGATTGGTGGTCGACGTCGAGACGGGGTCGCCTCAGGTCGCACCGCTTGCGGCCCAGGTCGCCGAAGCCGTCGCTGCGGTGCAGGCTGACGTGGGGTCCGGTCACGAACGTCAGCCAGGCGACGAAGTCAGGCTCGCGATCGGTGCCGGCGACGTCGATCCAGAAGAAGTACTCGTCGGCGGCCATTCCGCCGGCGGGCGGCGAGGCCTTCAGCCACACCTGGCGCTCGGCGTGTCCGATCCGCACCTTGCGGAGGTCACCCCACGTGTGCGGCCCGTCGCCGCCCGCACCGTTGGAGCCGTCGTCCCTTCGGTCCCAGATCGTGTCGACCTCGGCCGCGGCCGGCGACAGCCAGGCGCCGCCGAGGACGAGCGTGATGGCAAGAAGCATGGTTCGGATCAGAGTGAGCACGAGCGCCTCCCGTGTGCGTGTGTGGGTCCCCGTAGAATGTGACGGTGGAGCTACCCGAGAAGTTCGCCAGCCTGGGTCTCACGTACGACGACGTGCTGTTGCTGCCAGGCCACTCCGACCTGGCGCCGGACGAGATCGACACCACCTCGCGGCTGACCCGCGAGATCAGCCTGAAGGTGCCGCTGGTCAGCGCCGCCATGGACACCGTCACCGAGTCGCGGATGGCGATCGCGATGGCGCGCCAGGGCGGCCTCGGTGTGCTGCACCGCAACCTGTCCATCGACGACCAGGCCTACCAGGTCGACCTGGTGAAGCGGACCCAGACCGGCATCATCTCCAACCCGGTGACGATCGGCCCCGACGCGACGCTCGAGCAGCTCGACCAGCTGGCCGGCGAGTACCGCGTCTCCGGCTTCCCGGTCGTCGACGCCGACAACCGGCTGCTCGGCATCATCACCAACCGCGACCTGCGGTTCACGCCTGTCGCCGAGTGGGCCACGACCAAGGTCGACGAGGTGATGACGCCGATGCCACTGATCACCGGCCACGTCGGCATCTCGCGCGAGGACGCGACCACTCTGCTGCGCAAGCACAAGCGCGAGCGGCTGCCCCTGGTCGACGACCAGGGTCACCTCGGTGGCCTGATCACGGTCAAGGACTTCGTGAAGTCCGAGCAGTTCCCGCATGCCTCCAACGACGCCCACGGCCGGCTGATGGTCGGCGCGGCGGTCGGCTACTTCGGCGACGCCTGGCAGCGGGCGACGACGCTGGTCGAGGCGGGCGTCGACGTGCTCGTCGCCGACACCGCCCACGGTCACGTCACCCTGTTGCTCGACATGGTCCGCCGTCTCAAGAGCGACCCAGCGACCAGGCATGTGCAGATCATCGGCGGCAACGTCGCCACTCGCGAGGGCGCCCAGGCGTTCGTCGACGCCGGCGCCGACGCCGTGAAGGTCGGCTTCGGGCCGGGCTCGATCTGCACCACGCGCGTGGTCACGGGGTGCGGCGTACCGCAGGTGACCGCGGTCTACGAGGCCTCGCTCGCGTGCGCCCCGGCGGGCGTGCCGGTGATCGCCGACGGCGGTCTGCAGCAGTCCGGCGACATCGCGAAGGCGATCGTGGCCGGCGCCGACACGGTGATGATCGGGTCGCTCCTGGCCGGCTGCGAGGAGTCCCCGGGCGAGACCATCTTCGTCAACGGCAAGCAGTTCAAGTCCTACCGCGGCATGGGCTCGCTCGCCGCGATGTCGAGCCGCGGCAAGAAGTCCTACTCCAAGGACCGCTACTTCCAGGCCGAGGTCACCAGCGACGACAAGATCGTCCCCGAGGGCATCGAGGGCCAGGTCGCCTACCGCGGGCCGCTGGCGGCCGTCGCCCACCAGCTGATCGGCGGCCTCACCCAGTCGATGTTCTACGTCGGGTCGCGCACCATCCCCGAGCTGCAGCAGAAGGGCCGCTTCGTGCGGATCACCTCGGCCTCGCTCAAGGAGAGCCACCCCCACGACGTGCAGATGACGGTCGAGGCGCCCAACTACTCCGGCTAGAGGTAGAGGCCCGTGCCCGGCGCCGGCCGGTCCGGGGGCGGCTGGTCGGGCAGGTCGGAGCGCAGCAGGGCGCGGATCTGCTCGGGTGTCGGCTCGGTCGTCTCGACCAGCCGCATCGCCTGTCGAGAGACGGCCTCCTCGAAGACGTTGCGGACGAAGCGGCCGTTGCCGAAGCCGACCGGTCGCGGCGACGGCACCAGCGACCGCAGGCCGTCGGCGACGTCGGGTGCGACGCTGAAGCCCGCCTGGGTGGCGACCAGCCGGAAGATCGCGACCAGCTCCTCGACGTCGTAGTCGGCGAAGGTCAGGGTCTTCGGGAAGCGGGAGGCCAGGCCGGTGTTGGACTCCAGGAAGCGCTGCATCTCGCGGGGGTAGCCGGCCACGATCACCACCACCTCGTCGCGGTGGTCCTCCATCAGCTTGAGCAGGGTCGAGACCGCCTCGTGGCCGAAGTCCCTGCCGGAGTCGGGCGGGATGAGCGAGTACGCCTCGTCGATGAAGAGCACCCCACCGGTCGCCTGGTTGAACTTGGCCGTGGTCCGCGGCGCCGTCTGGCCGATGTACTCGCCGACCAGATCGGTGCGGGTCACCTCGACCAGGTGCCCGTTGGAGAGCACCTCGAGCTGCGCGTAGATGCGTGCGAGCAGCCGGGCCACGGTCGTCTTGGCGGTGCCCGGGTTGCCGAGGAACACCATGTGCCGCGAGCGGTCGGAGACCGGCATGCCGGCCGCGATCCGCATCCGCTCGGCCTTGAGCTCGGCCACCAGGCGGCGTACCTGCTCCTTGATCGGGTCGAGCCCGATCAGCTCGTCGAGCTCGGCCATCGGGTCGCCGATCTCGACCTCCGGGATCAGCAGGTCCAGCTCCTCGTCGCCGTCTGCGCGCAGGGCGACCGCTTCGCCGGGGCTCCCGACGCCTCCCTGCACCGTGGTCGCGGCTTCCGCCTTGCGTCGGGCCGCGCGCTCCGCCAGCCGGGCCGCGAGCGGGTTGGCGACCTTCGTCGGTGCCTGGAAGATGCTGCGGAAGTCGGTGTGGAAGCCGAACCGGTCGGGGCAGCGTGTGGTGGCGTGGAAGTCGGGCAGGCCGACCGTGAGCTGCGCGACCTGGGTGCCCATCGCCATCCACAGGCGTACGGCGTCGACTTCGCCGGTGACCATGGCCCGGGCCAGCCAGCCCCGGTTGTCGGCGAGCCAGTCCTCGGCGTCGAAACCCGGCCGCAGCCGTTCGAACGCGTCGTTGATCGCGATGAACCGGGGCGTGCCCGCGGCGACCGCGAGGCCGGCGGGCAGCTCGTCGACCCCGTCGAAGAGGGCCATCGAGACGATGACCTCGTCGGCGGCCTGGCCGCGGCTCACCGTCTCGGTCAGGTGGGCGTGGGCGGCGTCGAAGCCGGCCAGCGACCACGCGAGCTGGTTGGTCCAGCCCCGCACCTCCGGCACGATCTCGGCCTCGGCGTCGGTGGCCAGCCCGAGCCACAGGTCGATCAGGTCGTCCCAGGTGCCGGTCTCGTGGACGCGGCGGCTGGCAGGGTCGTCCAGCACCCGCTGGAAGAGCGTGGTCAGGGTGCGGCCGCGCTGCGTGAAGTGAGGCACCGCGTCCAGCACCTCGATCGCCTTCATCGACAGCTCGATCGACGCGAGCCGGGTGGCGGCGTCGCCCTCCATCAACCGCCAGACGAGGTAGAGGTACCACTTGTGGTCGGAGTTGGAGTAGTAGGTGATCACCCGCTTCCCCGGCTGGTAGCTGTCGGAGTACCACGGCCCGACGAGGGTGTCGCCGAGGTGGACCTCGGTGCCGGCCCACAGCGGGATCGGGCTCGGAAGATAGGTCGCGAGGTTCCAGAACAGCGGGATCGCCGACGAAGTGCCCGGCAGGTAGTCGGTGCTCAGGGGTGCCTTCGTGGTGGTCCGGGGATCCTCCGCCAGGACACGGATCCGCTGCTGGGTCTCCTCCAGCCACCCGTCGGGGATCGGCCAGGGGTCCTCGCTGCCGAGCACGTCGATGTGCGGGTGTCCCGACAGGATGGGGGCGAGATGCTCCGGGAGGTCGATCATGACGTCGTGAGTGTAGGTGCGCCTCGGGACCGGGAGCCGACCGTGAAACACTTCTGCCGTGACCGAGATCCAGATCGGACAGGCCAAGCGGGCTCGTCGCGCGTTCGCCTTCGACGACATCGCCATCGTGCCCTCGCGGCGTACGCGTGACCCCGAAGAGGTCAGCATCGACTGGCAGATCGACGCCTACCGCTTCGAGCTCCCGGTGCTGGCGGCACCCATGGACTCCGTGATGTCTCCGGAGACCGCGATCGCGCTGGGCGGGTACGGCGGACTGGGGGTGCTCAACCTCGAGGGGCTGTGGACCCGCTACGAGGACCCGGCGCCGCTGCTGGCCGAGGTCTCGGGGCTGCGCGGCACGCAGGCGACCCAGCGGATGCAGGAGATCTACACGGAGCCGATCAAGCCCGAGCTGATCACCGAGCGGGTCCGCGAGATCCGCGACGCCGGCGTCACCGTCGCCGGCTCGCTGTCGCCGCAGCGCACCAAGGAGTTCGCCAAGGTCGTCGTCGACGCCGGCGTCGACATGTTCGTGATCCGTGGCACGACGGTCTCGGCCGAGCACGTCTCCTCGCAGGCCGAGCCGCTCAACCTCAAGGAGTTCATCTACGAGCTGGACGTGCCGGTGATCGTCGGCGGCTGCGCGACCTACCAGGCGGCACTGCACCTGATGCGCACGGGCGCAGCGGGCGTGCTCGTGGGCTTCGGCGGCGGGGCCGCGCACACCACCCGCACCGTGCTCGGTCTCGCGGTGCCGATGGCGTCCGCGGTCGCCGACGTGGCGGCAGCCCGCCGCGACTACCTCGACGAGTCCGGCGGCCGCTACGTCCACGTCATCGCTGACGGCGCCGTCGGCCGCTCCGGCGACATCGCC
>JALZCZ010000159.1 GCA_030862825.1 Actinomycetota bacterium | reverse complement strand
CCCAGGTGAGCGGTGCCGAACCGGTCGTCGAGCCGGCCCCGCAGCACCCGCTCCGCCGCGGCCGGCTGCTCGAGCATCTCCTTGTGCATGAAGGACTCGTGCTCGCCCGCGTCGTACGCCTCCGGGTCGAGGTCGAGCTTCGTCGCCGCCCGGGCAGCGGGGGTCAGGTCCTGGCGGTACGTCGTGAACCCGCCCGCCGTGACCGTCGCGATCTCGCCGTCCTCGAGGTGCGCGACCGTCGTCGTGTAGCGGACCAGCGCGGCCAGGTCGGAGGCGACGTGCATCTCCTTCTCGCCGACCCCGATGATCAGCGGGCTGCCGTGGCGCGCGACCACGATCCGGTCCGGGAAGCCCGCGTGCAGCACGGCGATCCCGTAGGTGCCGTCGATCTGGGCCAGCGCCTCGCTCACCTTGCCCTCGAGTGTCTTCGCCTCGGACCGTCCGACCAGGTGGGCGATCACCTCGGTGTCGGTGTCGGAGAGCAGGTCGACCCCGAGGTCGGCGAGCCGCTGACGCAGGGCTCCGGCGTTGTCGATGATGCCGTTGTGCACGACGGCGACGTCGCCCTTGGCATCGAGGTGTGGGTGGGCGTTCACGTCGTTGGCCGGCCCGTGCGTCGCCCACCGGGTGTGGCCGACGCCGGCGCGGCCCGCGAAGCGCTTCGGGATCGCATCGGCCAGGTCGCGCACCCGGCCCGCGGTCTTGGCGACCCGCAGGCTGGCCCCGGCCGACCCACCGAGCACGGCGACGCCCGCCGAGTCGTAGCCGCGATGCTCCAGCCGCGCCAGGCCCTCCAGCAGAAGCGGCGCAGCCTGCTGGCCTCCGATGTATCCGACGATCCCGCACATGAGGTTGGGCCTCTCTCTTCTTGTTCGGTTGTTGAGGAGCGTGCGCAGCGAGCGTCTCGAGGCACCTGTTCTCATCCGTAGACGATGCGACGCAGCTGGCGGTCACTGAGTTCAGGTGCGGCGACCACGCGCTCGCGCAGCTCCGCGCCGATCCGGGCGAAGATCTCGGGGTTCTTCGCTCCGAAGGTCTTCAGCTCGGCGTGCCGGCGGCGCACATAGCTCTCGACCGGCTCGGCGTGGAACGCGACGACGTCCTCGATCAGGCGCCGCGCCTCGGCCGGGGTGAGCCCGGTGCCGTTGACCACGTGGTCGACGAGCTCGGAATCCGGTGACACACCGAGAAGCGTGGCCTGCTGCGCTGGCTTTGGCAACTTCCTGCCCGAATTCGGGCACAGACTACTTGAAAGAGCGACGATGCGGCGAGTTCAGGGGAGATCGGCTAGAGTTCGGTGAACAGAACATGAACAGGAGGTGTCTCGTGCCCGACCCCAAGACGGCCATCCGTCTCGAGCTGCGGTGGCGTCCGGTCGTCGACCAGCGCGGGCGCTCCCACATGGAGGCGTGCTGGGTCGACATGTCCGCGCCGGTCAGGCCACGCGTCACGCACGCCGCCTGACCGGTCGGGCTCCGCCCGGCCACCCCATTCGCCAGAGCCGCGGACCCCCGGGTCCGCGGCTCGGTTGTCGTTTCACCGTCTTCCGCCGAGGGGGAATAGAAACGGACTGCGGTACGGTTTGCATGGTTGACTGTTCAACAACACCTTCTCTCGAGGAGCAACCATGACCGAGTTCGACACCCCCACCACCGCCGTCGCCGACATCACCGGCGACTACACCCTCGACACCAGCCACAGCCGGCTGGGCTTCACTGCCCGGCACGCGATGGTGACCAAGGTGCGCGGCCAGTTCGGCGACTTCACCGGCACCGCCCGGATCGACACCGCGGAGCCCAAGAACTCCAGCGTCAACCTGGCCGTCAAGATCGCCAGCGTCACCACCGGCAGCGCCGACCGCGACGGCCACCTGCTCTCGGGCGACTTCTTCGACGCCGAGAGCTACCCCGAGATGACGTTCGTCTCCACCGACGTCTCCCGCGACGGCAGCGACTGGACGATCACCGGCGACCTGACCATCAAGGACGTCACCAGGCCCGTCACGATCGAGTTCGAGGAGACCGGCTCCGCCCGCGACCCGTTCGGCAACCTCCGGGTCGGCTTCGAGGGCAGCACCACCGTCAACCGCAAGGACTGGGGCCTGACCTGGAACGCCGCGCTCGAGACCGGCGGCGTGCTCGTCTCCGAGAAGGTCAAGCTCGAGTTCGACGTCTCGGCCATCCAGAACGGCTGACCAAGGCATCTGAGCAGCACCCGGAAACGGGGCCGTCGTTAATCGGCGGCCCCGTTGCCCATTTCCTGCTTCGATACTCCGCGTGCCCTCACCACTGACCCTTCCCGACGGACTCACCGACCGACCGCTGACCGAGGCCGACGCGACCGCCGTCTTCGAGGTGATGGCTGCCCAGGAAGCACACGACCTCGGGGAGGTCGTGATCGAGGAGGCGGACATCGTCGCCGACTGGCAGCGCCCGTCGTTCGAGGTGGCGGCCGGCACGGTCGGGGTCTTCGACGGCGAACACCTGGTCGGGTACGGCGAGGTCTCCGGAGCCGATCGCGGCGACGCCGCTGTGCATCCCGACCACCGTGGCCGCGGTGTCGGCACCGCGATCGCTCGCTGGATGCAGGAGAAGGCGCGCGAGGGCGGCTCCTCGGTCGTCGGCATGCCGGTGCCCCAGGGGTCGCCGGGCGACCGCCTGCTCGAGGCGCTCGGCTACCGCATCCGGTGGACCAGCTGGGTGCTGCAGCTGCCGGAGGGCGCCACGGTCCCCGACCGCGAGCCACCGGCCGGCTACACCGTCCGCGCGGCGCGCCCGGAGGAGTACGAAGCCTGCTGGACGGTCGTGGAGGACGCGTTCCTGGAGTGGTCGGTCCGCGAGCGGCAGACCTTCGAGGACTTCTCCGCGGGGGTGATGCAGCGACCGGGGTTCGCGTCGTGGAACCTGCGCGTGGCCGTGGACCCCGATGGGGAGGTGGTCGGCTTCGCCCAGATCCACGAGAACGTCGACCACTGCTACATCGACAAGCTCGCCACCCGGAAGGACCAGCGTGGCAAGGGGCTGGCCCAGTGCCTGCTGATCGACGCGTTCGCGGTCGCCCGCGAGCACGGCTGCTCGCGGTCCGAGCTCTCCACCGACTCGCGGACCGGAGCGCTCGGTCTCTACGAGAAGGTCGGCATGGCGGTCACCTCGACCTGGGTCAACCGGGCCGTCGACCTGTAGATCTCGGGACGGGTGCCTAGAACAGGTTTCAGTTCTTCTGGTTGGGTGGCCCCATGGCCCACTTCGTCGTCCGCTACGACTTCCGCGCCCCCGGCGCCGACCCGGCCGCCCGCCAGGAGATCTTCGCCCGCGCGGTCGAGCAGGCGGCGTACGTCGACGCGCACGGTCACGACGCGCTCATGGTGTCCGAGCACCACGCTGCCGACGACGGCTACCTGCCCAGCCCCCTGCTGGTCGCGTCGGCGTTCGCCGCGGTGACCAGTCGGATCCCGATCTCGGTGTCGGCGCTGCTGGTCAACCTCTACGAGCCGGTCCGGCTGGCCGAGGACATCGCGGTGCTCGACCACCTCAGCAAGGGTCGGGTGAGCTACACGCTCGGGCTCGGCTACCGCCAGGAGGAGTACGACCTGTTCGGTCGCGACTGGGCGACGCGGGGCCGCGACATCGAGCAGCGGATCGTGACCCTGCTGCGGACCTGGGCCGCGGGCGTGGCCACCCCGTCGCCGTACTCGCAGCCGCACCCGTTCCTCTTCTACGGCGGCGGTACGCCGGCCGCGGCGAAGCGGGCGGCCCGGCTGGGGCTGGGCTTCGCGCCGCAGTCGTCCGACCGGGCACTCCGGGAGCTCTACGAAGACGAGTGCCGGGCGCACGAGCGCGAGCCCGGCCCGGTGATCATGGCGCCGTCGGGCCCGGCGAACGTGTTCTGCGCCGAGGATCCGGACGCGTTCTGGGGGAAGTACGGCCACCACCTGCTGGCGGACGCGCAGGGCTACCGGTCCTGGCGCGACCCCTCGGTGAGCTCCTACGTCCGCGACGACTCCGCCACCGTTGCGGAGATGCGCGAGCTCGGCGTCTACGTCGTGCTCACTCCCGCCGAGCTGGTGGAGCAGTGCCGCAGCAAGGAGATCCGGCTGGTCACCAGCCATCCGGCGTGCGGCGGCCTCCCCGAGGAGCCGTCGTGGGAGAGCGTGAAGCTGGTCTGCGAGACGGTGATCCCGGCCCTGCGCACTACCTGATGGGAGCGCCGGAGATGGTGCGGGCGATCACCAGCCGCTGGATCTCCGAGGTGCCCTCGAAGATCGTGTAGATCTTGGCGTCGCGCGACATCCGCTCGACGGGGTACTCGCGGGTGTAGCCGTTGCCGCCGAGGATCTGCATCGCCTGCGTGGTCACCCGCACCGCGGTCTCGCCGGCGAAGAGCTTCGACATCGAGCCCTCGGCGGACTCGAACGCGTTGCCCTGCCCGGCCAGCCAGGCCGCGCGCCACACCAGCAGCCGCGACGCCTCGATCGACGTGGCCATGTCGGCGAGCATGAACGCGATGGCCTGGTTCTCGATGATCGCCTTGCCGAACTGCTCGCGGGTCTTCGCGTAGTCGAGCGCGACCTCGTACGCCGCGCGCGCGATGCCCACCGCCTGGGCGCCGACCGCGGGGCGCGTGCGCTCGAAGGTGGCCATGCTCGCGTTGCTCCGGCCGGTGCTGCCGTCGCGGGCCTTGGCGAGCCGGGCGTCGAGCTTGTCCTTGCCGCCGAGCAGGCAGCGGCCGGGCACGCGGACGTTGTCGAGCACCACCTCTGCGGTGTGGGAGGCGCGGATGCCGTGCTTGGCGAACTTCTGCCCCTGGCTGAGCCCCTGGGTGCCGGGGGGCACCACGAAGCTGGCCTGCCCGCGGGTGCGCAGGTCGGGGTCGACCACGGCGGTGACCACGTGGACGTCGGCCAGACCGCCGTTGGTCGCCCAGGTCTTGGTGCCGTTGAGCACCCACTCGTCGGTCGCCTCGTCGTGGACGGCGCGGGTGCGCATCGCGCCCACGTCGCTGCCGGCGTCGGGCTCGGAGGAGCAGAACGCCGCCAGCTTGAGGTCGCCGGGCTCACCGAACATCTGCGGTGCCCACTCGCCGACCTGCTCGTCGGTGCCGTTGGCGCGCACGGCCGCGGCGGCGAGCGTCGTACCGACGATGGAGAGACCGATGCCGGCGTCGCCCCAGAACAGCTCCTCCATCGCGATCGGGATGCCGAGCCCGGTCGGGTCGAAGCTCTGGGTGGCGAAGAAGTCGAGCGAGTAGAGCCCGACCTTGGCGGCCTCCTCGAGCACCGGCCAGGGGAACTCCTCGCGCTCGTCCCACTCCGCGGCCGCCGGACGGATCACGTCGGCCGCGAAGTCGTGCACCCAGCGGCGCAGCTCGAGGTGCTCCTCGCCGAGCTCGAACGATGGGGTGGTCACGGCAGGACAGTACCCACGCATAGGGGTTGACCGCCCCAGTTGGTTTCTGACGGGTCAACGTGGCGGACGGAGCTCCGGGTCCGCGGCCACCCGCTCGGCGAGCTCGCGGCGGGAGGAGATGCCGAGCTTGATGTAGACGTGGCGCAGGTGGTACTCGACCGTCTTCGGGCTCAGGAACAGGGCCGCGGCCGCCTCCCGGGTCGTCGCGCCCTCGGCCAGGAGCCGCGCGGTCTGGAACTCCTGGGGGGTGAGCTGCTGCGCCGCGATCCCCGTACGCCGCTGCACCCGCTCCCCGGTGGCGGTGAGCTCGAGCGAGGCCGCCTCGGCCCAGGGGCGGGCGGCGAGCCGGTCGAAGGCGGTCAGCGCCGCACGCAGGTGGGGCCGCGCCTCGGAGGGACGCCGGTCGCGTCGGAGGTGGGCACCGAGCGCGAGCTCGGTCCTGGCCAGCTCGAAGGCGTCGGGGGTGTGCGCGTGCTGGGCGAGGGCGCGGCCGAAGTGGACGGCCGGTTCGATCCCGGCCACCGCGAGGGCACGGTGGGCCCGGGCGCGCGCCCACGGCTGGCCCTTGGCCGTCGCCGCAGCCTCGAAGGCGCGGGCCTCACGCACGGCGTCCTCCTGCTGTCCCAGTCGGACCAGGCACTCGACGACCTCCGCCGACGGCGAGAGGTCGGGGTCGACCAGACCCAGCCCGGCAACCAGCCCCTGCTGCGCCCGGTAGTGGCGGAGCGCCTCCGCCGGGTTGCCGAGGCCGGCTTCGAGGTCACCGAGCGCGTAGCCGAGCCATGCGCGGCCCAGGTGCAGGCGGCTGCGGTCGCAGGCGTGCCGCGCCTCCTCCTCGGTGGCCCGGGCGTCCGCCTCCCGGCCCTGCCGGGCCATGAGCCAGGCGAGTCCGGCCAGCGAGATCGCGGCGTCGGTGCGCAGGCCGGTCTCCCCCGCCAGGGCGACGGCCTCGCGGAAGCCCGCCTCGGCGGCTGCCCAGCGGTCCGTCGTGGCGTCGTCGCGAGCAGCGTGGAAGAGGAGGAACGGGAGCGTGCCCACGGCCACCCGCTCGCGTGCCTCGCGCACCATGTCGGCGGCCAGCCGGCGGCGTGCCTCGCCCGACTCGCGCAGCCAGATCGGGCCGAGCAGCAGCCACGGCAGCCAGCGCGGGTCACCGGACAGGTGGCCGTCCGCCGCTGCGCCGAGCCCGCGGCGCAGACGCGGCACGCCCTCGTCGCCCTGGCCGACCATGATCAGGCCCATCCCGGACGCCAGGTCGCAGAGCAGCCTGGCCCGCTCCGACCGCACCCGGGGCTCGAGCTCGTCCAGCCGGCGTACGACGTCCACGGCAGTCCGGCCGTCCCCGAGGTAGAAGCAGGTGTAGACGGCCTCGGCCAGCACCAGGGTGGCCGCGTCGGGATCGTCCGCCTGTGCGTCGGCGGCCGACAGGAGGAGGTCGCGGGCCTCGTCGAGCGCGCCGGCCCGGGCGGTGACCACGCCCTGCAGCGCCATCGCATGGGCACGGTGTGGCTGGTCCGCCGCGGACCGGGCCGCCTCGTCGAGCAAGGCGGCCGCCCGCTCGGACTGGCCGCCGAGCCACGAGGTCTCGCCAGCACGGGTCAGGCGTTGCACGCGATCGCCCGCCATTGTCGAGAGGCGCGCGGACCGCTCGAAGCGGCTTGCGGAGACAGCGAAGGCGCCTCGCTCCAGCGCCGACTCCGCCGCGTGCTCGAGGACCGCGGCCACCGTCGCGTCCGGCTCGAGCGCCGCCTGCGAGAGGTGCCAGGCGCGTCGGTCCAGCTCCGCCTCGCCGAGCGCCCTGGCC
>JALZCZ010000145.1 GCA_030862825.1 Actinomycetota bacterium | reverse complement strand
GGCGATGTTGATCAGGTAGCCCTCGGGGCCGAGTGCCTCGAGCACCCCCCGGTCGACGAGACGGGCGGTGCCGCTGCCGCCGGAGGTCGCCACGACGAGGATGTCGACGCCTGCGGCGAGCTCGGTGGGCGTCGCGGCGTAGGGGTACGCCGTGCCGTCCGCCTCGCGCCGGCTGTGGTAGCTCACCGGGCAGCCGAACGCCTCGAACCTGGTGGCGATGGCGCGACCGATCCGGCCCAGCCCGAGGATGCCCACCCGCTTATCGGAGACCTTCCGCATCAGTGGGAAGCCCGCACCCGCGGCCCATTCCCCGCGGCGGACGAAACGGTCGGCGGCGCTGAGCCCACGGAGCAGGTCGATGGCCAGTCCGAGCGCGACGTCGGCCACGCAGTCGGTGAGCACGTCCGGGGTGTTCGACACGAGGATCCCGCGCGTCCTGGCCGTCGCCGTGTCGGTGGTGTCGTAGCCGACGCCGAAGTTCACGACTGCGCCGAGCGCCGGCAGCGCGTCCATCACCGCCGTCGGCACGCCGTAGCGTCCGGAGGTGACCGCGACCTCGACCTTGGGGCCGTGCCCTGCCAGGAACGCCTCGCGGTCCGGGCCCTCCGGCGGCAGGACCAGGGCGTCGTACGTCGTGCGCAGCGTCTCGGACAGGGCCGGCATCAGCGGGCCGACCTGGAGGATGCGGGTCATGGGGTGGTTCCTTCCCTGTCGAGAGCCCTGTCGAGAGCGGGGCACTTGGGGTCGAATGTCCACCCGGGCCGCAGATACTGCATGGCCGCGCCGTCGTCGCGGGCGCCGAGGCCCTCGGTCAGGTAGAGCTCGTGGGCGGCCTCGAGCCGCTCCAGGTCGATCTCGATGCCGAGTCCGGGTGCGGTGGGCACCTCGATCCGGCCGCCCTTGATCGGCAGCGGATCGCGTGTGATCCGCTGGCCGTCCTGCCAGATCCAGTGGGTGTCGATGGCGGTGATCTCTCCCGGCACGGCCGCGGCCACGTGGGTGAACATGGCCAGGGAGACGTCGAAGTGGGTGTTGGAGTGGGAGCCCCAGGTCAGGCCCCACGCCTCGCACAGCTGCCCGACCCGGACCGAGCCGGCCATGGTCCAGAAGTGGGGATCGGCGAGGGGGATGTCGACCGCGCCGGCGCGCACCGCGTGACCGAGCTCGCGCCAGTCGGTGGCGATCATGTTGGTGGCGGTGCGCAGCCCCGTGGCGCGCCTGAACTCCGCCATCACCTCACGGCCGGAGTAGCCACCTTCGGCGCCGCACGGGTCCTCGGCGTACGCGATGACGTCGCGGAGGGCCCGGCCGTGCCGGACGGCGTCGGCGAGCAGCCAGCCCCCGTTGGGGTCGAGCGTCACCCGGGCGTCGGGGAACCGACGGGCCAGGGCGAGGACGGTCTCGACCTCCTGCTCGCCCGAAAGCACGCCGCCCTTCAGCTTGAAGTCGGTGAAGCCGTAGCGGTCGTGCGCCGCCTCGGCGAGGGCGACGACGTCGTCGGGAGTCAGCGCCTCCTCGTGGCGCAGCCGCGTCCACGCGTCCGCCGCGTCGGGTTCGGAGCGGTAGGGGAGGTCGGTGCGAGTGCGGTCGCCGACGAAGAAGAGGTAGCCCAGCACCGGCACCGAGTCGCGCTGCCGGCCGGCTCCCAGCAGCTCCGCGACGGGAACGCCGAGGTGCTGGCCGAGCAGGTCGAGCAGAGCCGACTCGAGGGCGGTGACGACGTGCACGGTGGTGCGCAGGTCGAAGGTCTGCAGCCCGCGGCCGCCGGTGTCGCGCCCGGCGAACTCGGCTCCCACGACTCGGAGCACGGTGCGGAGCTCGGCGACCCGGCTGCCGACGACGTGCGCCGCGGACTCCTCGAGCGTGCGGCGGATGGCCTCGCCGCCGGGCACCTCGCCGACACCGGTGCGTCCGTCGGTGTCGGTGACCAGCACGACGTTGCGGGTGAAGCACGGGCCGTGGGCGCCGCTCAGGTTGAGCAGCATGCTGTCGTAGCCGGCCACCGGAACCACCCGGAGGTCGGCCACGCGGGGGCCGCCGGTGGTCGCCTCAGTCGCGGCGGAGGTCACCGTCCACCTGCCTCCAGATCCCCAGCGAGTTGTCGGCGTCCACCGGCGCCGGGAGGAGGTCGGCCGGAGCGTTCTGGTAGGCCACCGGGCGGACGAAACGCTCGACGGCGAGCGTGCCGACCGAGGTGCTCCGACCGTCGGAGGTCGCGGGGAACGGGCCGCCGTGCACCATCGCGTGCCCGACGTCGACACCGGTGGGCCAGCCGTTGAAAAGGATCCGGCCCACCTTGTCCTCGAGCACGGGCAGCAGCGCCGCCGCCACCCGGTGGTCGGACTCGGCGGCGTGCAGGGTCGCGGTGAGCTGTCCCTCGAGCGACTGCGCGACCTCGGCGAGCTCATCGGGGGACGACACCCGCACCACGAGCGATGACGACCCGAAGACCTCTTCGTGCAGCGCCGCCTCGGCGAGGAAGGCGGCGGAGCTCGTCGCGAACACATGTGCCTGCCCGCCCGCGGCGAGCGCCGCGTCGGCCTCGCCCGCAGCGACCTGCTCGACCTGAGGGTGGGCGACCAGCGCCGCCACTCCTGCCCGGTACGACGAGTGGATCCCGGGGTTGAGCATCGGCAGCGCGGGGCACCCGGTGATGGCCGAGGCGACCGCTTCCAGGAAGGCATCCACCTCGGGCCCGTCCACGGCGAACACCAGACCGGGGTTGGTGCACAGCTGGCCGACGCCGACGGTGAGCGACTCGACGTACCCCTTGGCCAGGCCGCCTGGATCGGCCGCCAGGGCGCCGGGCAGCAGGAACACGGGGTTGATGCTGGACATCTCTGCGTAGACCGGGATCGGCACCGGCCGGGCGGCCGCCGCCTGCATCAGCGCGACACCGCCGCTGCGCGAGCCGGTGAAGCCCACTGCCTTGATCCGCGGGTCGGTGACCAGGGCGATGCCGACCTCGGGCCCGGAGCCGTAGACCATCGAGAAGGTGCCCTCGGGAAGGCCGTGGTCAGCGACCGCGCGGGCGATCGCGCCGGCGACCTGCTCGGAGGTGCCGGGGTGGGCGGAGTGCGCCTTGACCACCACCGGGCAGCCGGCGGCGAACGCCGCGGCCGTGTCACCGCCAGCAACCGAGAACGCGAGCGGGAAGTTGCTCGCGCCGAACACCGCCACCGGGCCGAGGGGGACCTTGCGCTGCCGGATGTCGGGACGGGGCAGCGGGGTGCGGTCCGGCAGCGCCGTGTCGATCCGAGCGCCGACCCAGCTGCCCTCGCGCACGAGCTCGGCGAAGAGGCGGAGCTGGTTGGTGGTCCTTGCCAGCTCGCCCCGCACCCGGGGCTCGACGATGCCGGTCTCGAGCTGCACGCGCTCGACGAGCTGCTCGCCGAGGCCGTCGATGTTGTCGGCGACCTGGTCGAGGAAGGCGGCGCGCTCCTTGGGTCCGGTCTCGCGGTAGGCGCCGAACGCGTCAGCGGCCAGTCCGGCCGCGCGGGCCACGTCGTCGCGCGAGCCCAGGCCGTAGGCCGGTTCCACCGGCTGGCCGGTGCGCGGGTCGACACCGTGCACGCTGCCGTTGGTGCCGGCGACCCGCTGCGCTCCGAGGAACATCTCGCCGGTCAGCTGGGTCATCTCAGATCACCCTCTTCACGAGGTCGGTCAGCTCGGCGAGCTCCTCCGGCGTGAGGTCGGCAAGCGGTGGTCGGATCGGGCCCGCGGAGCGCCCGGCGGCCGTGAGCCCGGCCTTGACGATCGAGACCGCATAGCCCGCCTTGCGATTGCGGATGTCGAGGTACGGAATCACGAACTCGCTGAGCTTGGCGTAGACCGCGTCGCGGTCCTTGGCCCGCACCGAGGAGTAGAAGTCGAGCGCCCACTGAGGGGCGAAGTTGAAGATCGCCGACGAGTAGGTCGTCGCACCGAGCTCCAGGTAGGGGAGTGCGTAGGTCTCGGCCGTGGGAAGGCCGCCCACGAACACCAGCCGGTCGCGGTGGTGGGCGTAGAGCGTGGCCATCAGGTCGATGTCGCAGATGCCGTCCTTGAACCCGATGAAGTTGGGGAACTCCGCGACCAGGCGGCCCACGACCTGAGCGTTGAAGCGGGCGTTCGCCCGGTGGTAGACGACGACGCCCAGCGACGTCGAGGCGCAGACGCGGGCCACGTGCTCGTAGAGGCCTTCGGGCGGGACCTCGGTCAGGTACGGCGGCAGCAGCAGGATGCCGTCGGCACCGTCGGCCTCGGCCTGCTGGGCCATCGCGGTGGCTGTGGCGGTGCCGTAGCCGGCCGCGCCCATGACCGGCACGGTGTCGGGCACCTCGGCGACGGTCGCCCGCAGCACCTGGGAGACCTCCTGGGTGGTCAGCGAGAAGAACTCGCCGGTGCCGCCGGCGGCGAACAGGCCCGCGATCTCGAACTGGCCCAGCCACTGCAGGTGCTCCCGGTATCCGGCTTCGTCGAAGGCGAGGTCGGCCGTGGTGTGCGTGACGGGAAAGGACAGCAGGCCGGCGCCGAGTGCGCCGCGCAGGTCCTCCGGTGAGAAGCGGGCCATGGGTTCTCCAAGGGGCTCGTGGGCGGTCGTTTCCGGGATCCGGAGAGGCGTCGAGAGGACGGCCAACGTAATTCACGATATCAGATTGCTGCTACCTATTGGAACAACGTCTACGTATGTGTATGGTTCGGTGGAGAAGTTGTGACGTCGGTCATGGGCCTCACCCAGTGGTCGGGTCTGCGCCGTGTTCACAAGCCCGCATATCATCTTCATGTGTGGACGCCTCGGAGTCCGCCGAAATCCTCGCGGAGGAACGAAATGCTCTCTGTTCAGTCCAAGAAGTCGATCCCGACGGGTCGGCGGCGGGGTGTTGCGGTGGCCCTCACGCTGGGTCTCGCCGCCACCACTGCCGCTTGCGGTGTCAGCAACAGCGACGACAACGGCGGGAGTGCCGCGGGCGACACCGTCCGGATCGTGCTCCCGGAAGAGCCGCCCACGCTGGAGCCGTGCGAGTCCTCGCTGACCTCCACCGGCGTCGTGGTGCGCTCCAACATCACCGAGCCCCTGGTCGAGCGCGACCCCACCTCCGGTGAGCTGAACCCGCTGCTGGCCACCGAGTGGGAGCAGTCGTCCGAGACGGAGTGGACCTTCAAGCTCCGCGAGGACGTGACGTTCTCCGACGGCACGCCCTTCGACGCCGAGGCCGCTGCGTACTCCTTGGAGCGCGCGGTCAACAGCGACCTCGGCTGCAACGTGGAGGGCTACGTCTTCGGCGACGTCGACCTCGGCATCGAGGTGGTCGACGCGACCACGCTGACGGTCAGCACCCCGGAGCCCGACCCGATCCTCCCGCTGCGCATCTCCTTCGTGGAGATCGTGCCCACCTCGACCAGCGACACCGAGAAGGTCCGCGAGCCGATCGGCACCGGCCCCTACAGGATCGACAGCTGGGAGGCCGGCCAGAAGCTGACGCTCGCCGCCAACCCGGAGTACTGGGGCGACGCTCCGGCCTACGACGAGGCGACGTACGAATGGCGCTCGGAGGGCACGGTGCGGGCCGCGATGGTGCTCAACGACGAGGCCGACGTGGCCACCAACATCGGTCCCGACGACGGCGCCGGTGACACCGCGATCTTCTACCCCAACAACGAGACCACGGCGCTGCGGATGCAGAGCACCACACCGCCGCTGGACGACATCAGGGTCCGCCAGGCGATCAACTATGCGATCGACCGCGAGGGCCTGACGGAGTCGCTGTTCGCCGGCGACGCCGTGGCGGCGGCGCAGCTGGTGCCCGAAGGCGTGGTGGGCCACAACTCCGAGCTCGAGCCGTGGCCGACCGACATGGCCGAGGCCGAGACGCTGCTCGCCGAGGCGGAGGCGGACGGCGTCGACCTGTCACCGGAGATCCGGCTGGTCGGCCGGACCGCGCTGTTCCCGAAGGTCGACGAGACCGTCCAGGTCATCCAGAAGTCGCTCGAGGACCTCGGCCTGAACGTGACGATCGAGATGATGGACACCACCGGCACGACCGAGCTCCAGGAACGGCCGTTCCCGGAGGACGCCGGCCCCTACCTGCTGCTGATCCAGCACGGCAACCAGGCCGGTGACGCCATCTTCAGCATGGAGCAGTACCTCCTCAGCAACGGCTTCCAGAGCTCGGGCGGCACCCGGGCGCTGGACCAGAAGGTCAAGGCCGCCGCGCTACTCGAGGGTGAGGAGCGACAGGCCGCGCTGGCCGAGGTCTTCGCCGAGGAGCCGGAGGCATTCGGGCAGTACGCCTACCTCGCCCACATGAACGGCGTCATGGCCGTCGCGGAGGGCGTGGCCTACGAGCCGAACTCGGCGACCGGCGATGAGATGCGCCTCGCGGAGATGTCGCCCGCGAGCTGACACTCGGGTGGCC
>JALZCZ010000086.1 GCA_030862825.1 Actinomycetota bacterium | reverse complement strand
TGGCCGCCGGTTCGTCCGCCACATCGTCAACGCCCCGACACCACCTGCGTATGGTGTCATCGAGTGGTTCCGGATTTCGGCGATCTGGGCGGAGGTTTGCCCCGGCACCAGCGCCGGTTCGAATCCGGTCGGGGGTACCAGGCCCTGACATGCATTGGTGCAGGCACCAGGCCGGGTCGAGTCCGGTTGGTCACGGGTTCTGGCTGAGAAGTTGCGTAGGGGCCATTGCCGGAGGGGACGTCGTATGCCTCGGCGATCGGAACGTTGCCACCGAGCGCCGCCCAGTGGCGTGACGAGCAGGACCGGGTAGCCGTGCTCGACCGCTGTGCCGCGCGGCAGGCAGTGGTAGACATGCTTGGGACGCCGTCGTCGATGAGGGTGTGCGGCATCGGGCCGAGGTCGGCCGGGCTGTCCTTGCGGACCATCCGGACTCCCCCACTCGGGTGATTTGTCCGTTTTCACCTGTCCACGGGTCGCGGTGCCCGTACCTTGACGGTCGGGGGATCGCGCACATCGGTCCAGCCGTTCTGGGGAGGGGTGGACTTTCATGATCAGGTCGCATGCACGCGCGAGGCGGGCAGCCGCGGTCGGGGGAGCGACGTTCGCGCTGATCGCCGCGGCAGCGCCGGCGGGAGCCGGGTTGCTCGATCCGCTCGAGCCGACGGCCGGGTCGGTGCTGACCCCGCTTGTCGACACGGTCAACGGCATCGTCGGCGAGTTGGTGCCGACCGGCTGGTTGTACGACGGCACTGTCACCACGATGAGCGAGGTGCGTGCTGCCATCGGTGCCGAGTCACTGTGGCGCCGCGGGTACGACGGGACCGGGATCGGTGTCGCGCTGATCGACACCGGCGTGGTGCCGGTGGACGGCCTGCGCGGCGGCAAGGTCCGCAACGGCGCCGACCTCTCGTTCGAGAGCCAGTCCCCGGAGCTGCGGTACTACGATACGTTCGGCCACGGCGCGCACATGGCGGGGATCATCGCCGGCAACGAGCCCCGTGCATTGGCGGCGACCGGAGAGCGCTTCATCGGCGTGGCGCCGGGCGCGCGACTGACCAGCGTGAAGACCGCGGCCAGTGACGGCGGGGTCGACGTCTCGCAGGTGGTCGCCGCCGTCGACTGGGTGGTCGAGCACCGCAACGACAACCCGAGGAACCCGATCCGGGTGCTGAACCTCTCCTACGGCACCGACGGCGTCCAGGACTACCGGGTCGACCCGCTGACCCATGCCGTCGAGAACGCGTGGCGGGCGGGCATCGTCGTCGTGGTTTCAGGCGGCAACAACGGCGTCGGCTCCGGCAAGCTGAACAACCCGGCCCACGACCCGCACGTGATCACGGTCGGGGCAGCCGACACCAGGGGCACCGCCCTCCAGTCCGACGACCTAGTCCCGACTTTCTCCAGCCGCGGTGACGCAAGCCGCCGCGTCGACGTGACCGCCCCGGGCCGGTCGATCGCGTCGCTGCGAGTCCCGGGCTCGTACCTCGACTCCGCGCACCCCGACGCCCGGTACGGCGACGAACTGTTCAAGGGCAGCGGATCCTCGCAGGCCGCCGCCGTAGTCTCAGGCGCGGTCGCCCTGTTGCTCGACCAGCGCCCGACGATGACCCCGGACCAGGTTAAGGCGCTGCTGCGCAACACCGCCTCGGCGATGCCGCTGGCCGACGCCGAAGGCCGCGGTGCCGGCGAGGTCAACGTGGCTGCCGCGAGCAGTGCCAACGTGCCCTCGGCCAAGCAGGGCTGGACCCGGTCCACGGGCACGGGGTCGCTCGAGGCGGCCCGAGGCAGCCAGCACGTCGCGGACGGTGACGTCGAGCTGACTGGCGAACGCGACATCCTCGGGCCGTGGAGCGCGGCCAAGTGGGCCAACGCCAGCAGCGGCGGCAGTTCCTGGGTCGGCGGAAAGTTCATGGGCCGTGACTGGACCGGCGGCTGCTGGTGCAACAGCACCTGGACCGGAACGACCTGGTCGGGCCGGTCGTGGTCGGGCCGGTCGTGGTCGGGCGAGGCCTGGTCCGGGCGGTCGTGGTCGGGCCGATCCTGGTCTGGTCGGTCCTGGTCGTGAGCTCGCCGGAGCGGTGAGGGAGAGGTGACTCCGAGGCGGGTCGCCTGGGTGTGGGCGCTTACCGCCGGCACCGCGGCCGCTGCTGCGACCCTGCACTGGATGGTCGTACCGCCGGACCGGCAGGGTGTCGAAGCGTGGCCCTGGGTGTGGCCGCTGTTCGTGTTGGCCGGCTTCGCGATCTGCGAGCTGCTCCTGGTGCACCTGCGCTGGGGCCGGGATGCGGTGTCCTTCTCCGTGATGGAGATCCCGCTGGTGCTCGGCCTCTACTTCGTGCGGCCCGACCTGCTCGTCGCATGCCGGCTCGGCGGTGCCCTGCTCGCCTTCCTGTGGCAGCGGAAGCCGCTCCAAAAAGCCGCGTTCAACTGTGCCCTGTACGCCCTGGAGACCACCGCGGCGGTGGTGATCTGGAACCTGGTCGTCGGCGACCGCACCGAGTACGGACCGTGGGGCTGGCTCGCCACACTTCTCGCTGTCGCTGCCACCGCTCTCATAGGCTCGACGATGGTGAGCCTCGTGATCACCGCCGCGACCGGAGAGCGGCCCCGCTCGGTGAGCGAGATGTTCAGTCTCGGCCAACTGGGAGATCTGGCGAACGGGTGCGTGGCGCTGATCGCCGCCTACATCCTCGTGACCGACTGGCGGGCGAGCTGGCTGCTGCTGGTCTTCGCGGCGGTGCTGGTGGTGGCCTACCGCTCCTACGACGGCGTACGGCAACGGTCGGAGAGCCTCGAGCAGGTCAACCGGTTCACCGAGCTGGTCGGTGCCGAGGTGGAGCTGGACTCGGTGATCTCGACCGTGCTGCGCGAGGTCCGTGCCGCGTTCGACGTGCGCACCGTGGAGCTTCGGCTGGACGGCGTCGATGGCGCCGTGAAGGACTGGGCATTGCGCGACGGGATCGCGGTGGCGGGGTCGACGCCCCTGATCGAGGCGCTGCAGGGGGGCATCGAACCAGGAGCCGCCCTGCTGGTTCCACGCCGGGGCGCGCCCACCGAACTCACCGCCCTGCTGGCCGGCCAGGGCGCGCGCGACTGCCTGATGGTGCCATTGCGCAGCGAGGGGCGCGCGGTGGGCAGCATGCTGGTGGCCGACATGCTCGGAGACGTCGACACGTTCGAGCCCGCCGACCTGAGCCAACTCCGCGCGCTCGGCAACCACGCGGCGGTCGCCATCGACAACGCGGTCCGAGCGCACCAGATCGTCCGCGAGGCCGAGGACCGGGAACGGCGCGCCATGCACGACGAGCTGACCGGACTGCCCAACCGTCGACTGTTCACTCGACGGCTCGACGAGCAGCTGGCCCGCGGAGCGGCGTCGATCCTGCTGCTCGACCTCGACCGGTTCAAGGATGTGAACGACACCCTCGGCCACGAGCTTGGGGACCGGCTGCTGTGCCGCGTGGCCGAACGGCTCAGCCAGGCGGTCACCGGGGACGCTCTGGTGGCCCGGTTCGGGGGCGATGAGTTCGCGGTCATGTTGCCGGACGTCGGCGACTCCGAATTGGGGGCCTGCGCGGCCGTGGTCCGCGATGCCCTGGCCCGGCCCTTCCACCTGGCAGGGGTGGCCGTCGCCGTCGAGGCGAGCGTGGGTGGCGCGGTTGCTGCGGACCGGACCGACGGGGTGACACTGCTGCGCTGGGTCGACATGGCGATGTACGAGGCGAAGGGCCGCCGGTCCGGCTTCGAGGTCTTCCGGCCCGAGCTCGACCGCCGGGACTCCTCGAGGCTGGGGCTCCTCGCGGACCTGCGGGAGGCGGTCGCCGGCGACCTGCTCAAGGTCCACTACCAGCCGAAGGTGGACTTGCGCAACGGCCGGGTCGAGGGCGTCGAGGCGCTGGCCCGCTGGCACCATGCCGAGCACGGCCCGATCGGGCCGGACGAGTTCATCCCGCTCGCTGAGCACAGCTCGCTCGTGACTCCACTGACCATGATCGTGCTCCGGAC
>JALZCZ010000081.1 GCA_030862825.1 Actinomycetota bacterium | reverse complement strand
TTGCAACCCGTGGTCACCCGGTGGCTACGACCCCGTGCCCCCGGCGCGCTCCGCGTCGTCCGCCCCTCTCCAAGGAGCCTGAGTGTCATTCTTCAGTGCCATCGGCAGCTTCATCATGACGCCGCTGTACTACGCCATCTCGGCGATCATGCTCGGCTGGCACAGGCTGTTCGACCTCATCGGGCTGGACCCCGAGGGCGGGCTGAGCTGGGCGCTGTCGATCGTCGGCCTGACCCTGGTCATCCGGGTGCTGCTGATCCCGCTGTTCGTCAAGCAGATCAAGTCCAGCCGCAACATGCAGCTGATCCAGCCCAAGGTGAAGGAGCTGCAGAAGAAGTACGGCCACGACCGGCAGAAGCTGGCCGAGGAGACGATGAAGCTCTACAAGGACGCGGGCACCAACCCGTTCGCGTCCTGCCTGCCGATCCTGTTGCAGATGCCGATCTTCTTCGCACTGTTCCGGCTGCTCGACCAGGCGGCCAAGCACGGCGAGGACGGCGGGGGCCGCGGTTTCCTCTCCGACGCACAGGCAGGAGACTTCGGCTCCGCCCAGATCTTCGGCAAGATCCCGATCTCGGACACCTTCTGGGGCTCCGGTCCCTGGTCCACCGACAACCCGCACGTCGGCGTGATGATCGTGGCCGCGATCCTGGTGCTGGCGATGACCGCCACCACCTTCACCACCCAGCGCCAGCTGATGCGCAAGAACATGCCGGCCGACGCGCTGACCGGCCCTTACGCCCAGCAGCAGAAGATCCTTCTCTACGTGCTGCCGGTGGCCTTCGGCCTCGGCGGCGTCGCCTTCCCGATCGGCGTGCTCCTCTACTGGACGACCTCGAACCTGTGGACGATGGGCCAGCAGTTCTACGTGATCCGCAACAACCCGGCGCCCGGTACGCCCGCCTACAAGGCGAAGGAGCACCGGGACCAGCAGAAGGCACGCAGGCACGGCGGCGCCGTCACGGTGGCCGGTGAGGTGACGGCCGCCCCGGAGGAGCACGTCGACCGCCGGCCCGCCGTCCGTCAGCAGCCCAAGAAGCAGACCCGCTCGCAGCGGAGCAAGTCCGGTGGGAAGCCGGGCAATCCGAGCAGACCGAAGAACAAGAAGCCAGGAGGCACCAAGTGAGCTCCGACAGCTCTCAGCCCGAGGACGTCGTGGACGAGAACCAGCCCGAGGTCGACGACGTGGACGCCGTGGACGACGAGGTCGAGCAGGACCAGACCCACCAGGACGAGCTGGATGCGGACGACCAGGAGGACGACGACCAGGACCCGGACGAGGACGTGCGGGTGAAGGATCTCGAGCAGGAAGGCGACATCGCTGCCGACTACCTCGAGGAACTGCTCGACATAGCGGACCTGGACGGCGACCTGGACATCGACGTCGAGGGCGACCGGGCGGCGGTGTCGATCGTGGGCGCCGACCTGCAGCAGCTGGTCGGGCGTGACGGTGAAGTGCTCGATGCCCTGCAGGAGCTCACGCGCCTGGCGGTCTATCGCGAGACCGGCGACCGCTCGCGGCTGATGCTCGACATCACCGGGTTCCGCGCCGAGAAGCGGGCCCGGCTGGTGGAACTGGCCGACGAGATCGTGGAGAAGGTCCGGGCCAGCGGAGAGCCGGTGTCGCTCGACCCGATGTCGCCGTTCGAGCGCAAGGTCGTGCACGACGCGGTCGCCGCGGCCGGGCTGACCTCGGAGTCGGAGGGCACGGAGCCCCGCCGCTACGTGGTGGTGCTTCCGAGCTGAACGAGGCCGATGTTTCACGTGAAACGCCCTCCACGCCGGCAGCGGCGCGGGGGGCGTTTCCGCATGATCGATTGGCGCTTGCGGAGCGGTACGCCGCACTGCTGGCCACCGAGGGCGTGGTCCGGGGGCTGATCGGACCCAGGGAGGCGCCCCGCGTATGGGAGCGGCACGTGCTGAACTGCGCCGCGCTCGGTGAGATGATTCCCGACGGCGCGACCGTCTGCGACCTCGGCTCCGGCGCCGGTCTACCCGGCCTGGTGCTGGCGATCGCCCGGCCGGACCTGACGGTGACGCTGGTCGAGCCACTGCTGCGGCGCACCACGTTCCTCGAGGAGGTCGTTGCCGACCTGGGCCTGGGGGCCGTGACCGTCGAGCGCGGTCGTGCCGAGGCCCTGCACGGGAAGGCCAGCTTCGACGTGGTGACCTCGCGGGCGCTGGCGCCGCTGGCGCGACTGCTCGACTGGTCGATGCCGTTGGTGTCCCCGGAGGGTGCCATGGTGGCCATGAAGGGTCGGTCGGTGGCCGACGAGATCGCGCCCGTCCGCCCGACCCTGGCCAGATTCGGGGCCGCCGAGCCGGAGGTTCTCGAGCTCGGTTCGGGGGAGTCCACAGCTGTCGTCGTTCGGGTTACCTGGGCCGATCCCGCACGGGTATCTTGGCCGCTTGCAGACCGTCGTACCGCGGGCGACTCGCGTCGTTCATCCAGCTCGAAGAAGCGGAGGCACAACACGTGACCGATGAGTTTTCCACCGGTCCGAGGACCCCTTCCGAGCGTGACTATCCACAGGCCCAGACCAGTTTTCCACAGGCGCCGATCCCGGGAGGAGGGGACGAATCCAGCGAGTCCGATGTCGATGTTTCACGTGAAACCGATGTCCGAACGCCATTCGGAGTACCTACCGCCGCGGACCTTGCGGTCGTGGTCCCCGACTTCGACGAGAACACGCCACTGGCCCGCGCGGCGCAGCACAGCATCCTGGCCCGGGCGGATGCGGCCTCCCGGCCGAGCATGCCGCGACCGGAGGCGACCCGGGTCTTCGTGGTCGCGAACCAGAAGGGCGGCGTCGGCAAGACGACGTCCACGGTGAACGTCGCGGCCGGCCTGGCCCAGCTTGGCCAGCGGGTCCTGGTCATCGACCTCGACCCGCAGGGCAATGCGTCCACGGCGCTGAACGTGGAGCACCGCCGCGGCGTTCCGTCCACCTATGACGCCCTGGTCGACGGAGCCGATCTGGCGGACCTCGTCCAGGAGTGCCCGGACGTGCCGAGCCTGTTCGTGGTGCCGGCGACGATCGACCTGGCCGGAGCCGAGATCGAGCTGGTCAGCGTGGTGGCCCGGGAGGGCCGCCTGAAGAAGACGATCGTCGGCCACCCGCTCGTCGGCGGTCGGGCCGAGGTGGGCGACGAACGCTACGACTACGTGTTCATCGACTGCCCGCCGTCGCTCGGGCTGCTCACCCTGAACGCCCTGGTGGCCGGCGACGAGATGATGATCCCGATCCAGGCCGAGTACTACGCCCTCGAGGGCCTGGGCCAGCTGTTGGAGACCGTCGACATGGTCCGGGCCCACCTGAACCCCAACCTGGCCGTCTCCACCATCCTGGTCACCATGTACGACGCCCGCACCCGGCTCGCGGCGGGAGTCGCGGACGAGGTGCGGGAGCACTTCGGCGACCAGGTGCTGAAGACCGCGATCCCGCGATCGGTGCGCGTCTCGGAGGCGCCGTCGTACGGCCAGACCGTGATGACCTACGATCCGGGTTCACCAGGCGCGCTCAGCTACTTGGAGGCCGCGCGCGAGATCGCCACCATGGGAGCGCCGCTGTGAGTCGTCCGCAACCGCGTCGGGGGCTGGGCCGCGGCCTCGGCTCGCTGATTCCGACCCAGGCGATCGAGGTCGGTTCGCCGACCGACGGGCCACAGCCGGAGCAGAAGCCGGAGAGCGTCGTGCCCGAGAACGGCGTGCCGCTGTCACCGGTCGCCGGCGCGTACTTCGCCGACCTGGCGATCGAGCAGATCACTCCCAACCCCGTGCAGCCGCGCCAGGTCTTCGACGAGGAGGCCATGGCCGAGCTGGTCCACTCGATCCGCGAGGTGGGCCTGCTGCAGCCGGTGGTGGTGCGCCAGACCGGCCCGGAGCGCTTCGAGCTCGTGATGGGGGAGCGGCGCTGGCGTGCCGTCCAGGAGGCAGGGTTGCCCACCATCCCGGCCATCGTCCGGGAGACCGACGACACCGACATGCTGCGCGACGCGCTGCTGGAGAACCTGCACCGGTCGCAGCTGAACCCGCTGGAGGAGGCCTCGGCCTACGCGCAGCTGCTCGACGACTTCTCGTGCACCCACGACGAGCTGGCCGGCCGGATCGGCCGCTCGCGGCCGCAGATCAGCAACACGCTCCGGCTGCTCAAGCTCAGCCCGCCCGTGCAGCGCCGGGTGGCGGCCGGCGTTCTGTCGGCCGGGCACGCACGGTCGCTGCTCGCCGTCACCGACCCCGAGCTCCAAGACCGGCTCGCGCAGCGGGTGGTCGCGGAGGGCATCAGCGTGCGCGGTCTCGAGGAGATCGTGGCGGTCGGCGACACGGGCACGTCAGACCAGCGGGCGACCCGCCGGCGGCCGACCGCTCCCGGCCTCTCCGAGCTGGCCGACCGGCTCTCCGACCGGTTCGAGACCCGGGTCAAGGTCGACCTCGGTCAGCGCAAGGGGAAGATCACCGTGGAGTTCGCCTCGATGGACGACCTGCGCAGGATCGTCGACATCATGGACCCGCGGAACCGGACCGACAGACCCATATAGGCACTCATCGGTTTGTCGACATAGAGACTTGTTGCTGGATCTACTTGTCGCTCTGTCGCTGCCGACGCTTCTCGGCCCGCTCGCGCTTCTCCGAGGCGTCCAGGCGGGCGGCCTCCTCGAGCGTCGGCGCGCTGCCGCCGTACCTGGCCGGCAGCCACCAAGAGCCCGGAGGCTGCTCGTCCGCGGGGTAGGTGCGGATCGTCTCGTCGAGCATCGCGGACATCACCCGGTGCAGCTCCGCGGTCTCCGCGACCGGGTCGGCGCCGGTCGGCCGCATCGGGGGGCCCACCCGGATCGCGATGGTCTTGCCCCGCGAGAAGTCGCGCGGCTGGTCCTTCGTCATCATCCGCTGGGTTCCCCACAGAACCACCGGCACCAGTGGCACACCGGCCTCCGCCGCGATCCGGACGGCGCCGGTCTTGAACTCCTTGAGCTCCATGGCGCGCGAGATGGTGGCCTCGGGGAAGATGCCCACGGCCTCGCCGGAACGGAGGTAGTCGACAGCCGTGCGGTACGACGCCACGCCCTCGCCACGATCGACCTCGATGTGGTGCATCGACCGCATGATCGGTCCAGTGATGCCGTGGTCGAACAGCTCACGCTTGGCCATGAACCGCACCTTGCGGCCCGAGGGGTTGCCGGCGAGCCCGCCGTACACGAAGTCGACGTAGCCGATGTGGTTGACAGCCAGCATCACCCCGCCGGTCCGCGGTACGTGGTCCGTGCCCGACGTCTGGAACTTCTGTCCCAGCAGCCGGAACGCCGCCTTCGCGGTCAGGATGACGGGCGGGTAGGTGATGTCGAGCAAGGAGTGGCTCCTGGGGGCTGTGTGCCTGGCGGGGAAGGACGGGCTGGACCTCGTGCGGGGTGGCTCAGCGACGGGTGGCGAGGAAGTCGGCGATCCGGCCGATCGCCTCCTCGAGCATGTCGACGTCCGGGAGGGTGACCAGCCGGAAGTGGTCGGGCTCCGGCCAGTTGAAGCCGGTGCCGTGCGTGACCAGGATCTTCTTGGCGCGCAGCAGCTCGATCACGAACATCTCGTCGTTCTCGATGGGATAGACCGCGGGATCCAGCCGCGGGAAGCAGTAGAGCGCTCCGTGTGGCCGGACCGAGGAGACACCCGGGATCTCGTTGAGCAGCCGGTGCGCGAGCATGCTCTGCTCGTAGAACCGGCCACCGGGCACAATCAGCTCCTCGATGGACTGGTAGCCGCCGAGCGCGGTCTGGATCGCGTGCTGGGCCGGCACGTTCGGGCACATGCGCATGTTGGCGACCAGGGTGAGGCCCTCGAGGAAGTCGCCCGCGATCTCCTTGGGTCCTGAGATCATCACCCAGCCCGTGCGGTAGCCGCAGACGCGGTAGGCCTTGGAGAGCCCGCTGAAGGTCAGGCAGAGCACGTCGTTGCCGGCGGCCTTCGCGGCGTGGTGGTGGACGGCGTCGTCGAAGATGATCTTCTCGTAGATCTCGTCGGCGAAGACCACCAGATGGTGCCGCCGGGCGATGTCGACCAGCCCGCTCACGATCTCCTTGCTGTAGACCGCGCCGGTGGGGTTGTTCGGGTTGATGATCACCAGGGCGTGGGTGTTCTCGGTGATCTTCGACTCGATGTCCGCGAGGTCGGGGTTCCACTCGTTGGCTTCGTCGCACAGGTAGTGCACGGGAGTCCCGCCGGCGAGGGTGATCGCGCCCGTCCAGAGCGGGTAGTCCGGCGCCGGCACCAGGATCTCGTTGCCGTCGTCGACGAAGGCCTGCAGCACCATCGAGATCAGCTCGGAGACGCCGTTGCCGATGAATACGTCCTCGACCTCGCAGTCGCGCAGCCCCTGCTGCTGGTAGTACTGCGCCACCGCGGTGCGAGCGGAGTAGATGCCCTGGGAGTCGCTGTAGCCCTGCGACTCGGCCAGGTGATGGGTCACGTCGGCAAGGATCGCCTCGGGCGCCTCGAAGCCGAACGGCGCGGGGTTGCCGATGTTGAGCTTGAGGATCCGGTGCCCCTCGGCCTCCAGCCGCTGGGCCTCGACCAGGATCGGTCCGCGGACGTCGTAGCGGACGTTGTGGAGCTTCCGGCTCTGTCTGATCTGGCGCACCCGCTGATCTTCTCAGGTCACCACAGCGGGGTCACACTGGTTCCATGTCGCGCAGGATCGGCCGGCTGACCCTGGACCGCCTCGACGCCCTCGGAGGGCTCGCCGCACCCTGCCGCACCTGCCTGTTCTGGGAGCTCGACCCGGTGCGCCGGGCCCGCCTCGATGACGACGCCGCCTGCGCCGAGGAGAAGGACGCGTGGCTCTCGGAAGTCCTGCGGGAATGGGGTTCCTGCGGCCGGGTGGCGCTGGTCGACGAGGAGCCGGTCGGCTACGTCGTCTACGCACCGGCCGCATACGTGCCGGGTGCGGGCAGCTTCCCGACCGCGCCGGTCTCGCCGGACGCCGTGCTGCTGACCACGGTGTACGTCGACCCCGCCCACGCTGGCGGGGGGCTGGGCCGGATGCTCGTGCAGGGGATGGCACGCGACCTGATCCGGCGCGGCGGCATCCGGGCGGTCGAGGCGTTCGGCGACACCCGCGGGAGACGGCACTGCGTGGTGCCGGTCGACTTCCTGGGCAGCGTGGGCTTCAAGACCCACCGACCACACCCCACCACTCCACGGATGCGGATGGACCTGCGCTCCGCCCTGACCTGGCGGGACGAGGTGGAGGCCGCGCTGGAGCGCCTGATGGGCGCCGTACGGCCGAAGCCCGCCTCGACCCGCAACCCGATCACCCGGGCCCGCAATGACGTCGACCCGTCAGAGAGCTTCTG
>JALZCZ010000073.1 GCA_030862825.1 Actinomycetota bacterium | reverse complement strand
CAGCAGATCATCGACGGGGAGATCACGGTTCCGACCACTCCCTGATAGCTGAGCGACAGGCACCACCGGACGGGGTTCCGGGCGCGCACCGCGCGTCCCGGGGCCCTGTTCGGCATTTCCGCCGACTCCTGCGAGTAGCCTTCCCCGCAGCCCTCCCGTTCCGTCCCGAGAGAGGTCCCCACGACGTGTCCAGCTCCGCACCCGCAGCCCCCGCGGACCAGGGGTCGCTCGCCGTCCGCCTGCGCGGGATCGGCAAGCGGTTCCCGGGCGTCATCGCGAACGACGACGTCAACATCGACGTACGCCGCGGCACCATCCACGCGATCGTGGGTGAGAACGGCGCCGGCAAGTCCACGTTGATGAAGATCCTCTACGGCGTGCAGCCGCCCGACTCGGGCACCATCGAGATCAACGGCGAGCAGGTCACCCTGCACACCCCGGCCGACGCGATCAGCCACGGCGTGGGAATGGTCTTCCAGCACTTCATGCTCGCCGACAACCTCACGGTGCTCGAGAACGTCGTGCTGGGGGCCGAGAAGCTGCACGGGATCGGCGGCGCCGCCCGCGCCGAGATCACCAGGCTCTCCGACGCCTACGGGCTCGACATCCGGCCCGACCGCCTGGTCGAGGAGCTGGGTGTCGGCGCCCGGCAGCGGGTCGAGATCCTCAAGGTCCTCTACCGCGGCGCGCGCGTGGTCATCCTGGACGAGCCGACCGCGGTCCTGGTGCCGCAGGAGGTCGACGAGCTCTTCGGCAACCTGCGCGAGCTGAAGGCCGAGGGCCTGAGCGTCATCTTCATCTCGCACAAGCTCGACGAGGTGCTGTCGGTCGCCGACGAGATCACGGTGATCCGTCGGGGCACGACGGTGCGCACGGTGAAGCCCGAGGACGTCACGGCGCGGCAGCTGGCCGAGCTGATGGTGGGCTCCGAGCTGCCGTCGCCCAGCACGGAGTCGTCGACGGTCACCGACGAGGTGCTGCTGTCGGTGCGCGACATCGGGCTGCCCAGCCAGGACGGTCGACCACTCCTCGACGGGATCACGTTCGACATCCACCGGGGCGAGGTGCTCGGCATCGCTGGGGTTGAGGGCAACGGCCAGGCCGAGCTGGTCGAGGCGATCATGGGGATGCGCCCCCACACCACGGGCACGGTCGTCGTGGGGGACCGCGACGTGTCGTCGCTGTCGACCCGCGATCGCCGGGAGGCCGGCATCGGCTACATCCCGGAGGACCGCCATCGGCACGGCCTCCTGCTCGACGCGCCGCTGTGGGAGAACAGGGTGCTCGGTCACCAGACGCGTCCGCCGAGCAACAAGCGCGGCCTCATCGACCGCGGCGCCGCCCGCGCCGACACCGAGCGCATCATCGAGGACTACGACGTCCGCACGCCCGGCGCCGACGTGCTGGCCCGGGCGCTCTCCGGCGGCAACCAGCAGAAGCTGATCGTCGGCCGCGAGATGAGCAGCGAGCCGATCCTGCTGATCGCCGCGCACCCGACCCGAGGGGTCGACGTCGGTGCCCAGGCCGCGATCTGGAGGCACATCAAGAACGCCCGACGCGAAGGGTTGGCCGTGCTGCTGATCTCCGCCGACCTCGACGAGCTGATCGGGCTGTCGGACCGGATCGAGGTGATCCTGCGCGGTCGCTTCGTGGGCTCGTTCGACCCCAACGAGGTGACCCCTGAACAGCTGGGCTCGGCGATGACCGGCGCGACCGGCGACGCGACCACGGACTCGACCACGGACTCGGCCACGGACCCGACAGGGGAGCAGGCATGAGCCCCCGGGTGACCAGGCTGGTTCTCGGGCTGGTGGCTCCGGTGCTCGCGCTGGTGGTGGCGTTCGCCATCACCAGCCTGGTGCTGATCATCGCGGGTGACCCGGTCGGCGACGTCTGGAGCACGATCCTGACCTGGCCCGAGGAGCGCAACCTCGCCAACATCATCAACAACGGCACCGTGCTGTACCTCTCCGGACTCGCGGTGGCCGTGGCGTTCCGGATGAACCTGTTCAACATCGGTGTGGACGGCCAGTACCGTGTCGCGGCCTTCACAGCGGCCGTGGTCGCCGGTGAGGCCTGGCTGCCGGGCTACCTCAACACCGCGCTGGCCATCGTCTGTGCGATGGCGGTCGGCGCGCTGTGGGCCGGCATCGCCGGGATCCTCCGGGCGACGCGCGGGGTGAGCGAGGTGATCTCCACGATCATGCTCAACGCCATCGCCACCGGACTGGTCGCCTACCTGCTGCGCCAGGTCGCCGTCCGCGAGGAGGGCAGCAACGAGATCGGCACGAAGGAGATCCCGGAGAGCAGCCGGATCCCCGACATCCCCTTCGGTGACAATCCCAACATCACGCTCTACGGGTTCGTCGTCATTGCCGCGGTGTTCGGCTTCCTCTTCTGGTTCGTGCTCAACAGGACCCGGTTCGGCTTCGACCTGCGGGCCACCGGACGCTCGACCACGGCTGCCGTCGCGAGCGGCATCAACGTCACGAAGATGACCGTAAGCGCGATGCTCATCTCCGGGGCCCTCGCCGGTCTGGTGGGACTACCGATCCTGTTCGGAGACGCGTACGCCTACGGCTCGACGTTCCAGTCCGGGCTCGGCTTCGCCGGCATCGCGATCGCGCTACTGGGTCGCAACCACCCCATCGGCATCGCCGTCGGCGCGCTGCTCTTCGCCTTCCTCGACGAGCAGTCCAACAAGCTGCAGATCGTGGTCGGGGTCTCGCCCGACATCGTCGCCATCACCCAGGGCGTGATCGTGCTGACCGTGGTGATCAGCTACGAGGTGGTCCGGCGCTACGGCGTACGCATGGAGCAGCAGAACGTGGCCCGCGCCCTCGAGCAGCCGGGGCAACCCAGGCCCGAGGAGTCGAAGGAGGTCTCGGCATGAGTGTGCCTGCTGCGGCCGCTGGGATCGCGCCCGTCACGGCTCCGGCCAAGCGCCGGCGGCTGCCCCGCTGGTGGATCGTCGTCGCGCTGCTGGCCGCGATGCTGCTGTTGTCGCTCCTGCGCATCATCACCGGCGCCGACGACCTGACCGCCCGGGGCACGATCGCGGCGACGTTCATCGCGATCGTCCCCATCCTGCTGGCCGGCCTCGGCGGCCTGTGGTCGGAGCGGGCGGGCGTGGTCAACATCGGCCTCGAGGGGATGATGATCCTCGGCACCTGGGGCGCGGCCTACTTCGGCTACCACTACGGCGCCTGGGCCGGTGTCGCCGGGGCGATCCTGATGGGCATGCTGGGCGGCCTCATCCACGCGATCGCCACGGTCATCTTCGGCGTCGACCACATCATCTCCGGTGTGGCGATCAACATCATCGCTCTCGGAGCGGTCCAGTACCTCGCCTCGCTGACCTTCGCCGACCTGCCGGGCGGCGGCTCGACCCAGTCGCCGAAGATCCCCGACGTCCAGACGATCACGATCGGACCGCTCAGCGACGGGCTCCGGGAGATCGAAGAGACCCACACGTTCTTCGTCTCCGACCTGGCGGCGGTCCTGGGTGCCCTGGTCACCAACCTCTCGCTGCTGGTCCTGCTCGCCCTCCTGTTGGTCGTGGGAAGCTACTACGTGCTGTGGCGCACGTCCTTCGGCCTGCGACTGCGGTCGGTGGGTGAGAGCCCCGGCGCCGCCGAGTCGCTCGGCGTGAAGGTGCTGCGTTACAAGTTCGCGGCCGTGCTGGTCTCCGGCGGCCTGGCCGGGCTGGCCGGTGGCGTGCTCGCCATGGTCGCGTCCAGCAACTACCGCGACGGCCAGACCGGCGGCCGCGGCTACATCGGACTGGCGGCGATGATCTTCGGCAACTGGCGACCGGGCGGGCTGCTGGCCGGCTCGGGCCTGTTCGGCTACACCGAGACGCTGGGACTTCGGCAGGGCGGCGACTCCGTGCACGCGCTGCTGCTGGCGCTGGCGGTGCTCGCCCTGGCTGCGGGCGTGTGGCAGGTCCGGAGCGGGCAGAGCGTGTCCGGCTCGGTCGTCGTCGGCCTCGGCGCGCTGCTCGGCGCGCTCTACTTCGCGATCGACGAGGTGCCGGGCGACTTCTCCACGATGACGCCGTACGTGATCACGCTGCTGGTGCTGGCCTTCGCCTCCCAACGACTACGAATGCCCGCGGCCGACGGACAGATCTACCGCAAGGGCAGCGTGGGCTAGTGGGCGACGATCCGGGCTTCGACTGGGCCGCGCTGCAGACCGAGGCGGTCGCAGCGATGCGGCACGCCTACGCGCCCTACTCCGACTTCCCGGTCGGTGCGGCCGCGCTGGTCGACGACGGCCGGCTGGTCACGGGCTGCAACGTCGAGAACGCGGCGTACGGCGTGGCGCTCTGTGCCGAGTGCGGGCTGGTCTCGCAGCTTCACATCACCGGTGGCGGGCGGCTCACCCACTTCACGTGCGTCAACCGCGACGGCGAGGTGATCATGCCGTGCGGCAGGTGCCGACAGCTGCTGTTCGAGCACGGCGGCCCCGACCTGCTGCTGATGACGGTCTCGGGAGTGAAGCGGATGGACGAGGTGCTGCCGGATGCCTTCGGTCCCGACGACCTCGCTTGACCTGTCGGCCGCGGAGGTCGTGGCCGACCCGTACCCCTTCTTCGCGGACGAGCGCGCCGCCCACCCGATCGCCTGGCACGAGCCGACCTCGCGCTGGCTGGTCTTCGACCACGCCTCCGTGAGCGCCGTGCAGCGGGACCGGCGGCTGGGCCGCCTGTGGCGGGACAAGGAGCCCACCGACTATCTCGAGCCGTTCAACCTGCTCCACCGCAACCAGATGATGGAGAACGAGCCGCCCGACCACACCCGGCTACGCCGCCCGGTGACCGCGGCGTTCAACCGCGGCCACGTCGAGCGGCTGCGACCGCGGGTGCGCGAGATCGCCGCGGAGCTGCTGGCCGAGGTCGAGGACGGCGAGTTCGACGTGATCGGCGCGTACGCCGAGCCGCTGCCGGTGTTGGTGATCGCCGAGCTCCTCGGCGTGCCCACGGCGCATGCGGACGACCTGCGGCGCTGGTCGCAGGCGATCGTGCGGATGTACGAGGTGGCGCCGACCGACGAGACGGTGGCCGCCGCGGTCGCCGCGGCCGACGACTTCGCCGGGCTGGTCCGCGAGCTGGTGCACGAGCGGCAGGCGCGACCGCAGGCCGACCTGATCAGCGACCTGGCAGCGGCGGGCGGGCTCACCGAGGACGAGATGGTCGCCTCGGTGGTGCTGCTGCTCAACGCCGGCCACGAGGCCTCGGTCAACGTGTTCGGCAACGGGCTGGTCGCGATGCTGCGGCGCGGACTCCGTCCGGGCCCCGACGTGCCCGCGGCGGTCGAGGAGATGCTGCGCTTCGACTCCGCGCTGCAGCTCTTCGAACGCACCGCCACTGAGCCGGTCGAGGTCGGCGGCGTGACCGTCGAGACCGGCCAGAAGGTGGCCCTCCTGCTCGGCTCGGCCAACCGCGACCCCGCGGTGTTCGACGCCCCCGACGAGATGCGCCTCGACCGCGACCCCAACCCCCACGTCGCCTTCGGGGTCGGCGTGCACTTCTGCCTCGGCGCGCCGCTGGCCCGGATGGAGCTCGCGGAGTCGCTGTCGGCACTGCTGGCCGCCCGCCCCGGGCTCGAGCTGGTCGGCGAGCCGGAGCCCCGCGGCACCTTCGTGCTCAGGGGGTTCCGTAGGGTGCTCGCCGGAGGTGCCGGATGACGACGCA
>JALZCZ010000061.1 GCA_030862825.1 Actinomycetota bacterium | reverse complement strand
CCCGCACCCTGGAGCCGCATCGTCAGCGACTCGTGCTCCTTCAGGTCGGAGAGCGAGCAGGTGCCGTCATAGGTGCCCTTGATCGCGGCCACACCCGCGGTCACGGTCATCGCGTAGGTGTTGTCGCCCGTGGTCTCCAGCCGTTCGCAGCCCGGGATGGTGCGCACGAGCACCCGCGGGTCGAGGAGCGCGTCCCAGACCTGAGCGACGGGGAACGGCAGGACGTTGGCACCGCTGATCTTCATGGCCGCTTCCTTCGTCTCTCGGCACGTGCTCGCTGGCGCTCACCCGGCTCGACAACCGGCGGCCCGCTCCGCTCGCGTAGGTGGAACAGCTCGGACGGCGAGATCGGCATCGCCCGGATGGGGATGCCCTCGGCGTCCTCGATCGCGGCCGCGAACACCGCGGCCGACGGGATCACGCCGGCCTCGCCGGCGCCCTTGATGCCGAGCGGGTTGAGCGGCGACGGCGTCTCGAGGTGGTCGATGTCGATGCCGTCGGGGATCTCGGAGACGTAGGGCATCAGGAAGTCCATGAACGACGCGTTGAGCAGCTGGCCCGACTCGTCGTAGACCATCCGCTCGTAGAGCGCGCCAGCGACGCCCTGCGCCACCCCGCCGTGGATCTGGCCCTCCACGATCATCGGGTTGATGAGCCGGCCGCAGTCGTGCACGACGGCGTACTTCAGGATCGTGATCTCGGCCGTGTCCGGGTCGGTCTCGACGATCACCGCGTGGATGCCGGAGGCGAACGTCGCGCGCTCCGGCGAGTAGAAGTCGCGGCCCTCGAGCCCAGGCTCGTCGTCCTCGGCCACCGGTGGCTTGCCCGGGTCGCCGACGGAGAACTGGGTCGCCGCCTTCGACGCCTCGTCGAACGCATAGCGCAGCGGGTTCGAGAGCACCGACACCGTCCCGAGGTCGATCGACGAGCCCGGCGAGCCTTTCACCGACACCGCGCCGTCGACGATCTCCAGGTCGTCCTCGGACGCCTCGAGCGCCTCGGCGGCGATCCGCAGCACCTTCTCCTTGGCCCGCCTGGCCGCGAGGTGGATGGCCGAGCCGCTCATCACCGCGGCCCGGGAGGCGAAGGTGCCGACGGCGTATGGCATCCGGCGGGTGTCTCCGGTGACCACCTCGACGTCCTCGAACCGGCAGCCGAGCTCGTCGGCCACCAGCTGCGCGAAGACCGTGGCGTGGCCCTGGCCCTGGGAGGTCAGGCCGGTGGACACCTTGACCTTGCCGGTGGTCTCGATGTGCACGTGTGCGCCCTCGTAGGGCCCGACGCCGGTGCCCTCGACGTAGCAGGCCAGGCCGATGCCGACCCGGCGCCCCTCGGCCGCCATCTCCTCACGGAACCGGGGGAACTCGTCCCACGCGATGAGCGTCTTGATCTTCTCCAGCAGCGCGGGATAGTCGCCGGAGTCGTACTCGAGCTCGCGGCCGTCCTGGAAGACCAGGCCCTGGTCGAAGGGGAACTCGTCGGGCTGGATGAAGTTGGTGGCTCGCACCTCGGCGCGATCCTTGCCGAGCGCTTCGGCGATGGCGTCCATGGTGCGCTCCATCGCGTAGCAGCCCTGCGGCCGCCCGGCCCCGCGGTACGGCGTGACCATCACCGTGTTGGTGTAGAGCGACTCGAAGCGGACCCGGTAGACGGCCGGCTTGTAGGGGCCGAGCAGCTGGGTCGAGGTGATGATCGGGACGATCAGTCCGTACGGCGTGTAGGCGCCGTGGTCGTGCCAGAACATCACGTCCAGCGCGAGGATCCGCCCATCGTCGTCGTAGCCGACCTCGATGTGGTGCAGCTGGCCGCGCTCGTGGGCGCTGGAGATGAAGTGCTCGCGGCGGTCCTCGGTGAACTTCACCGTCCGGCCCAGGGTGCGGGCGGCCAGCGGCACGAGCAGCTCCTCCGGCCAGGGGTGGTTGATCTTCACGCCGAAGCCACCGCCGACGTCGGGCGTGACCACGTCGACCTGGCCGAGGTCGAGGCCGAGCTTGACCGCCACCGCGGCCCGGACGCCGGTCGAGGTCTGCGTCGACGACCAGACCTGCAGCCGGTTGGTGTCGGCGTCCCAGCGCGCGACCGTGCCGCGGCCCTCCAAGGGGGTGGAGGCGCTGCGCTCGATGGTGAGGTCGAGCTCGAGCCGGTGCGGAGCTGCCGCGAGCGCCGCCTCCACGTCGCCGGTGTTCTGCTCCATCCGTGCCCCGACGTTGTCGGGTACGTCGTCATGGACGAGCCGCTCGGCGGCGCGCGCGGCGTCGATGCCCACCACCGGCGGCAGGAAGTCGTAGGTGACCCGGATCAGGCCGACGGCGTCCTCGGCCAGGTAGCGGTCGTCGGCGACCACGAACGCGATCGCCTCGCCCACGTGGTTGACCTCGTCCTTGGCCAGCGCGTACTGCGTGCGACCGTGGGTGAGGTCCGGGTGCGGGATCAGCAGGGGGAGCGGCTCGGCCATCGGCGCGGACAGGTCGGCGAGGTCGTCGTAGGTCCAGACGGCGTGCACGCCCTCGACGTCGAGCACCGCGTCGACGTCGATGTCGACGATCCGGGCGTGCGCGTGCGGCGATCGCAGCACGGCGGCGTGCAGGGTGTCGGGCGAGACGTGCACGTCGTCGACGTAGCGACCGCGGCCGCGCAGAAGGCGCTGGTCCTCGGTGCGCTGGACGCCCTGTCCCATCAGCTTCGTGGTCATCGCGGATCTTCCGGTGGTCGAGTAGCCCGCGAGGGACGAGCGGTAGTAATGAGACCAGCCGCTCGCTCGACCGCTTTCACGATGTTCTGGTACCCGGTGCAGCGACAGAGGTTGCCCGCGATCATGTCGCGCGCCTCCTCGTGCGTCGGCCGGGGGTTGTCGCGCAGGCCGGCCGTGATCGTGGTCAGGAAGCCCGGCGTGCAGAAGCCGCACTGCAGGCCGTGGCACTCCGCGAAGCCCTGCTGCACGGGGCTCAGCGAACCGTCGGGCTCGGTCAGCCCCTCGACCGTGGTGATCTCCAGCCCGACCGCGGACACCGCGAACATCAGGCACGAGCGCATCGGGGCGCCGTCGACCAGGATCGTGCACGCGCCGCACACGCCGTGCTCGCAACCGACGTGGGTCCCGGTCAGGCCCAGGTCGTGGCGGAGCGCATCCGACAGCAGGCGGCGTGCGGGGACCCGGAGGTCGTGGCCGACGCCGTTGACCACGAGTCGCACATCGTGCAGCTCCTCAGGCACCGGCCACCGCCTTCACGACCCGCTCGGTCAGCACCCGCACCAGCTGCGCGCGGTAGTCGCCCGTGGCATGGATGTCGTCGGCCGGCTCGAGCCGCGCGAGCGCCACGTCGCCGGCCTCGGCCGCCGCGACACCGGTCAGGTCCACCACGACCGGGGTGTCGCTGACCGAGACGTAACCGACCCGCACGGCATCGCCCTCGGCCACCGCTGCCACGCCGACGAGCGCGTAGTCGCCGTGCCGCCTGGCCACCTCCTCGAAGGCCACCCGGCCCCCGGACGCCAGGGCCGGGAAGTACGCCGACGTGGCGATCTCGTCGTGCGCCAGCGAGGTCTCGAGCGGCCCGACATAGAGGTCGGACGCCGGGATGGTGCGCGTGCCGCCCGGCCCCACCACCTCGACCGATCCGCCGAGCAGCGTCAGCACCACCGGCATCTCCGCGGCCGCATCGGCGTGCACCAGCGACCCCACCGTGGTGCCGCGGTTGCGGATCGTCGCGTGGGCGACGTGCGAGAGAGCCAGCGCGACCAGCGGCTGCACCCGGCGTACGTCGTCGGAGGCGAGCACGTCGGAGTGGCGGGCCAGCGCGCCGATCCGCACCCCCTCGTCGGTCACCGTGATCGCGTCGAGCTCCGGCAGGCCGTTGATGTCGACCAGAGTGGTCGGCGCGGCCAGCCGCATGGAGAGCAGCGGCACCAGCGACTGCCCGCCCGCCAGCACCTTGGCGCCCGGGTCGCCGGCCAGTGCGGTCACCGCATCGGCCAGCGACTCCGGACGGACGTAGGCGAAGGGGGCAGGCTTCACGGCTGTTCGGGTGCTCCCGACCTGTCCACCGACCTGTCCACTTCCATGACCTCTTCGTCGGCGTACGGCGGCGCGACCAACTTGGCCAGGTGGTAGCCGCCGACGATGATGATCGTGCCGAGGGCGATGCCACCGAGGGTGAAGTCGTCGGTCACCTCGAAGACCCCTGTCGTGTCCAGTCCGATGCCGACGATGAGGCCGGCCGCGATCGGCACCAGGTTGGCTGGGTTGGCGAAGTTGACGCGATTCTCGATCCAGATCTTCGCGCCGAGGAGACCGATCATGCCGTAGAGCACCAAGGTGATCCCTGCCAGCACGCCACCGGGCGTCGCATAGATGACTGCCCCGAACTTGGGCACGAACCCGAGCAGGATCGCCACCGCCGCCGCGATGTAGTAGGCCGCGGTGGAGTAGACCCGGGTGGCCGCCATGACGCCGATGTTCTCGGCGTACGTCGTGGTCGGCGAGCCGCCGACCGCCGTCGCGATCACGGTGCCCACACCGTCGGCCGCGACCGCCCGGCCCACCACCGGGTCCAGGTCGATGCCGGTCATGCCCGAGACCGCCTTGACGTGGCCGATGTTCTCCGCGACCAGCGCGATCACGGCCGGCATCGCGAGGAGGGCGAACGTGATCGAGAACGACGGCAGGTGCCAGCCGACCGCGGACAGGTTGTCCAGCTGCGCCTGGTTGCCGACCAGCCCGTCGGCGGTCTGCCCCGGGAAACCGAACCACTCCGCGCCGCTGACGCCCGACAAGTCGACGCGGTCGTGCGT